>JACQZB010000151.1:6072-10479 GCA_016207925.1 Nitrospinota bacterium
CCAGCAGCAGGAACACCGCCACGATGAATCCCGCCAGGATGGTGTATTCCCGTTTGAGAAACGCCATTGCCCCGGTATGGATCATGTCCGAAATTTCGATCATCCGGGCGTTGCCCGCGGGCTGCCTGATAATAGTGGCGTACAGCCAGAACGCCACGCCCAGCCCCCCGAGCGCCACAAGCAGCGACAGATATACCGCAATGTTCATGTTACGCTCCCTCTCCTTACGTCAACGTTGTGGTTCACCGGCGCTCTTCGCCGGCGGGCGCTTGGCCCATGAACCGCGACAAGGCCAGTTCCACCGCCGCGTCCAGCGCGGCGTTCAGCGCCTCGCGCGCTTCCGGCCTCATCGCGGACAGCACATAGTCCGCCGCGTCCATTCCTTCCGGCGGCCGGCCCACGCCGACCCGTATCCTGTGAAAACCCGCGGCCCCCAGCGACTCGATGATCGAGCGCACGCCATTGTGGCCCGCGTGGCCTCCTCCAACCTTGTAGCGCGCCTGGCCCGCGGCGATGTCTATATCGTCGTGAATGACCAGCACCCGCTCCGGCCCAAGCCCCAAGCGCCCCATCGCGCGCCGGACCGCCTCGCCGCTGCGGTTCATGTATTCCACCGGCTTGATAAGCGTCACCGCGGCCCCCGCAAAAGCGCCGCGCGCCCAATCAGCCCCCCCATGGGTACCCGCCTCGCGGGCGCCGAGGCGCTCCGCCAGCCGGTCCACGGCCAAAAACCCGGCGTTATGCAGCGTGCGCGCATACCGTGATCCGGGATTCCCCAAACCTGCGATCAGCCGCACGCCGCCACGCCGTCAATCCGTTACTTCTTCCCGCCCTTCTCGGCTTTCCCCCCCTTGTCGTCCTTCTCGCCCTTTTCGGCTTTGTCGGCAGGGGCGGCCCCTTCCGCCGCGGCGGCGGGAGCGGCGCCGGCAGCGGCGGCCTCGGCGGGCGTAGGCTCTTTCTCAACCTTGGGTATGGCGCACGAAACCACGTTCACTTCGGGATCATTGAGCGCCTTGAGCTTATTGTCCAACGGCAGGTCGCGCACCCGCCACACGGTCCCAATATCCATCTCGGTGACGTCTATCTGGATCGCCGCGGGGATGTCGGAAGGCAGGCATTCCACCCGCAGCGCCCGCAAGGCGTGCTTAAGCCTGCCGCCCTTGTCCTTCACCCCTTTGGCCACGCCGGTGAACTCCAGCGGCACGGTCACGCGGATGGGCTTGCGGGTGTCTATCTCCAGCAGATCCACGTGCAGAAGCGTATCGTAAATCGGGTGCGCGGTGAGTTCCTTGATCATCACCGTGCGCTCGCGCGCGTCGCCCTCCAGGCGCGTGGTGATCACGCTGTTCTTGCCGCCCTTGGTTTCCAGGATTTTCAGCAGCTTCTTGGCTTCCACCGCCATCGTCAGGGACGTGCCCCCGCCGTAAATGACGCCCGGCACCATGCCCTGGGCGCGGATCCTGCGCGCGGGACCCTTGCGGCCCGGGGCGCGGGTTTTGCCTTCCAACACAAATTCGCTCATCTTCTTTGTCCTCTTCAACAATTACGGATTCAGCGCGCGGCGCGCGTTTAGTACTCGAACAGTGAACTTACCGACGACTCGGCGTGGATACGCATGATCGCCTCCCCCAACAGCCCCGCCACCGAGAGCGCCGTGATCTTTTTGCAGCGGGTCTTCTCCTCGGCGACGTTGATGGAGTTGCTGGTGATCAATTCCCGAAGGTCGGAGTTCTGAATGCGTTCAATCGCCGGGCCGGACAGCACCGCATGGGTGGCGCAGGCGGATACGGAGCGCGCGCCCGCCTTCAAGATCGCCTGGACCGCCTGGGTCAGTGTGCCGGCGGTGTCCACCATGTCGTCCACGATCAAGGCGTCGCGCCCTTTCACCTCGCCGATGATGTGCATCGCCTCGGCCACGTTCTTGGCCTCGCGGCGCTTGTCCACGATGCCCAGCCCCGCGTTGAGCGCCTTGGCGTATGCCCGCGCGCGCTCCACGCCGCCCGCGTCAGGCGACATCACCACCAGGTCGCGGTAGTCGCGCTGGGTCTTGATGAAATCGGTAAAGGTGGGCGCCGCGTACAGGTGATCCACCGGCAGCGCGAAAAATCCCTGTATCTGCCCCGCGTGCAAGTCCATGCCCAACACCCGGTTGGCGCCCGCGGCGGTGATCAGGTCCGCCACCAGCTTGGCGGTGATCGGCGTGCGCGACTGAACCTTGCGGTCCTGCCGGGCGTAGCCGAAGTAGGGGATGACCGCCGTGATGCGCTTGGCCGACGCGCGCTTGATCGCGTCTATCATTATCAACAGCTCCATCAGGTGGTCGTTGACGTTGGTGGAGGTGGACTGGATCACGAACACGTCGCATCCGCGCACATTCTCGCGGATCTGCACGAACACCTCCCCATCGGAGAAGTTGGTCAGATCCCGGTCACACAGGGGTATCCCCGTGGACAGGCTTATCTCCTGCGCCAACGGAAGGTTCGACCGGCCGCTGATAAGCACCAGCCTGCTGTTGCTGTTAAACGTCATAACCCTACCCTGTCCACCTGTTCTCTTCCCGCGCCAGCCGCCTTGGCTGGGGCGGGAGGATTCGAACCTCCGAATGGCAGATCCAAAGTCTGCTGTCTTACCGCTTGACGACGCCCCACTTCACGAAACTGTGTATTCTACACAAAAACCCCTCTTAAAATCCAGCGTTACCCGCCGCCGGTAGTGCGTCAGTTTGAATTATTTTTGGAAAAGTGTGCCGCAAGGTCCTTCGGCTGTGCCTCAGGACTTCAACAATAAGCGTGCGACGCCTTCACCGGCGCCCTGAGCGGAGCGAAGGGCCTTGCGGTTCAAATTTCAAATTGAGACACTACTCCGCCGCCGCGTTCTCTATTTATTTTGACTTTCAGGAGGGGCTTTACTACAATTTCCCCGTCATTGCGGGGGGGTATTGTCCCAACCGGAAATTTGCGGACGCGCCGCGGCCCTTGCGGGCTGATGAGCCGCCGTAAGAGGGTGGAATCATGTCACTGCTTCAATTCGTCAGGGGGCTATTTATGGGCAACGTTCAGCAAATGCTCGAACTACGTAAACAGATCAAGGACTTGGCCGGTAAAATGTCCGACGCGGAGGCCAACGAGTACATGGACAAGGTCTCCGGATTCAATCCGCGCATGTTCAAGATCATCAACACCGTAAGCACCGACGCGGGCGTATGCTTTGGCAACTATTACAGCACGGTGTTCTCCGATGGTCATCTTTCCCAGAAGATCAAGGAGTTGATGTTCATGTCGGGCGGCGTGGGTACCATGTCCTCCAAGTGCATCGTGCACGTCATCCCGGCGTGCGAGAACGGCGCGACCATCATGGAAGTATTTGAAGCCGTTACGGTTGGCGTGATTTTGGGAGGTTTCTCCCCTCGCGGCGCGGGCATCCCGTACGCCTTTGACTATGCGCTCAAGTGCATCGAGGGCGCGTCGGCGTATCATAATGAGCTAAAGGCTTCCGGCGACAAAGCGAAGGCCAAACAAGCTGGGTTTGAAGCCATGGCGGTGCGCCCCGCCAATATTGACGGCGGCATAGATCGTTAACCTCTTTTCATTCCATAACGCCGGGCCAAACGGCCCGGTTTTTTTTTGCGCACGCCTTTGACAGGGACAGCCTTAACCAAGTACAATGCGGACGCATTGCGGGGGTCATCCACTTATTGAGGGGGGATGCCATCTTGGGTGGTCGGGACACGGCGGGTATGCCCATTTAGCGATGCGTTCGCCGAAATGCTACAAACCATTATAGGAGCATGGGGGTCAATATGAGCAATGTTCAACAAATGCTTGATCTGCGCAAGAAGATAAAGGATCTGGCCGGGAAGATGACCGACGCCGAAGCCAACGAGTACATGGACAAGGTTTCCGGTTTCAATCCGCGCATGTTCAAAATCATCAACACCGTAAGCACCGACGCGGGCGTGTGTTTCGGCAACTATTATGACACCGTCTTTTCCGACGGCGCCATCTCCCAGAAGATCAAGGAACTGATGTTCATGTCCGGCGGCGTGGGCACCATGTCCTCCAAGTGTATCGTGCACGTCATCCCGGCGTGCGAGAAGGGCGCCACCATCCCGGAGGTGTTCGAGGCGGCCACGGTGGGCGTGATCCTGGGCGGCTTCTCCCCCCGCGGCGCTGGCATCCCCTATGCGTTTGACTACGCGCTCAAATGCATCGAGGGCGCCATGGCCTTCCATAACGAGTTGAAGGCCTCCGGCGACGCGGCCAAGGCCAAGAAGGCCGGCTTCGACGCCATGGCGGTGCGCCCCGCCCACATTGACGGCGGTATTGACCGCTAAGCGATCAAGCTCCACAAAGGCCGGGCGGGTTCGCCCGGCCTTTTTCATTTCGCGGTATTGTTGAGCGATGAACA
>JACQZB010000028.1 GCA_016207925.1 Nitrospinota bacterium
ACAGCGCCGGACGGAAGTGAGGCGTAGGGTGAGGGGTTATTCATATCCCCCTCACCCGGCCTTTCAGGCCACCCTCTCGTAGCGAGGGGGGAAGGGCCAGGATCTGTACACGCTCGCTCCCTCATTTCTCCACGAGGATGATGTGCCGCGCGCCGTGCGGGCGGCGCTCGATGATCCGGTGGCCGTCGTTGGCCAGGCTGGCGGGCACGTTTTTAATCGGCGATCCGTCATCGAGAATTATGGTGATCCGCTCGCCGGGCGCCATGGTTTCCAGCGCCAACTTGGCCTTGACGTAGTTGAAGGGGCAGACGACGCCCGCCAGATCAAGCGCCTGCGCCGCCGTGGGCGCCTTGGCGCGGGCGTGTTCCGCCGCCGCGACAAACGCCGCAACGGCCTCCACCGTTGGCGCCGCCCTTTTCTCCCCCTGCGCCCACGACAGCGCATGATCCACCGCGGCGCGGTCGAGCCCCGGCAACTCCACCCGCTCGTGGATGAAGTTCACCAGCGATCCGGAGCCGTTATGCTCCACTCCCGCCCCGGCCAGCGCGGCGGACGCGGCGGATTTGACCGCCTGGCGCAGATGGGACGCGATGTCGAAGGGATCGGCGGACTTCTGGGCGATATGCAAGGCGCCGCGCGCGGCTTCCTGATGGCTTATCACCAACTCCCGCGCCGCGCCGCCGCATTCGCCGGGTCCGATCTGGTTCAGGTCAAGCGCCGTATCGGTGTCCCAATCGAAACGCAACGAAGGCTCCAGCGCGGTATCGTCAAGATCGGCCAAGTCCGCCACCGCGTCCGCGAACAACTCCACGCCAAGCCGGGTGATGGTATCGCCGAAGCGTTCGTTGTCCCTTTTGCGTTCCCGGTACAGCGACGCGATGCGCTCCAGCGCGTCCAGGGCGCGCCGGGCGGGCATGCGCGCCCGCGGGGCGGCCACACGGGGCGCGCGGCCATTCTCGGAACCGCCCAGGACTATCTGATAGCAGGGGATGGCCTAGCCGTTGATCTTGCGGTAAGCGCCACGAAACCACGACGGGGCCAGCATTGCCCAACGTGGCGTGGACGCCCAGCGCGCGGCATGTGGAAATCAGCGCGGCGGGATCGTCAATGCCGGTGACGGTGAGGCGCCCTTCCTTGGTCACTTGCAGGCGCGTGTCATCGTTCCAGTTGATCGCGCCGCTTATTTTTATAATGGCGGCCGAGGGCAAATCCGCGGTCACGGGGGTGAGGGTCACCCGTGGTTCCGAACGCCGCAGGGAGATTTCCGGCGGTTCCCATTCAACGCCCTCCCGCGCGGCCAGCCGCGCGCGGTACTCCCGCCGGAACGTCTCCACGCCGATGCGCTCGATCAGGAATTTCAGGCGCGCGCGGTTGCGGCTGGCGCCCGATCCCAACGCCTTGAACGCCGCAAGAATCGCCAGAATCGAGGGGAGGAGGCTGTCCGTGGACACGTCATCATCCAGCGCCGCGCCCAGCTTGGGTTGCGCTCCCTGCCCGCCGCCGATCCAGATTTTGAAACGCGGACCGTCCGGCGTAGCGTCATGCAGCGGCGCGACGCCGATGTCTTCCGTCAGGATGGCGCCGCATCCGCCGGCCAGGCCGCAGAGCGATATTTTCAGCTTGCGCGGCAGCGTGAAGGCCAATTCGTGATTCGCCAGTTCATCCGCCAGCGCGGCGCCCAGCGGGGCCAGGTCCAACTCGCCCTCATGCCCATGGGCGCAGACGTTGATGTTGCGCAATCCCGCGCCGCCCGCGCCCAGCGTGGATACGCCGCTGGCGAACAACGCTTCGAGCGCGGGAAGCATGTTGTCGAAAGGGACATGGTGGATCTGCGCGTCCTGCCGGGTGGTGAAGTGGACCTCGCCCTGGCCGTACCGCGCCGCCACCGCCGCCAGCCCTTCGAAACGCGCGCGGGAAAGCAGCCCCGCGGGGATTTTTGTCCGTATCATGTACAGCTCCTCCTGCCGCTGGGAGTACACCCCCAGGCCCAGGCGGGCATGCTTGAACTCCTCCTCGTCCACGCTCCCGGCGCGGAAGCGTTCCAGCGTAAGGACGAAACGGTCCAGCGCGCGGCGCGTGGCCGCCAGCAATCCCGGCTCAAGCGCCGGAGCGGCAAGCAGGGGCGATCCGTTCTCCATGGCTTCACTCATGGTTTTGCTCTCCATACATCACCCGTGATAATGAAGGCGGCCGGCGCCCCGGCCACTTCGCCAGCGACGGGGGTCAACCAAAGCTTGCGTTGGGCACGGCGCCAGCCGCCTGTCATTTCCACTTTCGTTTCTTTGCCAAGAAGACCTTTGCGTAACCTTTTTTGTGAGCGGGCCAACCAAATCTTCACCTCTCCCCGGGGGGAGAGGTGGCGCTTTAGCGCCGGTGAGGGGGCATGAAAAACAGGTTCGTCCACCCTCACCCTGCCCTCTCCCTCCAGGGAGAGGGGAATAATTTTCCCGCTTCGTATCCGGTTGGTGGATGGACATTAGTTATGCAAAGCCTTCCTTGCCAAGGGGCCGCTCATCCGGCGAAGCCCCGGTACAAAAGTTGGGAGCCGATGAACACCAGCCACGCCAATAGCGCGAACCGCAGCGGGCGGGCGGGCGTCAACGCGGCCAGATGCGTCCCGGCGAACGCCCCGAACACGCCGCCTATCGCCAGCTTGAACAGAAGCGGATGGTCCACGTTGCCCATGCTCAAATGCAGTCCGCCCCCCACCGCCGAGAGGATTAGCCCGAACACGATGTCCGTCCCCACCACCGCGCAGGCGAAAATGTTGGTGGTGTACAGCAGCAGCAATGTGCCCAGCGCGCCCGCCCCGGCGGAGGAAAAACCTACCTCGATCCCGATAAAGAACGTGAACAGTGGAATGAGCTTGCGCAACCAGGTGTGATACCGCACCAGATCAATCCGCTTGAGCGTAAGGACGATGTTAAGAATCGCCGAGAACAGGACAATGCCGCCCACCACCGCCAAAATGACGGCCTTCAATTCGCGGTTCTGGGCCAGGTGGCCCAGCAGGTACGACCCCGCCACCACACCGGGCACGCCGCCCGCCGCCATCAGCAAAAGCGCGGGGACATTCACCTTGCGTTTCATCCAGTAGGAGACGCCCGCGGGAACCTTGACGATAAAGGCGAACACCAGCGCGGTGCCCACCGCCACCGCCGGCTCCACGCCCATGAACAGCATCAGCACCGGCGCGGTGATGGTACCCGCGCCCACGCCGGTTATGGCGATGGCCAAGGCGATGAAAAATCCCAATACCGCTTCCATTGCGTTTCCCGTTTAAACGTCACGCATTTTTCTTTTGCTCCCCCTTGGCAAGGGGGAGTGTCGCCGTCTTCGGCGACGAGGGGGTACGCTCCCCCCACGGGGCTTTTTTCAGCGACGCCTTTGGCACACCCCTCCGGCGCTTCGCGCCACCTCCCCTTGCCAAGGGGAGGCAAAAATCAGGAACAGTCTTGTGTTCGCGCATCCGCGGCAGGGGCGAGGCTCGCCTCGCCCTGTTGGTTGGGCAGGGCGCGCCCCGCCCAACCGCCATACCTCAATGCCCCACGGGCGTCGCTTCATCCGACAACACGCCCAGCTTCTTGAGCGGCTGGGTGTGGATGCCGCACTCGCCGCCGCACTTGGAGGTGTTCAGCCAGCGCCCGGCGCGCTCGTTGTCGCCCCCGGCGATGGCGGTGCAGGGCGCGCAACCCAGCGACCGGTAACCCAGGGCGTACAGCGGATTGATCTTCACCTTGTTGAGCGCCAGGTACTGCCATACCTCCCGCTCGGTGAACAGCAGGACGGGATTGAGTTTTATCAGGCCCTTGTCCCGCTCCTCGATCTCGCGGAAATCGGTCCGGGTGCGCCCCTCGGTGCAGCGCAGGCCGGTGATCCAGCATTCGACATCCAACTCCTCCACGGCGCGGCGCACCGGCTCCACCTTGAGAACCTGGCAGCATTGGTCGGGGTTGCTGCGGTACAAATCGCCCACGTCCTTGTCCGAGCGGTAGATGGAAAGGTTGGGGTACTCCGCGGCGATTTCGTTCATGAACACGATGGTCTCCGCCGGTTTGTAGGCGGTGGTGACGATAAATCCCTTGGCGTTTGGGTTGACCTTTACGGCCAGGTCCCAAACCACCATGGAGTCCTTGCCCAGGCTGTTGGCCACCACGGCGTTGTCGCCGTATTCGTTGAAGGCCCACGCCAGCAGGCGTTTGGCGCGTTCGACCTTTTGGCCGAAGTGGAGCTTGTCCACCAGTTCGCGCAGATCGTCGTGAGAGATGTTGATAAAGTCAGGATACCGGTGCGCCATGATAACTCCTTGTCGTTTTATCATTCCTATCGTTCTCGTCGGAATGATAAACATGATACGAAAATTCCGCTGGCGCGTCAACACATTTTATTTGCGTTATTATTCAATAAGTAATATAAAATTGTTGCCATACTCACCAATATCTACTATCTTTATGGGAGAAGGTGAAATATGAAATTCTCCGCCAGATTCGAATATGCGTTGCTTACCCTGCTCCATCTGAAATGCGAGCCGGATGAGGGGCCGGTGTCGGGCAAGGCGCTGGCCGAGTCGCTTAAACTGCCCTACCGTTTCCTTGAACAGATCCTCGCCGACCTGAAAAGAAGCGGATTGATCCGCGCCGCGCGCGGCAGCCAAGGGGGGTACCGCTTGAACCGTGACCCGGCCGACATCTCCGTGTACGACATCTACGTGGCCACCGAAGGGCAGTTCCAGCCGTGGGATTGCGGCGCGGGGGACGACAAGGACGGGTGCGGTTCCGACCACAACAAATGCGTCATAAGCGCGTTTTACGGCGATTTCCGTTCCACCTTCATTTCCTTGATGAAGGGGTACACGCTGAACACGCTCTGCTCGGCGGCGCAAAGCCTTAAGCGCAACCAGCAAGCGGTGACGGCGCCGTAACCTCTGGTTTGGTAGTGCGTCAGTTTGAATTATTTTTGGAAAAGCGTGCTGCAAGGTCCTTCGGCTTTGCCTCAGAACTTCAACAATAAACGTAAGATGCCAGTACCGGCGCCCTGAGCGGAGCGAAGGGCCTTGCAGTTCGAATTTCAAACTGACGCACTATCTCTGGTTTGTTCCGCTGGCGCAAAGCCGCCCGCCCGCTTTATAATTAAACTTTCGCATAACTGATGTCCCTGCGCCAATTGACCGTGATGCGAGTAAGCTTTTCCCCTCTCCCTGGAGGGAGAGGGCAGGGTGAGGGTGGAGAAATTAACCCTTCATACCCCCTCACCCGCGCTACGCGCTACCTCTCCCCCCGGGGAGAGGTGAAGAATTGGCTGATCCGCTTACAAATGGACTATGCAAAGCTCTTCCGTATAATGGCTCGATCATGACCGATTGCATTTTCTGTAAAATCGCCGCGGGCAAAATACCGTCGGAAAAAGTGGCGGAGACCGATACGTTGTTCGCCTTCCGGGACATTAACCCGATGGCGCCCGCGCATATCCTGATAATCCCCAAGAAACACATCCCCAACAACCTGGCGCTGACGGACGATGACCGGCTCGTGGTGGGCGACGCCTACCTGTTGGCGAACCGGCTCGCGCGCGAGTTGGGCGTGGCGGGCGCGGGATTCCGCATGGTCACCAACAATGGGCCGGACGCGGGACAGGCGGTGTTCCATCTGCATTTCCATCTGCTTGGCGGCCGGCCCCTGGGCTGGCCCCCCGGCTGATCCGTTGATGCGCCGTCATTGAGCGACAGCACACGGCTCGCCGCATTCCGCGCGCTCGCCCGCGTGGAAACGGGTCAGGCCCATATAGACCGCGCGCTCGACGCCGCCCTCGGCTCGCTTAAAATCAACAATCCGCGCGACCGCCGGTTCGCCGCCGAACTGGTGTTCGGCGCGGTGCGGTACCGCCGCTCGCTGGACGCCATCGTCGCCGCCGCCACGCGCCGCCCGGCGGAGGAGATAGACCCGCCCGCCTGCGCCCTGTTGCGCCTGGGGCTGTATCAGGCGCTGGCGATGGACCGAACGCCCGCTTCCGCCGCCGTCAACGAGTCGGTGAACATCGCCAAACGGTTGAGCGCCACGCGCCACCTGGCCGGATTTGTCAACGGCGCCCTGCGCGGCGCCCTGCGGATGGTGGCGGCCAAAAAGCTGACCGGCAAACCGCTCCACGACATCGTCCGCGCAGTCGCCCCCAAACCCCGCGATGAAGCCGAGGCGCTTGGTTTGATCCATTCCTTCCCTGACTGGCTGGCGCGCCGGTGGATCAAGAATTTCGGACGCGACACCGCCGAGCGGATCATGCGCGACTCCAACCGCCGCGCTCCAGTGTTTCTGCGGGTCAACCGGCTAAAACCCGGCGCGCAGGACCGGCTCGCCAAAAGCGACATGGAACTTGAACCCGTTCCCGGCGAGACGGACCTACTGCTGGTCCGCTCGCAGGCGCCCGCTCCCGGAGCGCGGATCATAGACATGGGGTTCGCCCAGCCGCAGGATTTGGCCTCGTACCGCGCCGGATCGTTGCTATCGCCGCCGCCGGGGGCAAATGTGGCGGACGTCTGCTGCGGCCGGGGAGTGAAAACCGGCCAGTTCGCCGCCGGAATGAATAACCGGGGCCGCATCCTGTGCCTTGACCGCGGTATGCCGGCTTTGGAGGAGCTTCAAGCCAACATGGAGCGTTTGGGCGTCGCCATCGCCCTGCCCGCCCGCGCGGACGCCGCTTTGCCGTGGCCCGTGCGGCGCCGGTTTGATTTTATTTTTCTCGATGCGCCTTGTTCGGGAACCGGCGTCTTGCGGCGCAAACCGGAGGGCAAATGGAACCGGGGCGAGACGCTGGTGATGGACATGGCCCGCGTACAGCAACGCGCGCTGGATCAGGCCGCGAACGCCTTGGCGCCCGGAGGACGGCTGGTGTACGCCGTCTGCTCCATCGAGCCGGAGGAGGGGGTGGAGCAGATCGAATCATTGTTGGCGCGCAACCCCGCGTTGCGCCGCGTCCCCTTGCGTAAAGCACGGCCACCCCTGGCGCCGTTCGAATCGCCCCAAGGTGATTTTTTCACCTTGCCCGGCCAAGACGGCATGGACGGCTTTTTCGCTTCTGCCATAACTCGCGGTTAGCGTTGTCTTCCCGGACAACGCCCATCAGTAATTTTGCAATTTTCCAATAAAAATAGGGCTAACTTGTCGGAATACGGGGTAATTTGATGAAATCAACCAGATAATTTTATGTAGCTATTAAGGGAATCATGTTTAGCGATATTCGGGATATATTGATGAAATATCAGTCAAATTGGACGAATAACCTTGAGAAACGTAGCTTATTAGATTAAAAATCGCTTATTACCGTGAATATCCCGACTCAAACGCATGATTTATTTTTGAAATGTAAAAATTGCCGGATCGGAGTACCTGAACGATAGGTGACCTGATGAATAGCGCATAACAAAGCATCGGCTAAACACATATTTGGTCATAGTCATGAATGTTATTTTATTTCCATATGTTACGCGATATTTTTTCTTGTTATGAGTTTGCTTTCAAAATTAAACGTGAAGTTTTCCAAGCCAGCAACCGCTAAATGGCCAATACATTTTGTGCCACTTATGATACCTTAATCCACATGAAATACCGGAAACTTGGCTCTAGCAGACTTGAAGTCAGTGTTATAGGGCTTGGAACCTGGGGTCTTGGGGGTCCGCCCTTTTGGGAGGAGCGCGACGAGGGCAAGGCGATAGCCACGATCCAGCGCGCCATTGATTTGGGAGTCAATTTTATTGATACCGCCCCCATCTATGGCTTTGGCAGGGCGGAGGAGATCATCGGTAAAGCCATCGCCGGCCGGCGCGATAAGGTCATATTGGCGACCAAGTGCGGCTTGCGGTGGAAGGCGGAATCGTTGGGTGAAATGTATCGCTCCTTAAACCCCGCCTCGATTTATGAAGAACTCGAAAATTCGCTCCGGCGGCTCAACACTTCTTACATAGACCTGTACCAGATACATTGGCCTGATCCGCAGACACCGCTTGAACATAGCATGGTGGCGCTGGTGATGTTGCAGGCCATGGGTAAGGTCCGTGAAATAGGGGTGAGCAATTTTGATGTGGAACTTATTGAAAAAGCGTCGGGCTACGCGCGCATCGCCTCTTTGCAGTCAAAATACAATGTGTTGGAACGCGAAATTGAGTCCGGTCTGCTTCCGTACTGCCGCGACCATGAAATAGGCGTTCTGGCGTATAGTCCGCTTCGGCGATGCGTAAAATTCAAATAATGAAGGATTCCATGGTTAACAAACCATATACGTTGACTGATTGCTCATTACAATGGTTGCTTGGCAGGGAAGTGGTCACAAGCGCGCTAGTGGGGGTCAATTCGGTGGAGCAGGTGGAATCCAACATTAAAGCTTTAGAAATCGAAATACCAAGAGAAAGCATTGATATTTTAGGCAATAGTTATTTGTCTCGTTAAGCGCGCAACTAGGCTGATTGGTTGACCATTGCCCCCTTGCCGGTGATTAGGGAAGACACCCCTTTGGTCAAATTATCCACAATCGAGTTTACGTCGCCGATATTCATTTGTTTCAGGATACCGCGGATCTGGGTTTTAACCGGAGCGCCGCCGACGCCCAACGGCTCGTGCGAGCTGTTGACGTAATTGGGGCGGGAGACGATTTCGCTCATACGCGAATACCGGGTGGCGTTGAACAGGCGCAAGGCGTCGTTGGACTGGCCAAAAGAACCATCGTCAGCCATGACATCCATCCTCAACCACTGACCCTAATATACCCCCTTTGACGCCGTGGCGCCAAGTTCTTTAGGGATACAGTAGAACGTCAGCGTTTTTTGCTGGAACGCGGGCGCTGGGTGGCCTTGCGCGTGGCGGGATGGGGAGCGGGCGCGGGCGGTTGGGGGAACCGGCAATTTTCGCAGGTATGACTCGCCGAGCGGCCGCAAAGGACGCAGGAGCTGTCCTCGAACCCGCGCGCGATAACCCCGCCGCAATGCCGGCAGATGTTGGATACCGAATTACTCACCGTCATGTCACCGTAAAAGTCCGAAAAAAGTCGGGAAATTATATCAGGGTGTGGCGGAAAGTCAAATGACCCGACGATGAAGTAGTGTCTCAATTTGAAATTTGAACCGCAAGGCCCTTCGCTCCGCTCAGGGCGCCGGTAAAGGCATCTCACGCTTATTGTTGAAGTCCTGAGGGCAAAGCCGAAGGACCTTGCAGCACGCTTTTCCAAAAATAATTCAAACTGACGCACTACCGACGATGAGCTATGAAGTCGGCTGGGGGTACGTCACTTCAACGAGGGTCAAACCTTCCGCCGGGGCGCATGGTCCAGCGGCGGAACGGTCCTTGGCGGCGAGGATGCGCGTCATGTCATCGGGATTCAAGGCGCCGCGCCCCACGTCCACCAGCGTGCCCGTGATGTTGCGCGCCATTTGTTTGAGGAATCCCGATCCGGTGAAGGTGATGACGATGAAGTCGCCCTGCCGCTCCACCGTCAGGCGCGAAAGGTCGCGGACGGGCTGTTTGGAGGCGCACCCGGCGGAGCGGAAGGAGGAGAAATCGCGCTCCCCGGGGAGGCGTTGGGCGGCGGCGCGCATGGCTTCAACATCCAGGGGGGAGCGGAAATGCCACACGCGGCCATGGTCGAAGGCGGAAGGGATGGCGCGGTTGAGGATGAGGTAGCGGTACGTTTTTTCGAGGGCGCTGTACCGGGCGTGGAAATTGTTGGAAACCGTGCGCGCCTCCCTTGCCACGATGTCCTCCGGCAGCAGGGCGTTGAGCGCGCGGACCAGTTCGGAGTCCGCGATGCGCGTGGCCAGGTCCGCGTGGGCGGGCAGGGCCAGGGCATGGACGCCCGCGTCGGTGCGGCCGGAGGCGATCAACGTGGCGGGGGCTTGGGTGATTTTTTCCAGCGCCTCCTCGATGACCTGCTGAATGGCGAGGGCGTTGGTTTGGCGCTGCCACCCGGCGTAGCGGGTTCCCAGGTACTCGAAGATGAACAGGACACGGCGTGGTTCCATGATTCCCAGATTTAACGCAAGTGAATCTTAATGCGCGGGGAATGAGAAACGCAATTCTGTAATCGCCGGCGCGCCGCTTCATATTGCCTCGCCGATGCCGGTACAGTAGGATTACACGAGTGACACAGGGGGAATAGGCATGGGGGGCATGTTCCACTATTCCACCGTGGGGTTACCGGACGCCGCCGTGCGCGAGTCCCAGGGGCGCGTTCTGGCCGCGCTGGCCAACACCGGATTCGATCCACCGATAAAGCGCGTCACCGTCAACTTGGCTCCCGCCGACGTGCGCAAGGAGGGCAGCATGTTTGACCTGCCCATCGCCTTGGCGTTCTTGATGGCGGAAGGTTTGCTGGCGGCGCGGCCGGATGACGCGATGATCGTCGGCGAGCTGGCGCTGGACGGGCGGGTCAAGCCGGTGCGCGGGGCGTTGCCCGCGGCGATCTGCGCGCGGGAGAAAAAGTTCAAGCGGCTGCTGGTCCCGGTGGAGAACGCGCCGGAGGCGGCCATCGTCGGCGGGGTGGAGGTGATCCCCATACGGTCGCTGCCGGAGGCCATTGGCTACCTTGAGGGGGCGCAACAAATCGCGCCGGTAACGGTGGACCCGATGGAGTGGTTCACCGCCGGGGATCACGACGGAATGGACTTCGCGGAGGTCAAGGGTCAGGGGCACGTCAAGCGCGCGTTGGAAGTGGCCGCCGCGGGGGGTCACAACCTGTTGATGATCGGTCCGCCGGGTTCCGGCAAGTCCATGATGGCCCAGCGGCTGCCCACCATTTTGCCGGACATGACCTTCGAGGAAGCGCTGGAGACCACCAAGATACACAGCATCTGCGGCAAGCTGACGATGGACTCGCCATTGGTGGCGGCGCGCCCGTTCCGCTCGCCGCATCACACCATTTCCGACGCGGGGCTGATCGGCGGCGGCACGATCCCGATTCCCGGCGAGGTGAGCCTTGCTCATCACGGCGTGCTGTTTCTTGACGAGCTTCCTGAATTCAAACGCTCGGCGCTGGAGGCGCTGCGCCAGCCGCTGGAGAACGGGGACGTGACGATAAGCCGGGCGGCGATGGCGGTCTCCTTCCCCAGCCGGTTCATGCTGGCCGCCGCGATGAACCCGTGCCCCTGCGGCCACGCCACCAACCCGGAGAAGGAGTGCGCCTGCACACCGCCCTTGATCCGCAAGTACCGTGGGCGCATCAGCGGCCCGTTGATGGACCGGATAGACATCCACATCGAGGCGCCCGCGGTGAAATACGCGGAGCTGGCGCAGGCGGCGCCGGGGGAGCCGTCGGCGGCGATCCGGGAGCGGGTGAACGCGGCGCGGCGGCGGCAGTTGGAGCGGTTCGGGCGGGTGAAGTCGCGCCGGGCCGTGTACTGCAACGCGCAGATGAGTTCGCGCCTGCTGCGGGAGTTGTGCCCGCTGGACGCGGCCAGCGCGGCGATATTGCGGACGGCGATAGAGCGGCTGGGGCTTTCGGCGCGGGCGCACGACAAGGCGATCAAGGTGGCGCGGACCATCGCGGATTTGGAGGGTGCGGAGGCGATCCGGGCGGAGCATATCGCGGAGGCGGCGCAGTACCGCACGCTGGATAGGGAGATGGTGTGAGGGGGGTTGCGTAGGCCGCAGTGATAAAGCGGGTTAAAATAAGAACAAGAGAATTTCACAGGAGACGGAATATGCCGTCAGCGAAAGAACGGGTAGAGGAAATCGTGCATAAACTGCCGCCAGACGCTACCTACGATGAGATATTGCGAGAGCTTGCGTTTGAGCGGATGGTTGAGCGCGGGCTTGCGGACTCCCGCGCAGGGAAGGTTATCTCCAACGATGAAATGCGGCGCAGGATCGGGCAGTGGCGAGTTTAACTGCTTTCTGGCGGCATAAATATGAAAAGGAACGTAATACAAATCATTCTGTATCCTGGCGATGAAGGCGGCTATGTCGCCGAGTGCGTCAGCTTGCCGGTTGTGACGCAAGGAACCACATTGGATGAAACCGTAAAAAATATTCAGGAAGCGCTGGCCTTGCATCTTGAGGGCGAAGACTTGGCGGAATTGGGATTGTCGCCCAATGCGCCGCTTATCGTAAGCATGGAGATTGAGCCGATCCATGCCTAAGCTACGGCGCTTATCCGGCGCACAGGTGATAGGCATTTTGAAGCCCAGGACGAAGTGGATAAAAAGAAGGGAGCGCTACGCCGTGTCCAGCGCCTTGCGATAGACGGCGTCGAGTTCCCTGACCATCCGGCGGATGTCGTAATGGGCATGGGCATGGCGCGCGCCCGCCGCGCCGAGGGCGGCCATTCTCGAAGGCCCTTGGGCGATGACCTCCATCAGCGCGTCGGCCAGCGAGGCGGGATTCTCCGGCGCGGCCACGGCGCCGCACCCGCTGGCGCCGATGATGTCGGGGATCGCCCCCACCGCCGTACCCACCACCGGCAGCGAGGCGAGCATGGCTTCGACAATGGCGGCGGGGAAATTGTCGGACCGGGTGGGCAGGCAGAACAGGTCGAACTCGCCCAAGCGCGCATAGGGGAACTTTTCGTAGCCGTGGAAGGTGATCCGCGCGCCGTATGGTTTGGCCCGCGCGCGCAGATCCGCCGCCGCGTCGCCGTCGCCGATGATGTTTAGGGAGGTTTCCGGGAAGCGCTCCCACACGCGCGGCATGGCGGCGATGAGCAGGTCAACGCCCTTGCGATGGGTCAACTCGCATACCGTGACGATTCGCAAGGGCGCATGGGGCCGTGCGGAAATGTCCAGCGGCGCGAAAGGCGTCAGGTCAATGCCCTCCTCGATCAGGTTCACGGCGGGGACGTTGAAATCGCGCCGCAGCCTGGCCGCCCAGAAGCGGGACGAGGTGACCACTCCGCGCGCGAGGCGGTAGGCCAGGGCGTCTTGCAGATCGTATTCCTCCGGGCGCGTCTGGCTCCAGCCGTGGCAGGTGATGACGATGGCGCGCGCGCCGGCCATGTGGGCGGCGGCGGCGGGCATGGCGCTGTGGCAATGGGCGACGGCGCCGGACAGGACGGGCGCCAGGTTGCGCGCGGCGGCGGCCAGCGCGGGCACGCCGCGGGAGAAAAAGTCGCCGAGCCGGAGCGTTTCGATCCCTTCGGCGGCGAGTTCGGCGGCGAGCTTGGGGTCGGTGCGCCAGTTGGGGTCAATATCGTCGCTGACGGCGACGGTGACATGGCGGCCAAGTTCGCGCTGTTGGGCGCGGGCGATGTCGGCGAGATACCGCCCCGCCCCAAGCCGCATGTGTGCGATAAGGTGGACGACCTTCATGCAAAATATCATACGCCCAAAAGCGGGAAGTGACGTTAAATTGTACAAACGGCGTGTCCGGTTATAAGACATTGTACAGCATTACTTTCCAGTCCGCTATGTATGTCTTTAGTATTCAGCATGTTGTCAGCTATCGGTAATTGGTATGCGAAATGCTTCTACCCGTGGCAGGCACAGTCAGGCTGAAAAACAGGTTGGGAAGGACAGACAAATGAAAATCGGGAACGTTCTTAAAAATATAACCGTGATCGGTTTGGCGGCGGCGTTGGCCGCGTGCGGATCGTCGGGCGGCGGCGGGACGGCTCCGGCCGCCAATACGCGCACCATCAGCGGAAAGCTGACCGGCGATCTTTCGAAGGTGGGCGGCGTGGTGGCGTCCCGCCAATCCGACGGCGCCAAGTTCACCGCGTCGGTCACCACCACGGCGCGCAAGAACGCGCTTACGGGAACCTCGGCCACGTTCTCCGTGGACGTGCCGGTGAATGACACCTACACGCTCGAAGTGGTGGATCCGGACGACCAGCCCATCGCCATCGTGGGATTCGCCACCAACGTCAATTCGAATACCACGACGACGGACATTCCGGTGATTGACCCCGGCGCCACGGGGGACGGTGACGTGGACTTGGGCGGCATTGACCTGCCCGACGGCACGGGCGACACGGACGCGGACGAACTGGTGGAGCCGGAACACAATCCGCTGGAGCAGGTGGACCAGGACGGCGACGGCACGGATGATTTCGACGACGTGGATGACGACAACGACGGCGTCGAGGATGAAATGGAAGACGATTCTGGCGATGATTCCGGCGATGACTCCGGCCAGGACGGCGCGGATGACAATTCCGATGACAGCCAGGACGACAGCCAGGATGACAGCAAAGACGACAGCGCGGACGATAACAACGACGGCGGCAGTAATAAGTAGTTCCTTGTCATCGCCCCGGCAAGCGAGGCCGGCCCTTACGGGGGCCGGCTTTTTTTATGCCCGGCGGACGCGGCCCGCCAGCGAAGCGAACAGGAACAACGCGGCGCTGGAAAGCACGATGGCGGCGCCGGAGGCGATGTCCAGGTAGTACGAAATCACCAGCCCCGCCGTCACCGCCAGAAGCGCGGAGGCAATGCTGATGGCCATCATGCCGCGGTATTGCCGGGCCAGCGTATAGCCGGTGGCGCCGGGTATCACCAGC
>JACQZB010000015.1 GCA_016207925.1 Nitrospinota bacterium
AACAGGGCGGCGATGGCGAGATTCCGGTCAACTACCCATATCTGGCCGAGGATGTGGCCGTGGGGGCCAGGATTTTGCTCGCGGACGGGCTGGTGGAGCTTAGCGTGGACGCCATCGAAAAGGAGAAACTGCGCTGCACTGTCCTTAACGAGGGGGTGTTAAGCTCCCACAAAGGGGTGAACCTGCCGTTGAGCAAATTGCGTATCCCCGCCTTCACCGCCAAGGATCAGCGTGACTTGGAGTTTGGTCTTTCGATGGGGGTCCATTACATCGCCATGTCGTTCATCCGCAGCGTGGCGGACCTGGCGCCGGTGCGGGAGATTCTGGCCCGGCTTGAAAGGCCGCCCTACCTTTTGGCGAAAATGGAAAAGCCGGAGGCCATCGCCGTTCTGGACGACATTCTGGCCCATGTGGACGGCGCCATGGTGGCCCGCGGCGACCTGGGGGTGGAGATGCCGCTGGAGCAGTTGCCCATCGTGCAAAAAAAGATCATCTCCGCCACGCGCCGCGCCGCCAAGCCGGTGATCACCGCCACGCAGATGCTCCGCTCCATGATCGCCAACCCCCGCCCCACCCGCGCCGAAGTGACCGACACCGCCAACGCCATCCTCGACGGCACCAGCGCCGTGATGCTCTCCGAAGAAACGGCGGTGGGGGATTATCCGGTGGAAGCCGTGCGTACGCTGGACCAGATCGCCCGCGTCACCGAAGCGCATTTGGACTCCCCGCGCTTCCTCGGCGAGCCGGACTGGCCCACCCTTTCCCCCATAGAATCGTCCATCACGCGGGCGGCGTGCATGATGGCGGAAAAACTTGGCGCCGCCTGCATCGTGGTGGTCACCCAGTCGGGTTCCACGGCCCGCCACGTATCCCGCTTCCGCCAGCAAATCCCCATCGTGGCCATCACCAGCGAGGAAGACACGCTCCACAAGCTGCTGCTGTCGTGGGGGATCATACCCGTATTGGAAAAAGAGAAAAAAAAGTTAAGCGACCTATTGGCCATGGCCATCGAATTCACTGTGGCCAACCGGCTTGTTCAGCCGGGCGACCGGATCATTTTCACTTCCGGCTACCCCTCCATGCTGCCGGGAAGCACGGACATGCTCAAGGTGCTTACCGTGCCCGACGGCGCCTGCCTTCTCGTATCCGAAGGGTGAGCCGACCCGCGTACGGGCGAATCGTTTTTTCTCGCGTCAGCCCGGTCAAGTTTCCCAAATTCCCGCCGATAAGGTGGTAATGAGCGTCTGACCGTGGAGTGGAGTGATCTATGTCAGTATCGGGAGCTTCGAGCGCGATTTCGCCCGCCATGGATGTGTTGCAAGCCAAGGAGCAAGCCAAGGCCGGCCAAGTTCAAACCAGCGTCGCCAAAAAAACGCTGGATCAAATGAAGGCCGAGGGCGCGCAACTGGTTGATATGATTCAAAAGGCGGGATCAGTCATCAACACCGTGGCGTAGAGCCTTATTCTTTTTCCAGCCGGTAGGGCAAATACACCGACGCCACCGCGCCGCGCGTGTCCGTCCGGTTATTGATGGTCAGTAATCCCCCATGCGCCTGGACGATGTGCAGGGTCATGGGCAGGCCCAACCCGGACCCTCCCTTTTTGGTGGAGAAAAATGGGGTGAACAGGCGCGGCAGCGCCTCCTCCGGGATGCCGTGTCCGTCGTCAATAACCTCTATAAGCGCGTACTTGCGCTCCTTGCTTACCCCGGCGCTGCCGGGCGCGCGCCAGGCCATGCCGGTGCGAAGGGTGAGCACGCCCCCCTCCCCCAACGATTCCACCGCGTTCTTGACCAGGTTGAGGAACACCTGCATCAGCCGGTCTTGGTCCCCAAGCACGGGGGGCAGGCTAGGGTCGTATTCCAAAAACACGCGCGCATGTTTATTCAATCGCGTTGCGGCGGTGAGTTTTAACGCTTCATCGAGGATGGGATAAATGTTCACCGGCTCGCGGGGAAAATCGCCGGGCTGATTCAATTCGATCAGGTCCATGATTAGCCGGTCAATCCTGTCGGATTCGCGGATGATAAGGCCGGTGAAATCCGCGGCGGAACCCTCGCCCAGTTCGCGGTTAAGCAATTGGGCGGCGCCGCGAATGCCGGAGAGGGGGTTTTTGATTTCGTGGGCTATGCCGGCGGCCAGCGTGGCGATCTCCGCCACTCGTTCGGTGAGCTTGACGGAAGTTTCCAGCGCCTTTAGTCCCGTAAGGTTGCGAAGCACCACCACCACGCCCGCGGCGTCCTGCTCCTCGACGCGCTGGACGGACATCATCACCGGGGCGGGATCGGCCCCCGGCGTGTCGAGCCGCAGGTCGTAGTCAATGTAGGTGTCGCCGGATTTGAGCGCCTTTTCCACTTCCGCGCGCAGGGCGCCCGAATCGCCTAAAAGCGTCTCCAGCCCCTTGCCGCGCACACTGGTGAGCGATTTGCCGAACATCGCCTCGGCGGCGGCGTTCATCCAGTCCACGCTGCCGCGGGCGCCGATAATAATCACCGCGTCCACCAGCGAGGAAAGTATCGCCTCGAACCTGTGGTTCTCTCTGCTGTCCATTCATCCGCCCTGTTGATGGCCCTTTTATATCACAGCGGCCCGCCGCCGCGGATGTGATATGATTATCGCTCGATTGGCGCGGAGGCTTGGGCGGCGGAGACGCGCCGGGTCTTACGCAATCAGAACCCGTGAACCCCGTCAGGTCCGGAAGGAAGCAGCGGCAGCGGGACTTTTGATGTGCCGTAAGGTCCCCGGCGCGATTCCGCCGGCCGGCTCCGCGCGCTTTTAATACCCTCTTCCCTTCCTGCCCAAATAAGGTAAAGTATTCAACGTCCGATTAACCTGATGAGTGATGGATAAACCTAGCTCCGTAACGGCCCGCAAGTTCCGGCCGCAAACGTTCAGCCAGATCGTGGGCCAGCGCCACATCGTGCGTACGCTCTCCAACGCCATCGCGCGGGGGCGCATCGCGCACGCCTATCTGTTCTCCGGCACGCGCGGCGTGGGCAAAACCACCACCGCGCGCATCCTGGCCAAGGCGCTCAACTGCAAAACCGGCCCCACCGCCGAGCCGTGCCTGGAGTGCGACAATTGTTTGGAGATCACCCGCGGCTCCTCCATGGACGTGATCGAGATTGACGGCGCCTCCAACACCGGGGTGGACAACATCCGCGACCTCAAGGAGAACGCGATGTTCTCCCCCACCAAGAGCCGCTACAAAATTTACATCATTGACGAGGTGCATCAGATTTCCAAGGCGGCCTTCAACGCCCTGCTTAAAACGCTGGAGGAACCGCCCGCCCACGTGGTCTTCATCTTCGCCACCACGGAGTTGGGCAAGGTGCCGGACACCATCCTGTCGCGCTGCCAGTCGTTCGAGTACAAAGCCATAAGCCAGGCCGACATCGCCGCGCAACTGGTGATGATCGCCAAGGCCGAGAATATCGAAGCCACCCCCGCCGCCATCGAGGCCGTGTCCCGCCGCGCCCGCGGCTCCATGCGCGACGCCCAATCCATGTTCGACCAGGCGGCGGCCTATGGCGGCGGCAAGATCACCGAGGACGACGTAAAACTGATCCTGGGCCTGGTGGACCGCTCCACGCTGGATGGGGTGATGGACGCGCTGGTCTCCCGCGACGCGGCGCGCCTGTTAACGTTCACCGGCGAAATCAGCCGCGGCGGTGCGGATACCGGAGCGTTTTTGGAGGACATCTCCGCGCTGACCCGCGACATCATGGCCGTAAAGTATTTGCCGCAGCGGCTTGAGGCCATGGAGCCGGCCGAGCGCGAAGCGGTGGCCCGGTGGGCGGCGGCGCTGGATGCTGACGAATTGCAGCGGTTCTTCACCGTGCTGGTGGACACCGCCGGAATGATGCGCAACACGCCGCAGCCGGCCATCGCGCTGGAAATGGGGCTGCTGCGCATCATCGAAAAGCGCGGTACGGCGTCGCTGGCGGGCGTGATGGCGGAGGTTGACCGCGCCCTGGCCCAAGCGGAGCGCGCCGCCCCGCAACCCGCTTACTCGCCCGCCGCGGCGCCCTTGGTGGAAAGCAACGTTGAAGCGGCGCCGGAGGCCATCCGCCGCGCCGTTGCCGGCGAGGGTTCCGGTCCGGACGCGCTGCTCGAAGCGATGAAATCCGCCCGGCCGATGTTCCGCGGCCTGCTGGAAGGCGCCACGCTGCAGGTAAAGGGAAGCGTGGTGGTGGTCATCGTTGACAATTATTACGCCAGCGAGCAGCTTGCGGACGCTGACAACCGCAAAACGCTCGAAGATCTGGCCGCCAAAACCCTTGGCGGCGCGCCGCGCGTGGTGGTGGAGTTCCACGGCGAAAAAAAAAACGGTGACGGCGAACCCGACCTGAAAAAAGCGCGCGAACGGGAGAACTCGCTCAAGCGTCAGGCGATGGAAATGCCCATCATCCAGAACGCGCTGGACATTTTCCAGGGTGAAATCGTGGATTTTAAAACTTCCCGGCGCGGGTGAGAGTTTCTCGATCGTGGTGATGCGCGCGGTGTATTCTCCCGTAGGGGCGCGGCGCGCCGTACCCCTACCGTGCGGCGCCGATTTGTAACACAGAATATTGGTTAAAGGAGCGGTCACATGGCAAAAGGATTCGGCAACCTGATGCGCCAGGCGCAGCAGATGCAAAAACAGATCGCCGAACTGCAGGAAGGGTTCAAGTCGCGCATGGTGGAAGGCGAGGCCGGCCAAGGCAAGGCAAAGGCCACCGTCACGCTGGCTGGCGAGGTCAAGTCCGTCTGGGTGGATGTTAATATCGTGGATCCACAAGACACCGGGATGATGGAAGACCTTATCACCGTGGCGGTGAACGACGCCTTGACCAAGGCCCGCGCCCAGCGCGAGGAGGAGATGGGCAAGATCACCGGCGGCATGGCCGGCAAATTCCCCGGACTGCTATAAAGCGCGATGAAAGGCCCCAAGTCGCTTTCCGCGTTGATGGAGCGGTTGCAGTCGCTGCCAGGCGTGGGGCGCAAAACCGCCGAGCGCCTTGCGTTCCACATCCTCAAATCAACGCCGGAAGATGTGGCCGCGCTGGCCCGCGCGCTTCTTGACGTGAAAGAAAAAGTGCGCCTTTGCTCCATCTGCCACTCCATCACGGAGACCGATCCCTGCTCCATCTGCGCCGACGGGCAGCGCGACCATGGTCAGGTGTGCGTGGTGGAGGAACCGCACGACGTGTATTCCATTGAGCGTATCGGCGAGTTCCGCGGCGTATATCACGTCCTCATGGGCGCCCTTTCCCCGCTGGACGGTGTGGGGCCGGAGGAGTTGAAGATCGCCGAACTGGTGGCGCGGGTGGAAAAAGGGGACGTGCGCGAAGTGATCGTGGCCACCAACCCGAATGTGGAGGGCGAGGCTACGGCGATGTACCTGGCGAAGATTCTCAAGCCCGCCAATACGCTGGTAACGCGCATCGCCCGCGGCCTGCCCATGGGCGGCGACCTGGAGTATGCAGACGAAGTGACGCTTTCTAAAGCCTTGGGGGGAAGATTGAAGATGTAGAGGCGGTATTATTTCCGAAAGCGGCTTAAACCAGCTTTTTTAATAGTATATCAGCAGTCACTCATAAAGTTACTTTACCCGTCATTACGGGGAGACGAAGGCGACAAAGCGATCTCAAATTTGAGATTGCTTCGCTTCGCTCGCAATGACGAATAAACGGCGTTAACTCTGCCCGCCGCGCCTCACTCCCCCTTCACAATCGCGCGCAGCACGTCGCTGCGGTCTATCACGCCCACCAAGGCTCCGCCGCGCGTCACCGGCAACAGGTGCTTGCCCTGTTCGCTCATGATGGTGGCGATGTCCTCCAGGGGCGTGTCTTCCTCCACCGTGGTGGGATTGTCCGTCATGATCTCGCCCACGGTGGAGCCGAGCATCTTGGAGATTTGATGATCCATCTCCCGGCCGCCGCCGATGGGGATCACCGCGTCGAATATGGCGATCACCGTGGGCAGGTGCAGGTTCTTGCGCTGGTAGATGACGTCGCTCACCGTCACCACGCCCACCAGGCGGCCCGCCGTGTCCACCACCGGCGCGCCGGAATAGTTGCGCGCGGTCAACTCCGCCGCCAGATCGCGCACGGGTGTTTGGGGCGTGACGGTGTATGGCTCGGCGGTCATGATCTCGCGGGCGACGGTCATAGGGTGTATCTCCTTTCGCTCCATTATACCCGCTCTTTCACTTATTGGCCGCTATCCGGGTATAATGGAAGCAAGGACGGACACGGCATGGCAAGCGGCGGCAATAACAATTTAATGGTGGAAATGAACACCACCGCGCGCAGGCTGTTCCGCGCCAGCAACATCTCCCGCAACCAGGAGTTGGCGGAAAACTCCGGCCCGCTGGAAGGCGGACAGAATCTTGGTGTTAACGCCGCGATCATGAGCGCCACGCCTCGAGGCGTGCTGGAACGCGCCAACGTGGGCGATGTCGCTTCTGTGATGGATGACATGGGCAAGGCGCTGGCCTCCATGCTCGGCAAGGGCGGCCAGGTGGACCGGCGCGGCTAGAAGTTATACTCCCCTTCGAGGAACAGCCGGTCATTTTCCTCGAATCCCGTGAACCACGCCGACTTTTCCGACTGGTACGCGACAGCGCCGCCCGTTATTTTCATCGTGTCACTCACGTCGTACGTGACCTGTAAACGCTCGAAAGCCCAGGAACGCCCGCCCCGCGTGTAACCCGCCAGCGTTATGGTGTGCAATGTTGAGTGGATAAAGTCGGCTTGCCAGCGCAGGGCCGTTTGCCATTCTGTCTCTTCAGCCAGTTCCGGGGCGCCGCCCAATGCCGCGTCATAGCCAATGAGCCGCCTCGCCGCTCCCTCGAATGAAAAGGTATGGTCGGTGATTCCCGCATACTCCAATCCCACGGCGGCGTCGAGCCGGCGGAACTGGACGCCGGGCGTGTTCAGGAACTTCAACCCGTCCAGCCAGGCCGCTTCGGCCTTGATTAGCCAACTGCCATATACCCACGCGCCCGCCCCGCCCAGCATGAACAGCCGCGCGTGGCGCATCACCGGCGCGGCCCCGGTCCGTTCGCCGTGCGGCCCGTCGTTGTACAGGCTCGCGGCGTAAAACGAAACGTCGTACCCGGAGAACACGCCATTGAGCGCCGCGGCGAACTCCGTGTTCTCCAGCGAGGACGCGGGCGTCTCCTCCCTGGGCTGCGCGATGGGCAGCGTGTAGAACTCGCCGCCAAAGGGCGCCGTTTTATTGAACCGTATTTCGTGGATGGCAACGAGCGACAGGTTCCAGCCGCCACGGTAGTAATCGAGTTTGCTCATGGCCAGCGGCTCGCGCAGGTCCTCGATGTCCACCATGCCCGGCTCGCGGTTGTCCAGGGCATTGAGAACATCGGTGACGCGCAGGTTGTCCATCTTGCCCCACGCCACGATCTGCCGTCCTACGGTTAAGTCCAGCGATTCGGCCAGCTTGCCCTGGACAAACGCCTCGCGCAGCTCAAGTTCAGATTCATATTCATCAAGAACGGCGCTGGTAAATTCATCGCGCCCCTTGATCGCATAGGCGAAATCGTACAGGCCCTTGCCGCCCACCTTGATCCGCCAGCGCTCGCCGGGGCGCGCCTCCACGGCGATGTCCGCCCGCGCGCGCAGCCGGTTCAGTCCGCGCCAGTCCGGCTGGCCCGGCCCGGGCGCGCCATGGGCGACGGCGTAGGCGCCGGAGAGTTTTAGCGAACCGCTGCCCTCAAACCACGAAGGCGCCGCGCGCGGGGCTTCAACGGCGGACGCGGACGGCTCCTCGAATCCGCCCAAGGCATCGTCCAGCGTCTGCGCCGCCGCCGGAGCAGCCAGCGAAAGCCACAGCGCGATAAGCGCCGCCATCCGCATGGTTATAGGCCCTTCTCCAACCGCCGGGTGGTGAACATATCCGCCTCCAGCGGCTGGTTGAACTTCACATCCTCCCACCGCATGACTGTCTTGTGCAGCGTCGCCTGACCCAGCTTGGTGGTCATGGTCATTTCGGTGACGATCCACACCCCGTCAATCTTCTCCACCTTGGTGGCGTCCAGGTAGCGCAGTTTCTCCCCATCCTCCAGCCAATGCACGGCGCGGGCCAGTACAAAGTTATCCTGCCGCACGAACACCACCGACTTGGCGTAGCCAGACTCCTTGACCACCTCTGGCGTCCGCGGCGTGGACTGGATCACCCACACTTTCTGCCCGCGGACTTCGTCCTCCTTGAGCAGCGTAAAGTCATAGCGGTCCAGCGGGCGCTTGGTCATGTCGTAATAGTTGAAGTCGGACCCCATGAAGCTGCCGGACTTGTCATCGTTGGCGATGCGTTTTACCTTGCGCAGCGCGGGCAAGTACAGCCACTGGTCGTCGCTTTTGCCGGGATCGTCGTAATCGTAGGTGAGAAAGGCGGTATCCTTCACGTCCGGCGGCGAAAGAAAAAACATGATCCGCTGGGTGTCGGCCCCCACATCCTGGCCGAACACGCGGATGTCGCGCACCCTCTCGCCCCCTTGGCGGTCAATCAGGGACATGGTCATCCGGGCGGTCATCTTGTCGCCGTCGTCGCGGTTGTTGACCTTGACCATGATCTCGCGCGCCTTGGGGTCATCGGCGGCGGACGCGGGGAACGCGGACGCCGCGCCCAGCAGCAGGGCGAGCGTCAGGGAAACATCCGACAAACGCAATGTGGACATAAGCGTTACCTCCTTCAAGCGGGTGAACCGGAGGCGCGCCGGGCCGCCTCGCGCGCGTCTTCCTTGCGGTGGTACAGGATCACCAGCGCGGGCGCGAGCATGAAATCGGCCAGCAGCGCCACCACAATGGTCATAGCGGTCAAAATGCCGAAGTTGAACAGGTTGCCCATCTCCGCGAAAGTGAAAATAAGAAACCCAAGCGCAAGGACGATGGAGGTGGTGAACATGGCGCGGCCCGCGGAGAGCAGCGTCTCGTGAACGGCGCGGCGGCTGTCCTTGTACTGGTAATGGTAGCGGCGGAAATTGTGCATGAAATGGATGGTATCGTCCACCACCATGCCGATGGCTATGGAGCCGATGAGCATGGTGAACATGTCGAACGGAAACCCGGCCAGCCCCATGAACCCCGCCACGAACACGATGGGCGCCAGGTTGGGGATCATGCTCAACAGGCCCATGCGAACATCGCCGATCAGCAGGATCATCATCACCGTGATCATCAGCGCCGCCAGGCCGTAGCTTTGCGCGCTGCTGTTTATCGCCGCCGTGAGCGTGCGGCCCAGCATGGGGGCCATGCCGGTGACGGTGACGGTGGCCTCGCCGGCGAAGCGGCGGGAAAAGTCCTCTTCCAGCCTGTTGAGGAACCCGCTGTACTCCACCGCGTCGAGCCAAGGTATTTTCAACGTAAGGCGCGCCTTGGAAAACTGGCTGTCGGAAAAGTCGGAAAGGTCGTCGGAACCGGAATTTTCGAACAGGAGCAGTTCCTGCGCCACCAACTGGCGGTCCATGGGTATCGCATAACTCGCGGCGTCGTTGGCGTTAAGCGCCTTGTTGATCTCCTTGGTCACGTCCACGATGGACAGCGCCTTGCCCACGTAGAGCGCGTCTTCATGCGTGGTGAGCAGGTCATTGGCCGCCGTTTCGAGTTTTTTAAGGAAGGCGGGATCGTACAGCGCGTTCTCGCGCCCGCGGTCGAGGATGACTTCCACGGCCATGGAGCCTTTCATCCGCGTGTCCACCAGCGCCGTGGCCTGCCGCGCCTCGGAGGTCTTGGGCAGCCACACCAGCGGATTGTGGGAGAGCTTAGCGGTGGAGGCGGCCACCGCCAGCGCCCCCGCCACGATCACCAGGCCCACGACGGTGACCGCCACGGGACGGCTGGCGGAAAAATCGCCGATGGCGGTCAGGATTTTGTCCAGCTTCACCTGCCGCGCCCGGTCCGATTCCCCGTGATGTGGCCGGATCGGGAACAGGGCGATCATCACCGGCATCAACACGATGGTGTACACCAGCGCCAGCATCACGCCCGCGCTGGCGTAAGTGCCCAGATCGGCCACCGGCGCCACTTGCGCCGTGGCGAAGGAAATAAGCCCCGCCGCCGTGGTCAGGCTGGTCATCACAATCGCCAGCCCGGAGTGGCCCATGGCGCGAACGATGGCCTCCTCCTTGTTCCCCCCGCGCGCGTATTCGCGATAGAACATCGCCAGCACGTGCACCGCGTCGCCCACGCACACCGCCAGCAGGAACGAAGGGATGATGGTAGTGGGCGTCTTGAACGCCACGCCGGCCCAGGCCATCAGACCGACGGTGGACAAAAGCGACAGGAACACCACCGCCAGCGGCATCAGAACGCCCGATACGCGGCGGAACATGACGAACAGCAGCGCGCCGATAACCAACACCGCCATGATAATGAATTTGCGCATGTCGCGCCGCATGGAGCTTTTAATCTCGTCGAGCGTCACCGGCGACCCCGCGACGAACAGGGGGAAA
Source organism: Nitrospinota bacterium (assembly GCA_016207925.1). Classification (GTDB taxonomy): domain Bacteria; phylum Nitrospinota_A; class UBA7883; order UBA7883; family UBA7883; genus JACQZB01. The sequence continues at coordinate 10,453 of JACQZB010000015.1, forward strand.
TCATCCGCCCGGTGGCGCGCCGCCACCTCGCGCACCGCGCGCGCCATTTCCGAATTTTCGTCGTCGGTCAGGTAGGGGGGCTTTTCCTTGGGCGCGGCGTCGTCAAAACCCGCAAGTTCGTCGCGCGGGGCGCCCTTGGACGAATACGCGTTGCTGCGTATCACCACGGTGGTGATCGAGGCGTCTTCCGAAATAAGCAGGTTCTTATAGATGGGGTTCGCCAATACCCGCTCGCGAAGGCGGTCTAGCTCCTCCTGCGTCCGCGGCATGGTCTTCATCAGGTCCTCGACAATCAACTCATCCCCCGCGCCGGTGGTGTTGCGCGCGTTGATCAGGCTGGTCACCTCGTCCACATGGGGGACATTGGCCTCCAGGTCCTCATGGAGCGCCTTGAGCTTTTGCAGGAACCCCAGGTCGAACACCTTGGGCGGCGTAAGCGCGATAATCACCATCTCGTCGCGCCCGAACTGGTCGCGAAAAGCGTTATATTCGCGCAGGGTGGGGTCGTCCTCGTGCAAAAATCCCTCGGTGGAGGCGTCGAACGTTATCTTGGGAACCTTCGAAATGAACGCGCCGATGAATAGCGCCATCAAGATAAGCGCCAGCCATTTGCGCCGGTACACATGGCGGGTGAATGCGGCGAACCAGTTTTCGATCTCCACTCTCAATGACATGCCCTACTCCCTTTCCCGCGCCGTATCGCGGCGTACCAGACCGTTTAGAATCAACTCCGCGACACTGTCGCCCAACGCTCTTCCGGATACCCCCGGCGCGGAAAGCCCTGGATTCTCCGCCTCCATGCGTTCACGAATCGCCGAGGTGACGATTAAAAAATTCAATCCGCCCACTATCATAAAGTGAATGGTTTGCGGATCCGCCGCGCGCAACGACCCCTCCCGCGCCCCCTCCCGCAGGATTTCCTCCATTGTGGTGAGGATCAACCGCATGTTCTCGAACGCCTCGGCGGGGAGCCCGCCGCCGCCGGACGCCAATTCGCGCATGATCACCGCCGAAAAATGGGGCGCCGACGCCATCAGGTTGTCCACAATGGCGTTGATATAGGCTCCCAGCTTTTCCACCGCCCCCGGCGCCCCCGCCACACGTTCGCGCACGTGGCTGGCTACGCGGGTGAAGGTGGAAACCATGATGGCCCTATAAAGGTCTGCCTTGCCGCCGATGTGGTAGTAGATGGTGGCTTTGTTGACTCCGGCATCGCGGGCGATTTCATCTATCCGCGCGCCGCCATAACCATGCCTGGCAAAGTTGGAAAGCGCCGCTTGGAGTATGGTTGACGTAACTTTGTCAGCCGATGATGGAAGGATAGGACTGTTTATTTTGCCCATAACCTACCCGCGCTATCAACCAACTGGTTGGTTTAACTGAATAGTAATGTACCGTGATAGGGTATGTGAGTCAAGACGTTTTTTATCGCAAAGGGTTTTATGGGTTGCGCGAAACTTTCGCACTTTGAATTCGCCAAAATCAATCTTCTTCGGGAGCGAATACCGCTTCAAATGAAAAAAAGAGTCCAAAATTGTTTGGTTATTGACCACGCATTGGGTACAATGAAATTTCGGATCGCCGGAACGCTCCGCGCCACGCCGGCTGGTCAGTATTCTATGCTTATCACGCGCGCCCTATTCGCGCGCGGCGCAATATGGTCGAGGAGATGTATATGCCGGTCAAACTACCCATTGTCAACAGCCTTGGATTTTACGAAATCCGTATGGAATCCATCGGCGGATTCGGCGCCAACCTTGCCGGCAAGATACTGGGCGAGGCCGGCGTATTGGGCATGGGACTTAACGGGTCCAACTTTTCAAGCTACGGCTCGGAGAAAAAGGGCAGCCCCGTAAAGGCCTTCGTCCGGTTGTGCGATCCGGATCAAGAAGTCCGCATCAACAGCCCGGTGACCGATCCGCATCTGCTGGTGATCTTTCTGGAAAGCATGTTCGACTTCCCCGGACTTCTGTCCGGCGTAAGCCGCGCCACCACGGTGGTCGTCAATACGGCGATGGACCCAGTGGCCGCGCGCGACAGGATGCGGCTCCAGGCGGGCACGGTGGTGACGATGGACGCCATGAAAATCGCCGTGGAGGAAAAAACGCGGGTGAACACCGCGCTGCTGGGAACCATCGCCGCCGTATCGGGTTTCATTGACCCGGACGCGGTGAAGGCCTACATCGAAAA
>JACQZB010000016.1 GCA_016207925.1 Nitrospinota bacterium
AATTGGCCCGATCGCGCAACTGCGCGCGATAACCTTTGCCCCACCATTCCGTCTGGTCCGCGCGCGCATACCCTTCATGCCCGCGCCATCCCCAGCCTGGTCCGGCCTGCGCCACCGCTCCACCCGCGAGCAGGGCCGCCGTGACCAACACCGCCAGCTTGAATCCTTTCATGACCGGCCTCCACTATCGCGGTTACTCTTGACCGTATGACACGCCCCGCCCCTAAAAAGTTCCCGGAATGCGCGGGAAAGGTTATGATGTAGGCAAGGAGCGCGGCGCCATGCTGGAACAGTGGAAAAACAGGCTTATCGCGAAGCTGTTCACCCAATTCCCTTCGCTTGCCCGCCGGGCGGCGGCGAAAGTCCCGCCGCTTAAATTCGACGAGACGCCGTTCACGCCGCTGATAAAGCCGCTGGCGCAATGCCGCCTGGCGCTGGTCACCACCGCGGGGATCCACCTGAGGACGGAGATGCCCTTCGACATGGCGGACTCCACCGGCGACCCCACCTTCCGCGTGGTTCCCGAATCCGCCGCGCGCGAGCAGGTGATGATCACCCACAACTACTACGACCACAAGGACGCGGATCAGGACCTTAACATCGTGTTCCCCTTGGACCGCCTGCGCGAGCTGGTGGCCGGGGGGCGGCTAGGGTCGCTGGCGGCGCGGCACTACGGGTTCATGGGCCATGTCCAGGAGAACCATTTCCCCCGGTTCGTGAACGAAGAGATTCCCCGTGCGGCGGCGCTGATGACGCAGGACAAAGTTGACGTGGCGCTGATCACCCCCGGTTGAGGGCTATGCAACCGGTCCGGCGGACTGATACAACGGGTGGTGGAAGCGGCGGGGATCGCCACGGTGGGGATTTCGATTGAGCGCAAGTTCACCGAACAGACGCGCCCGCCGCGGGCGATTTTTCTTAAGTGGCCCTACGGGCATCCCTTGGGCGAGCCGGGGAACATCAAGCAACAGCGGGCCGTGCTGGACAAGGCGCTGGAGTTATTGGAGACGGCGCGCGAACCGGGGATGATCGTGGACATCCCGTGGAAATGGAAGCGGGAGACGTACGGGTAAGGCTTGCGTTAGGGATGCAGGAGTACCTGCACGTTGTAAGTGCGCGACGCGCCCGACGCAAGCGGCCAAACCTCCGTACAGGAGGAGACCAACGGCCCGCACGCCATATCGCCGGTGACGTTCATGCAATAGTCGCCCAACGTGGAGCAGCCGGAGTAGGGTAGCTCGAGCATTACGGTAATATTGGCCCCGTTGTTGACGCCTCCGCACTCGCTTTTGTGCGTCACTTTTACGGTATAGGTACCCAAGGGCGGATTGTTGGCCCAGTACACCGGCTCGAAATGACTTTCGGGGGTATCCATGCACACTTTGTCAATGCACAACTCACTGCCGTTGCCGGGGCGGATGTAGCCGTAGTAGGTTTTAACGCCATTAGGGTCCGTCACCTCGATGTCCACATCGTCGTTGGAGTTCCAGGAGACGTCGAATTTCATCTTCGCCGTGCCGAGGGCCGTGGTGCATTGCGAAGCCGATTTGAACGCCTGGCCGTGGTTGATCTGCGTGGTGGCGAAAACGGTATCCGCCCGGTCATCCACTTCGCACTCGAACACTTCATCCCCGTAGCCCATGTACTGATAGTTGCGGGTGGAGCCGAAGAACGAGCCGGTGTTGGAATGGAGCCAGATTTCCAGCGGGGTGTTGTCCGGGTCGCTGGCGACGCACTCAAGCTGGGTGTAGTCGCCGCGCTTGACGATGGAAGGCGAGGCGGTGAATGAGTTAATCACCGGCGGACGGTTGAAGATGAAGATGCTCACCGTCTTGGTAGCCACGCCCCCCTTGCCGTCCGTCACGGTGAGCGTGATGTCCACCCTGCCCCCGCCGATGGCGGCGCCGGTGACGGTTTGGCCGGAGGCCCCAAAGGTATGCTCGCCACTCTGCACGCTGCCGGTCCAGCGGTATTCCAGCGTGTCATCGGGATCGGGGTCGCTGGCGGTTCCCGAAATCGTGATAATTTCGCCGCTTTTTGGCGTGGTGTTGGAGATGTCAATCCGCTCGATCACCGGCGGGCCGTTGACCTCCAGCTCGATGCGGACCACCGGGGCCGAGCCGGGCAGGATGTCCGCCGTAGTGGAGCCGGTGAAGGAGACGCCGATGTTGGTCCTCACCAGCACGTCGAACCGGCGGAACCCGGCGGTCACCGTGGCCTTGACGCGCAACGTGTCCAGCGGCACGTCCAGTTCCAGCGGCTCCATTTCCGGGCCGGAGACGCGCAGGATGATTTGGGTGACATAGGCCGGCGCGGCAAGCCCATGGGGAAGCGAGCGGCCCGTGAGCGCGGCGGTTTGCGGGTCAAAGGCGTAGCCTTCGGGCCAGACCAGATCGAGCGCGGAGCCTTCGCCCGTTGTGTCTTTTTTCGCGGTTTCTTCCGTCAAACCGCAGGAGGCCATCAGCGCGAACGCCATAGCGAGGAGAAGTGTTTGCGTAAGCGGTTTCGCGCGGCCCATCGCCCTACCCACCGGTGAATCGGGATTTCTTGACCCAGTATCTCAAAATCCCGCGCGGGGGGCAATGGCCGGCAAGGATTCAGGCCGCCAGGCGCTTGACCTTGAGTTTCCCGGCGGTTTTCTTTACCCGCCACAGATCGTAATTCACCTGCAGGCCCATCCAGAATTCCGGCGTAGTGTCGAACGCCTTGGAAAGCCGCACCGCCATTTCCGGGCTGACGCCGGACTTGCCGTTGAGTAACTCCGACATGGCGTTGCGCGAAACCCCCAACGCCGACGCCATGGCGGTGACCGTCAGGTTCAAGGGCGCAAGGCGCATCTCCCGTATCATTTCCCCCGGATGCGGAGGGTTATACATCATCGCCATTCTCCTTTTATCTCAGTGATAGTCGAGATAATCAACATTGGGGTAGTGTCTCAATTTGAAATCTGAACCGCAAGGCCCTTCGCTCCGCTCAGGGCGCCGGTAAAGGCATCTCACGCTTATTGTTGAAGTCCTGAGGCAAAGCCGAAGGACCTTGCAGCCGCTTTACATGACCAGGCGCGATGCCCACCTTCGATCCGGTCGGGTTACAATCCGCCAACGGCTTCCCGCCGCGCCGCCGCGAAACCGGGCAGGGCGCGGAAGCATACGTCATGATCGCAGCAGAACGCGATTCTAAAATGCCCGGGCCGGCCGAATCCCGAACCGGGCACCACCAGGATGTTGCGCGCCTTAAGGGTTTGCACAAAAGCCACGTCGTCCGCGATGGGCGCGCGCGGGAACAAATAAAAGCCGCCGCCGGGGCTGACCACTTCATAGCCTGCCTTGGCAAGCCCTCCCACCAGCGTGTCCCGGTTGCGCGCGTACAACGTCATGTCCGCCGCCTCGTCCTGCAACTGGGCCACAAGCCGCTGGAACAGCGCGGGCGCGTTGACGAAACCCAAAATGCGGTTCGCCAGCGTCATGGCGTCGAACACCGCCGCCGCGTCTTCCGTGTGTGGATGGATGGCGAGGTAGCCGATGCGCTCGCCGGGCAGGTTAAGGTCCTTGGAGTGCGACGTGGCGATGATCGCGCGCCGGTACAGGGGGAACACGGAAGGCGCCGTCACGCCTTCGTACACCAGCTTGCGGTACGGCTCGTCCATGACCATATATACCGGGCGGCCGTGGCGCGCGGAGGCGGCGTCCAACACCTCGCCAAGGGCGCGCAGGGTGGATTCCGAATACACGGCGCCGGCGGGGTTGTTGGGAGAATTGATCAACAATATCCGGGTACGCGGAGTGATGGCCGCCGCCACCTTTTCCACCACCGGCTGGAAACGTTCGTCCGTGTCCACGATCACCGGCGCGGCTTGGTGGTTGGCGATGTAGAACAGGTATTCGGCGAAGTAGGGCGCGAGGATGATCACCTCGTCGCCGGGGTCGCACAGCGACTTGATGATGACGTTCAGCGCGCCCCCCGCGCCGCAGGTCATCACCACATGGCCCGCGTTAAACGGCAGGCCCGTCTCCCCGGCGAGGTGGCGCGCGACGCGCTCCCGTACTTGCGGCAGGCCCGCGTTGGGCATGTAGCGGTGGGTTCCCGGCGCGGGATCGGCGGCCAGTTGGGCCAACAGGCGCCGCGCCTTCTCCGGCGGCTCGCCCGCGGGATTGCCCAGGGTGAAGTCGAACACGTTCTCCGCCCCGATGGCGGCTTTCAGGCGCGTGCCCTCCTCGAACATGCGGCGGATCCAGGAGGAGCGCTCCATCATCGCCGCGATGGAATTCGCGATGGCCGGCCCGCTCATGCGGCGCTTCCGCCGCCGGGGGCGCCGCCGCCGTCGGTGAGCCGCGCGTTGATCTCCACCCCGGCGATGTCGGTTTCGCGCTCGATGGCGCGCTTGAGCGCCTCCCCCAGTTCCTTGGCGCGCGCGATGCTCACCTGGTCCTCGAACTCGGCGGTCAGCTCCACGAAGGTGCGCCCGGCCAGGTAATGCAGCGTCACGGCGGTGATGGCGCGCACGCCATCCATGGGCCGGGCCAGCTCGCGCACGCGCCGTTCCACCTCCTCGCGTCCGCGGCGGACGGCCTGATACTGGCGGTCGTCCTCCGCGTCAATGTGCACCAAGGCGTCGGCGGCGCGCGCGTTGGCCTTAAGCCGCGCGCGCACGGTTTCGGCGATGTTGTGCGCCTCGGACACGGAGATGTCGGGGCGCACCTGGATATGCGCGTCAATGTACAGGTCGGCGCCCATTTTGCGCGTCTTAAGCTCGTGGTAGTCCACCACGCCGCTGGTGGACTTGATGATCCCGCCCAACTCCGCAAGCCGCTCCGGCGAGGGTTGCGTGTCCATCAGTTCCCGCAGGGCCGTGCCCGTGATGTCCACCCCCACCTTGATGATCATGTACACCACCACGATGGCCGCCAGCGGATCCAGTATCGGCAGGCCGGCCATGGCCCCGCCGATGCCGATGAGCGCGGCCACGGAGGAAAGCGCGTCGCCCCGATGGTCCCAGGCGTTGGCGATCACCGCCTGATTGTCTATCTGTTTGCCGATGTACAGGGTCCAGCGGTATAGCGACTCCTTGGTGACGATGGAAATCAGCGCGCCGGACAGAGCCAGCGCGGTGGGGGTTTTCACCTCGCCATGGACAAGGCCGGCGATTATGTCCCAGGTCAGCGCCAAACCCGCCAGTATCAGCGCGGCGCCCGTGGCGGCGGCGGCGATGGTCTCCGCGCGGCCATGGCCGTAGGGGTGGTCCTCGTCGGCTTCCTGCGCGGCGATGTTCACGGAGACGTACACCATCACGTCGGTCACCAGGTCGGTGAGCGAATGGGCGGCGTCCGCCACCATCGCGGCGGAGTTGCCCATGATGCCCACCGCGAACTTATAGCCCGCCAGCAGCAGGTTGGCCACCGCGCCCACCACCGTGGCCTTGCGCGCCTTGGCCGCCCGGACGGCTTGGGGATATGCGCGGGATTGATCCACTGTCCACTGTCTCCTGGGAAAAACCGGATTAGATATTATCACACACATCGAATATACTACTCATTTTACGCGGTTTGCGGCGGATGGTTCCGCCCAATTAATGAACGGCATGAACGCAATCACGCTCGACAAGGTTGGCAAACGCTTTCGCAGGGTCACCTTGCGCCGGGAGTACACCACGTTCAAAAGCGCGCTGGTGGGCCTTTTTTCCGGCGCGCCCGGCGGTGGCCCCGGCCAGTTCTCCGCGCTCACGGACATCTCGTTTGCCATCCCCGCCGGGCAGACGTGGGGCATCATCGGGCGCAACGGCTCCGGCAAGTCCACGCTGCTTAAAATCCTGGCGGGCATTTACCGGCCGGACCACGGCGCCGTGAAGGTGGAGGGGCGCGTCTCCGCGCTGCTCGAACTGGGGGCCGGGTTCCATCCGGAATTCTCCGGGCGCGAGAACATCTACCTCAACGGCTCGATCCTGGGAATGCCGCGCGCGGTGATCCGGGCCAAGTTCGACGAGATCGTGGCCTTCGCCGGTCTGGAGGAGTTCATAGACAACCCGGTGCGGACCTATTCCTCCGGCATGTTCATGCGGCTGGGTTTTTCCGTGGCGATCCACTCCGGCCCGGACGTGCTGCTGGTGGACGAGGTGCTGGCGGTGGGCGACCAGTCCTTCGCGCTCAAGTGCAAGGAGAAGATCAACAGCTTCAAGCGGGCGGGGAAAACCATCGTGGTGGTCACGCACGACATGGGGGACGTGGAGCGCCTGTGCGACACGGCGGTGTGGCTTGAACACGGGCGGCTGATGGAAATCGGCCCGCCCGCGCCGGTCATAGACCGCTACCTGGGCGCCGTGGCCGAATCCGACAACCAGAACATGCTCCAAAGCGCCGCGCCCTCCAACGGCGAGCGGATCCGCCGCTGGGGCGACCGGCGGGCGGAGATCACCCGCGTGGTCATGCGCGGCGGCGACGGGCAGGAGCGCGCCGTGTTCCCCTCCGGCGCGGGCTTGACGGTGGAGGTGGAGTACCTGGCCCATACCCCGCTGGAAGCGCCGGTGTTCGGCGTGGGCATCCACAAAAGCGACGGCGCGCAGTGTTACGGCGTGAACACGCTGCTGGAGAACATCCCCATCGCGCGCATCGAGGGGGCGGGCCGCGTGGCGCTCCGGTTCGACCGGCTGGATTTGGTGGAGGACAGCTACACCCTGTCCGTGGCCATCCACGCCAAGGACGGCCACGCCTACGACTACCACGACCAGATGTACCCCTTTTCCATCCGCTCCCACGTCAAGGACGTGGGGGTGTACCGCCCGCCCCACCAATGGATCATTGACGGGCGGGCCGTGGCGGCGGGCGAGGCGCCGTGAAGCCCGCGTTCGTCATCCCCTTCTACGGGGCCGAAATCGGCGGCGGCGCGGAGATGTTGTGCCGCCGTCTGGCCGAAAACCTGGTCCAGCGCGGGCTGGAGGTGGAAGTGCTCACCACCTGCCTGCGCGACCTTGGCTCCAGTTGGAACGCCAACTACTATCCGCCCGGCGAGTACCTGATCAACGGGGTCCCGGTGAAGCGCTTTTTGATCCGGCCCATGAACCCGGACATCTTCGTGGCGGTGAACAACAAGCTGGTGGCCCGCCATCCGGTGAGCCTGGAGGAGGAGGTGGACTACCTGCGGAACGCCGTCAACTCCGACGCGCTGTTCTCCTACATCGGCGACCACAAGCGGGAGCGGATCTACTTTTTCCTGCCCTACCTGTTCGGCACGTCGCTCAACGGCGTCTCCGCGGCGCCGGAACGGTCGTTTTTGATTCCTTGCCTGCATAACGAAGGCTACGCGGAGATGCGGGTGACGCGCCGCATGTTCCAAAAGGCGTCCGGAGCGCTGTTCCTCTCCAAGGCGGAGATGGCGCTGGCGAAAACGCTGTTTGACGGACTGGCGGGAATGGAGACGTTCCTGCTGGGCTGCGGCGTGGACGAGCTTGGCGCCACGGACGCCGCGTGGTTCCGGGAGAAGCACAAGCTGGGCGACGCGCCCTTTATCCTGTACGTGGGCCGCAAGGACGCCACAAAGAATACGCCGCTGGTGGTGGATTACTTCGCCCGGATCCGGCGGCGCAACATCTCGGCGCCGCCGCCGAGTTCGGCCCCGTAGAAGGGGAGGACGAACGCGGGCGTCACGGCGCCTCGCCCGCCGCCACGGCCCGCCCGTCAATGATCCATTGGTGGTCGTGGCTGGCGGGCCGGCCCGTGCTGGTCCACCGCCGCTGCGCGGTGACCAGCGAGCATGTGCGCGAGTCGGGCGGCGGATTCGCCATCGGCTCGTTCCCCGAATTCTGCGAAGCGCTGGACATGCTGCTGGCCGATCCCGCCCTGGCCAACACCATGGGCGCGCGCGGCGCGGACTATGTGCGCCGCCACTACTCGTGGGACGCGGTGTGCGGAAGGTTCATGACGCTTTACGGCGCGCTTGAGGGCGCCTGACCAATGGCGGCGCCCGCTATCCACCAGATGCTCCCCAACTACTGGTTGGGGGACGCCATTGGCAACACCGTCACCGAAATGCGAAAGCTCCTTGTTTCGTGGGGCTACCAGTCCGAAGTGTACGCTGATATCGTGCATGGCGAGTTGTCCGCGCTGCCCTACCGGGAATTTGCGCTGGAGGACCCGGAGGCGTGGGTTATTTACCATTACTCCACCGGCTCGGCGGTGAACGGGTACGCGCTGGAGAACGTCAAGAACCTTATCCTGATGTACCACAACGTCACCCCGGCTGAATTTTTCGAGCCGTACGACGTGCGGGCGGCGGAAAGCTGCCGCGCCGGCCGGGCGCTGCTGCCCCGGTTCGCGCCAAAAACGCGGCTGGCCATGGCCGTCTCCCCCTATAACGCCGGGGAACTGGAGGCGCTGCGGTTCAGGGAGATCGAGGTGGTGCCCTGCGTGATGAACCTGGCGGCGCGCCGCCCCGCCGGCGCCCTTCCCTACGGCGACGGCAAAACGAACATCCTGTTCGTGGGAAGAATGGCGCCCAACAAGGGGCACGGGGATCTGCTGCGCGCCTTCCATGTGTACCGCCGCCACCTTAACCCCAACTCGCGGCTGGTGATCGTGGGCGGCTACTCGCCCGGCGCGCGCTACTTCGAAAGCCTTAAGGCGTTCGTGAAAGCGTACAACATCCCCGATGTGGAGTTCACCGGATTTGTCAGCGACGAGCGGCTGGGCGGCTACTACGCCGCCGCCGCCGTGTTCCTGTGCTTGAGCCGGCACGAGGGGTTCTGTGTGCCGCTGATCGAGGCCATGGGCGCGGGCGTGCCCGTGGCGGCGTACCCCGTGACGGGCGTGGCGGGCACGCTCAACGGCGCGGGCATGGCCATAGACCCCGCCGCCAGCCCCGCCGAAATCGCCGAGGCCCTGCATGAGCTGGTCACCAACCAACCATTGCGGGCCAAGCTCATCGAAGGCCAGCGCGCGCGCGCGGCGGACTTCGGCTATGAAAAAACCTCCGCGCTGTTCCGCCGCGTCATCGAGCGCGTGGTGGAAGGCCGCGCCTAAACGGCCCGCCGCCGCTTCTTTTTCGCTTTCCCGTGGGGCGGACTATGCTCTTCCTTTCCGCTGTCCGGGGTCGGACTCCCCCATAGGGGCGCGGCGCGCCGTGCCCGTTGCAGGAGCGCAGCCATGCTGCGCCCCTACCCGAGCTTATCCTTTCAGGTTCTTGGCCACCGCGTCCCAGTTGACCAGGTTCCAGAAGCTCTCCACGTACTTGGCCCGCGCGTTGCGGTAGTCAATGTAGTAGGCGTGTTCCCACACGTCGCAGGTCATAAGCGGCGTCTTGCCGTCGGTCATGGGGTTGCCCGCGTTGGAAGTCTGGACGATGGACAGCTTGCCGGAGGCGTCCTTGACCAGCCAGGCCCAGCCGGAGCCGAACTGCTTCACGGCGGCGTCGCTGAATTGCTGTTTGAAAGCGTCGAACGAGCCGAAGGCGGATGTGATGGCCTCCCCCGCCGCGCCCGTGGGCGCGCCGCCGCCGCCCGGCTTTAGCCCGTTCCAGTAAAAAGTATGGTTCCACACCTGCGCGGCGTTGTTGAACATGCCGCCGGAGGCTTTGCGGACGATCTCCTCCAGGCTGGCGTTCTCGAACTCCGTCCCTTTGATAAGTCCGTTGAGGTTGGTGACGTAGGTTTGATGATGCTTGCCGTAATGGTACTCGATGGTCTCCGCGGAGATGTGCGGGGCCAGCGCATTGCGCGCGTAGGGCAGGTCGGGGAGTTTATGTTCCATGGTTATAGCTCCTTGAGCGAAAGGTTGAGCGATGCAAGGCTACACTGTATGACCTTTGTGAGGCGCCCCGATTATACCAAGTCTAACCCGGCGGGTAAAGGTATGTCGCCTCGTAAAGTTCTTCGGCGGTACCTAAAAGCGGCTCATCGCCGCCGCTCCAATCTCTCACGTTTTTGCGCCAAGTCTTTTTGCTGTTTATGTTTCCCGTAGAAGAATACCCCAGCAAATGTAGCCGCTGTGGCCGCGAGTGTTGAAAAACCTTCAACATTACGCCCAACATAGACAAGATAGGCGCCCAGTAAAACCACAAGCAATGCTAGAACCGTCCCCGATCCCCAACCCAAATAAGCGCGCCGATCCTCACCCTGTATCACGATTTTTTCCAGATCCATTCTATGGGAGGCTTGCTTTTCAGCACTGTTTACTATCCGCTCGGCAAGCCCAGGCATAACATCGTTGTATTTCTGGAGGATGTTCGGCGGAGGCAGAGGGCCGGAAAAGCTGATGGATTCGATCCTACGGGCCACCGTATTGCCGGGCGTGGGAGAGGGCGAGGGCTGGGGGAGGGAATTATTTGAAAGTGGATTGGGATCGTTGCGGTTCTTTCGTTTGCGCCTTTTACCCACAGTTCACCGCGTACAGGCTTCTTCTTCCCTTACCTCGGCATCCGCCATGGCGGCATCCAAGTCTTTTCCTACAGCCAGCCAATCAGAGTGAATGGCGCGCGCGTCAGCTTCTTGCGGCGACCGGCTGTAATTGTACGCTGTAAATACGCCGAAAATATCCAGCACCCGAGCCATACCGCCCAAAAAACTCGGATGAGCATAAAGGTAATCAGTCATTATCACACCTAGCCAACCGGCGCGAACCTGCGCCTGTGACCGACATATTGACCACCACAACCATGCCAACCACTGCACTAAGACCACCATGATTATTACAACATACCCAAATTATGTCAATACCCAATACCCAACACCTAAATATCCAACACCTCACTGGTTTTGTTGTGGGTTTGGCTATTTATTGGCTAGTCAGCGCCCACTACCTCATCCCCCGCATATCTTCTAGGCCCGGAATCACCGCAACTTATAACCGATTGATTATTTGTGAATATATTCTTTCGCAAGATTGAAACCCCCTCCGTCTACAGTGGTTTCCCTTTGCCCCATCCCGCGCGAGGAAAAAAATGCATGAGACGGTACCCTCCATGCAACATACTAATTTGCAAAGGGACGAGAAATGCGCATGTTACAATGGGCCGATGAGCGATACAACGGTATGGGAACAGCCATGCGGATTTACACTGGACAATGCCGGCCGGTAGCTTGATCGTCCGCGAGGAGCATCTGGCGCTGCTCAAGGCGCTGTTGCTGCGGCATGTCCCGGAGGCGGAAGTGTGGGCTTACGGAAGCCGTGTGACCGGCGGCGGGCACGAGGCCAGCGATCTGGACTTGGTCCGTCGCGATCCGCGCGACCTTTCCAGGCCGCAGAAAAACTATTGGGAGCTTAAAGAGGCGATCACCGATAGCAATACGCCGTTTTTGGTGGATGTGATGGACTGGGCCAGAATCCCGGAAAGTTTCCGCGAGCAAATATCCAAATCATACGTTGTCATCCAAAGCCAGGACCGCGATGGTTGACGCATCATCGCGGTTGGGGGAGGCGCCGCGCCTTTTGGTGGCGCGCACGGACCGGATCGGCGATCTGGTATTGTCGCTGCCGGTGTTCGCCTCGTTGCGGCGGCGCTGGCCGCGCGCCCACATCGCCGCGCTCACCCGATCTTACGGCCGCGAGCTGTTGGAAGGGCGCGCCGACGTGGACCAAATCATCGCCTTCGACGCGCCCACGGCGCATATCCCGGCGGGGGAGATCAGGCGCATCGCCGGTAAAATCCGCGCGGGCCGGTTCGACGCGGCGGTTGTCCTGTATTCCAACTTCACCGTGGCGCTTACCGTGGCGCTCGGCGGTGTCCCCATCCGCATCGGCCCGGCCACCAAGCTGGCGCAGATATTCCTGACCCACCGCGTCACCCAGCGCCGGGCGCATGGCGCGCGGCACGAGGCGGACCATAACCTGGACCTTTTGGCGCCCTTGGGCGTAGGGCCGGTGCGCGAGGCGATCATACCCGTCACCCCCGCCCCGCGCCGATCTTCGAATCAGCCGGTGATCGGCGTCCATCCCGGCCACGGCGGCTCCTCGCGCAACTGGCCGGAGTCCAACTGGGCGGAATTGATCCGATCGCTCACCGGCGCAGGCGCGCTGGTGGTCATCACCGGCTCGCCCGCCGAGCGCGAACTGGCGGAACGTATCAACCGCATGGCCGGGGGCGCGGCGCAACTTTATATCGGCGAGCGCGGCCTTATGGCGCTGGCCGCCGAGCTGGCCGCCATGGACGTGTTCATCGCGTCGAGCACCGGCCCGTTGCACATCGCCTCCGCCACGGGGACGCCGGTGGTGGGCGTGTATTGCCCCATCACGGTATGCCTGCCGGAGCGCTGGGGGCCGATAGGGCCACACGACACGGCGCTGCGCCCGGATGTCCCCCCATGCCCCGAATGCGTGGGCGGGCGCTGCGAATACTACGACTGCATGGAGCGCGTCACCGTGGAGCAGGTCCGCGACGCCGCGCTTGCAAAGGTAAAGATCACGGCGGGCGCGAGCTGATGGACCTGTATCGCCGCCTGCTCGCCTACCTTGTCCCCTACAAGGGCAAGTTCATCCTCGCCTCGATCTGCATGGCGCTGGTTTCCGCCACCTCCGGCGCGGCGGCGCTGATTATCCAGCCGATTCTGGACGACATTTTCATGCGGCGCGACCAAGCGATGCTTTCGCTGCTGCCCATGGGCGTGGTGGCCATCTACCTTATCCGGGGCGCGGGCCGCTACTGGGCCTCGATGCTGATGCAGGTCATCGGCCAGCAGGCGGTGCGCGACATCCGCGGGGCGCTGTTCCGCCATTTGCAAACCTTAAGCCCCGGCTTTTACTCCAGCCGCCAGACGGGCCAACTGATGAGCCGCGTCACCAACGACGTGCAGGTGATACAGGACTCCGTCTCCATCGTGGTCTATGACATCGTGCGCGAGTCGCTGACCGTGGTGGCGCTCGCCGGCGTGCTGTTCTACCGCGACCCGGCGCTGGCGCTTATCGCCGTGGTGGCCTTGCCGCCGTCGGGCGTCCTGATCGGCCGGCTGGGCCGCGCGTTGCGCTCCGTCTCCAAAACCGCGCAGGAGCGCATCGCCGCGCTCAACGCCACCCTGCACGAGACCATCACCGGCGCCCGCGTGGTGCAGGCCTTCGGCATGGAGGAGTACGAAATCCGCCGCTTCAACGAGGGCAACCATGCCTATTTCGACGCCACGCGCCGCATGATCCGCATCAACGAGCTTTCCAGCCCCTTGCTGGAGTTCATCGCCGCCGTGGGCATCGCGGTGATTATCTGGTACGGCGGCTCGCAGGTGATAGAGGGCCAAACCACCGTGGGCGCCTTCTTTTCCTTCATGACGGCGCTGTTCATGCTCTTTGTCCCCATCTCCAAGCTCTCGCGCGTGTACAACAAGATTCAACAGGCCCTCGCCGCCGCCGTTCGCATTTTCGAGCTGATGGACACCCAGCCGCTAATCACCGGCAAGCCCGGCGCGCCGGAGCTTGCGCCCTTGCGCCACGCCATTGAATTCCGCGAAGTCCGCTTCGAGTACGAGGAGGGCCGCCCGGCGCTCGACAGCGTCACCTTTACCGTCCGCAAGGGGCAGGTGGCGGCGTTCGTGGGCGCTTCCGGCGCGGGCAAGACCACCCTGGTCAACCTTATCCCGCGCTTTTACGATGTCACCGGCGGCGCCATCGCGTTCGACGAAGTGGACATCCGCGACGTCACCGTGCGCTCACTGCGCGCGCAGATTGGCATCGTCACGCAGGAAACCTTTTTGTTCCACGACACCATCCGCAACAACATCGCCTATGGCCGGCAGGACGCGCCGCTTGAGGAAGTGGAACGCGCCGCCCGCGCCGCCTTCGCCCACGACTTCATCATCGAAACGCCCCATGGCTACGATTCCCCCATCGGCGAGCGCGGCGTAAAGCTTTCCGGCGGCCAGCGCCAGCGCCTGGCCATCGCGCGCGCCATCATGAAGGATCCCGCCGTGCTGATTCTCGACGAGGCCACCAGCGCCCTGGACACCGAATCGGAATTGATGGTTCAGCGCGCCCTGGAAAACCTGATGCGCGGCCGCACGGTATTCGTCATCGCCCACCGGCTCTCCACCATCCTGCACGCGGACCTGATCGTGGCCATGGATCGCGGCGCCATCGCGGAAATGGGGACGCATGACGAATTGCTGCGCCGGGGCGGGGTGTATCAAAAACTGTTCGAGCTGCAATTCAAGGGCGCGCTTAATCATGCCCGTCGGCAGGAAGCGCAACGGTGAACGCGGAGTTCTCCCGTTGGGACAAGGCGGGCTGGATATTCCTGTTCACCTTCGCCGCCGCCAGCCTGTTCTCCATCTCCGTGGCCCAAATCGCCGCCACGGGGCTGGGCGTCACCTGGATCGGGCGCCATATCGCCGCGCGCCAATGGCCCGATTTTTCCCCCCTGGCGTGGCCCTTCGCCGCTTTCATCATAGCCTCGCTCATCGCCGCGCTCTTGTCGCTGGATGACAGGGAGTCGGTGAAGGACTCCAAGGATTTGACCCACATTGTCATCTATTTCGCCGCATACGATTTGCTGACCCGCGGGTTCGCCCCGGCGGGGGCGTTGCTGCGCACCGTGGCGGCCTGCGGATTCGCCGCCGCGCTTGTCGGCTTCGGCCAGGCGGCGCGCAAGGGGATTGACCTGTACGACCGCATCTCCGGCGCGCAGGGGATGTACATGACCTACGCGGGCTTGCTGATGCTGGCGCTGGTGATCGGGCTGTGCGTGGCGCTGTTCTCGCGTCAGAAGCATGGCTGGTGGCTGTGGCCGGCGGTGGCGGCCATGGCCTTCGCCATTGTACTCTCGCTCACCCGCAACGCCCTGATCGGCGCCTTGGCCGGTTCGGTGGTGGCCATCGGCCTGTGGCGCCCAAAGGCGCTTATCGCCGCGCCGGTGTTGCTGGCAATCGCCCTGGCGCTGGCCCCGGCCACGGCGCGGGAACGGGCCATGTCGGTGTTCGACCTGGAAAACCGCAGCAACAAGGAGCGCCTCTACGTCTGGGGCGCGGGGATCAAAATCGCCGCCGATCACCCCCTGTTCGGCGTGGGCCAAAACTCCTTCCCGCTGGTGTACCCGAACTACCGCCACCCGGACGTGACCGAGCCGGATATCTCCCACCTGCACAACAACGTCCTGGAGATCGCCGCCGAGCGCGGCCTTATCGGGCTGGCGGCGTGGCTCTATATCTGGATCGCCGCGCTGGTGGTGATGATCCGCGGCTGGCGCGCCCTTGCCCCTGGCCACTCCAATGAGCGCGCCGCGCTGGCGGCTGGCTTCGCGGGCATGGCGGCGTTCCATTCGGCGGGGATGTTCGAGTACAACTTCGGCGACTCGGAAATCCAGATGCTCATGTACCTGCTCTTGGCGCTCGCCGCCGCCGCGGCGGGTAAAAATTCCCTTGCGGACGGGGCCGGACGGGGTTAGTGTGGAATACAAGGGACAGAAAAAACCAAGGCTTGGGCGCCATGAAATTTTCCGATAAAGACCACGAACAGATCAAGAAAACCTTGATGGCGCAGCGCGAAGCGTTGCTCAAGGAGGCGGATAAAACCGTCTCCTCCGACCTGGGCGTGCTCGAAGAGGAACTGGCGGACACCATGGACCGCTCCGCCGTGGAGACCGACCGCAACTTCACCCTGCGCCTGCGCGACCGGGAGCGCAAGCTGCTCAAAAAAATTGACGACGCCCTGGAGCGCCTTGAACGCGGCGATTACGGCGATTGCGACAAGTGCGGTGAACCCATCGGCCTCGAACGGCTCCGCGCCCGCCCCGTGGCCAACCTGTGCATCGGCTGCAAGGAGGAGCAGGAGCGCGAGGAAAAACAGCGCGAGTAAATCCCCGCCCTACACCGCCTCCGCCTTGGCCATCAGCGCCCCATGCCAGCGCATCACCCGCCGCGAATACCCCATGCTGGGCCGCTCGCCCAGATTAAGGATTTCGCGCAGCCGCGTCGGCCCCAGGTTGTACGCCTCCAGCGCCAAAGGCAGGTCGCGGAACCGGCGTTTCATCTGGGCCAGGTAATACGACCCGATCATCACGTTAAACTCCGGGTCGCGCAGTTTTACGGCCACCGTTTCGGGATTAAGGTTAAGTTCGGCCGCCAGGGCGCGCGCCACAAAGGGGCGCACCTGCATCAGCCCCACGGCCCCCTTGGGGGACACCGCGCCGGGTTGAAAACCGCTTTCCGTGTTGATCACCGCCAACAGAAGCAACGGATCGTGCCCGTGCTCCGCGCAATAGCGGTTGACGGCGCGCTCCAGCGCGCGGCGCTCGCCCGGGGACAGTTTCGGGGCCAGCGCCGCCAGCGCCCGGCCCACCACGCTATGCGCGCGCGGCGCGGGGATTTCGGTCAGCGGCGCCATCGCCTGATCCCCGGTCTCCGGGGAAACGGTCTGCGCGCCGCGCCACAGCGAAAGGCAAAGGCTCATCACCACCGCCAGGTAGAGCGATAGGGGTATCGCGATTCGAGCGATCATGTGGGTTGCTCCTGGTTAGTGAAATAGGGCTGTTGGATTTGGAATGGATATTGAATCGGGGTTAGATTAGTAGGTATGGTGTTGGCACTATACCTTCGACAGTGGCGGTTGTCAAGCGCGGATTGATGAAATATTTCGCGCGTTGTGACGTAAGTAGCACATACTATTACAGGGAGTTGTGGTGACAACGCTGTAATTGATGGGCCTTGGCCGCGCGCCAAAAACCCGTCGGAACGGCGTCAAAACTCTGGTCGAAACGTATGAAGATCACGTGTCCGCGGTGTTCCTCTGTCTATAAAATTGACGGGGCGGCGCTCTCGCAAGAGGGGACGTACCTCAAGTGCGCGCGGTGCTCCAACATTTTCTTCGCCCGGCGCCGTTCCAAGTCCGAGGCCGAACGGCTGCGGACTTCCCGCGTAAAGCAGCGCGTGGCCGCGCCCGTAGCCGCGCCGCAAGCCATTGAGCGGCCGGAACCCGCGCCCGCGCCGGTTCACGAGCCAATTCCACCCGTCATGCCGGAAACTCCGCTGGGCGGCGTGTCCGCCCTGGAGCAGTTCGTGCGTGCGCCCGCCGAAACGCCGGAAAGCGTGATGGACGCGGGCCTTGGCGATATCACCCTGGAGGAGGAGGCGCCGCCGCCCCCTTCCGTGCAGGACGACATTGACGCCAT
>JACQZB010000003.1:0-1355 GCA_016207925.1 Nitrospinota bacterium
GGTACAGAATGCGTATATGCTCCTCGTCGTCAACGACGAGTATTTTGAGTTTCGCCACAATACTACCTTTTGTTACAACCAGGATGAGCCGTTGAGGCCAGAAATCAGGAGGCTGGCCGGCGGGACGGCGGAAGCCAGGCGGCGGGCGAACCAGCCGATGCTCACCAGCGGATTTTTTATTTCGTGCGCCAGGAGCGCGGCCAGTTCGCCCAGGGTGGACATACGCTCGACGCGCGCCATCTGGCTTTCCAGGTTCAAAAGCTGCTTGTTGGCGCTGGCCCAGCGTTCGAACAGGCGCACGTTGTCTATGGCCCAGGCGGCGGGCGCGGCGAACCGGCCCAGCAGGCGGATGTCGGGATCGCTGATGGGGTTGAGGTTAAACCTGTTGTCCACCACGATGGCGCCCAGGGTGGCGTCGCGCGCCACCAGCGGCGCGATGGCGAACCATTCCGTCCCCAAGGCGTCGCGCAGGGGTTGGTCCGCCGCGCCGAGGTCTTGCGGGCCGCGGATGTTGACGGTGACGCGCTCCTTGACCACGCGCTTGAGTATGGGGCTGGCGGCGGCGCCGGCGACCTCGAACCGCAGGGACCGGGCGTGGTGGTTGAACTGCGAACGCTCGATGGCGTACGGGTCGCGGTGGACAAGCCACGGTACCAGGTCCTCGGCGGGCTGGCTGGCCAGGTTGCTCCATATCTGGCCGGCCTGCTCCGGCGAGTCCGGCCCCATGCCGATCATCCCCTGCAACAGCCCGGTGGTTTCGTTGATGAGAAACAGGATGGCGCGGTTAAAACCCAGGCCGCGGCCCACCGTGACGCAGGAAAGGATGACGCGCAGCAGGTCGTCGAGGGTCAGCGTGCGCTGCATCGCCATGGACAGTTCAAAAAGGATGGAAAGCTCGCGGACGTTGCGGGTGTTCTCATCCAGGGTCACCCGCAGCCGCTCGTAGGTCTGGGCGCGGTGGATGGCCTGGGCCAGGGTTTGCGCCAGGCTTTGGGCCAACTGCGACTCCTCGGAGTAAAAGGCCGTGAAGTAGCCCTGGGCGCCGGTGGTCTTGTCGGTCAGCAGCATCACCCCCAGCGCGCAATCCTCGAACACCATGGGGACGCACAGCACGGACACCGACGCCACCCGCTCCAGATGCGGATACGTTTTGTCGAGCATGATGTCGGGCACGTACACCGTTTGGCGCGCGGCAAGCGCGGCGCGCGCGATCCCCTCGCGCACGGGCCGCATCCATTCCAGGTCGCCCGCGGATTCGGGGACGTGGGCGTCCAGTGCCCCGCCGGGGCCTGCGATCCACAGGGCGCAGTTGCGCGCGCCGATCAGATCCCCGCAGGCGCGCATGGCGTGGCGCA
>JACQZB010000003.1:1366-22530 GCA_016207925.1 Nitrospinota bacterium
TCGGCGATGTTGTTGGTGGCGTTGATGGCTTGGGTGATGGCGTTCAGGCCGGCGAGCGAGCGCACCTTAACCTGCAGCCGGCCGAAATCGCGCGCGGCGCGTATGGCGCCCGCCACCTCGGCGGCGACGGCGGCCAGCTTGCGGATGTCCTCCTCGCTAAAGTCGCGCGGGCCGGCGGTTTGCACATAGAGGGGGCCGAGAATTTCCTCCCCGTCGGTGACCGGCACGCCCAGAAAGCTGGTGAAGCGGTCCTCGCCGGACAGCGGCACAAACACAAAATCGGGATCTTCCCTGGCCACGCGCAACGCCACGGGACGGTTCTCGCGGATCACTTTCCATGAAACGCCCCGGTCCCTGGGCAGGCGCACGGTGTTGACGGCGACGCCCATCAGCCCCACGCTGGCCCTGAGGATCAGCGTCTGGCGGGACTCGTCCAGCAGCAGAAGCACCGCCGCGTCGGCGCCCAGTTGCTCCGCCGCCTTGCGCGTGACATGGTTAAGCAGCGATTGCAGGTCAAGCTGCTCGCGCGTCAACCCGCCCCAAGGGGGGGTGGTATCGTGGCCGTTCATGGCGCGGGCGCGGCCAAGGACACGGCGGTCCGGTACACTCGCTCATACTGCATGGCGGACTCCCCCCAGGAGTGATCCTCCTTCATTCCCCTTTCCATGATTGTACGCCAACCGGCGGGGTTGGCGCGCCAAAATTCAACGGCGTCGCGCGTCCGGCGGCGCAACGCGTCCGGAGAATATCCGGCGAACGTAAAGCCGTTTCCCGTCTCCGCGGCGGGGTCAACGTCAAAAACCGTATCCGCCAAGCCCCCCGTGGCGCGCGCCACGGGGACAGTTCCGTAGGCCAGCGAATACAGTTGCGTCAGCCCGCACGGTTCATAGCGCGAGGGGATCAAGAACAGGTCGGCCCCGGCGACGATGCGGTGGCTTAACGCCTCGTCGTAGCCGATACGGACCGCCACGCGGCCCGGAAAACGCTGGGCCAGCGCCAAGAACGCCTCCTCCATGCGCTTGTGTCCGGAGCCTAGCAGCGCGAACCGGGTGTCCATCGCCATAAACTCCTCCATGCACGGCAGGACGATCTCGGCCCCTTTTTGCTCCACCAGCCGCGACACCATGGCGATCAGCGGACCGTCCCCCGTTTCCAGCCCCAGTTCCCCTAAAAGTTTCGCCTTGCACACCGCCTTGCCGGGTCAATGCCGTTAAGGACGCCGGCGAGTTTTCCGGCCCGGTCGCGCAGGATGCCGTCCAGCCCCCAGCCATGTTCGCTTGTCTGGATTTCGCGGGCGTACGTGGGGGAGACGGTGGTCAGCGAATCGGCGAACAACAACCCCCCCTTTAGGAAATTGACGCCGCCATAAAATTCCAGCGCGCCAGGATGGTAAAACTGATCCCAGCCCAGCCCCAAGGTGTGCCACTGGCGCGGGTCGAACCGGCCCTGATAGCCCAGGTTATGTATGGTCAACACAGTGGCGGGGCGCGGCGCCCCTCCGCGGGCGGCCAGGTACACCGGGACAAGCGCCGCCTGCCAGTCGTGGACGTGGATGACATCCGGCTTGAGCTTGAACGCGCCGATGGTTTCCAGCGCCGCTTGGGCGAAAAAGGCGAACCGTTCGGCGTTGTCCGGAAAATCCCCTTGCGGCCCGCCGTACAGCCCCTCGCGGTCGAAGTAGCGGCGGCTTTCCACGAATATCACCCTTACGCCTTCCAGCGGCGCCGCGGGAACCAGCCGCGCCGCTTCGATGCGCGCGGAGACGGGGATGCTCACGGTTTTGGCGCCCGCGGCGCGCAATCCGGCGGCGCGGCGGTTGACCTGCCGGTGCAGGGGGGTCAGCAGCGTCACCGTGTTCCCGCGCGCGGCCAGCGCCTTGGCCAACGCGCCGGTCATGTCCGCCAGCCCGCCGGTTTTGGAATACGGCGCCGCTTCGGAGGAGACCATCAGGATGGACTGGGGCGATTGTTTCTTCCGCGCGTTCATGAATTCTCCCGCATTCTCGCCGCCGCTTCTTCGGGCGGAGTGGTGTTGATGTGGAATCCCGCGCCCCACTCAAACCCCGCCAGCCGGCTGGTGACCGGCAGAAACTCCAGCCGCCAATGATAGCTTTCTTCGCCCCCCTCGCGGAAGGGCAGGCTCATCAGGATAAGGTTGTAGGGGGGGCTGTCCAGCGCCGCGCCAATGGCCCGCGCCACGCGGGAGAGCGCCGCGCCCAAATCGGCCAGCGCCTCATCGGTTTCCTGCTCAAAACGGGCGCGGTGGCCAAGCGGCAGTATCCAGGTTTCAAACGGCGTCCGCGCGGCGTAAGGGGCCAGCGCGATGAAATGGCGGGTCTGGAAAATCACCCGCTTCCCGTGGGCCAGTTCATGCGCGACGACATGACACAGCACGCATGAGCCGGTTTCCCTGAACCGCTCCCGCGCCGCGCAGGTTTCCTCGATCAACCGGCGGCTGACCACCGGCATGGCGATGATCTGCGCGTGGGGATGGGGCAGCGACGCGCCCGCCTCGCGCCCATGGTTCTTGAAGAATTGCGCGCACGCAAGCCGCGAATCCGCCGCGAGTGAGCGGAACCGCGCCCGCGCCGCGCGCAGCATGTCCGTGACGCGGCCCGCGTCCATCGCCCCCAAGGTGGCGCGGTGATCGGGTGTTTCGATAATCACCTCGTGGACGCCGGCGCCGTCCATGCGCTGGTAGGGGCCGTGATCCTCCGGCGCGGGCGCGCCTTGCAGGGTGAGCGCGGGGAACTTGTTGGGAACCACCCGCAGCGACCAGCCGGGGCCGTTGGGCGCCGAACCGGCCGGGCGCAGCGCCATTATCTCCGGCGGCGTGGAATGTTCGTTCCCTTCGCAGAAAGGGCAAAAGCTCCCGTCCGGGGCGGCGGGCGCGGGCCAGGGGGGCATGGGGCGCGACGCGCGCTCCGCGCTGATAATCACCCAGCGGTTGACGATTGGGTCCCGGCGCAGTTCGCTCATATCCCCTTACTTCCGGCCATGGCCCCCTACTATATATCCCCACGGTGGCAAGTTGAAGCGCGATAGGGCAGAATACGGTTCCATGAACGGCAAGCGTGTGCTGATGGTGGACGACGACCCGCAGAACCTGGATTTTCTTTCCATGCTGCTGGAGCGCCACGGGTGGGCTTTCGACGCCGCCGAAAACGGGCACGCCGCCATCCGCAAACTTGAATCCGGCCCCTTCGATCTGGTGATCAGCGACCTGATGATGCCCGGCATGAACGGCATCGAACTGCTTGATGCCGTCAAGGAACGCTGGCCGGCCACCGAAGTGGTGATCGTCACCGCCCACGGCTCCATCCCCACCGCCATCGAGGCCATCAAGAAAGGCGCGTACAGCTACCTGTTGCGCCCGTTTGAGCCGGACGAAGTGGCGCTGATGATAAAAAAGATTTTCGAGGTGCAGGGCGTCCGTCAGGAGAACCTGGCGCTCAAGGAGGAATTGGCGCGCCTCTCCGGCCCGGTGACCATCGTCACCCGCTCGCCCAAAATGCGCCGCATTTTCGAGATCATCGAAAGCGTGGCCCCCGCCAACGCCACCGCGCTCGTCACCGGCGAGTCCGGCGTGGGCAAGGAGCTTATCGCGCGCGCCATCCACCGCCAAAGCCAGCGGGCCGAGGGGCCGTTCATCAAGGTCTCGTGCGCGGCGCTGCCAGAGCAGTTGCTGGAGTCGGAACTGTTCGGGCACGAGCGCGGCTCGTTCACCGGCGCCGTGGCCCAGCGCAAGGGCCGGTTCGAGCTGGCGGACAAGGGGACCCTGTTCCTCGACGAGATCGGCGAAATCTCCCCCGCCGTGCAGGTAAAGCTGCTGCGCGCCATTCAGGAACGCGAATTCGAGCGCGTGGGCGGGACGCAGACGCTGCGGACCGATACGCGCATCGTGGCCGCCACGAACAAAAGCCTGGCGGAGGAGGTCAAGAAAGGGACGTTCCGCGAAGACCTGTACTACCGGCTCAACGTCATCGCGCTGGAAATCCCGCCGTTGCGCGACCGCAAGGAGGACATCGCGCCGCTGGTCTATCACTTTATTGAAAAGTACCGGCGCGAAGTGAACAAAGAGGTCACCGCGGCATCCGCGGAGGCCCTCGTGGCGCTGTCCGCCTATGACTGGCCGGGCAACATCCGTGAATTGCAGAACGTGATCGAGCGCGCCGTGGTGCTCACCCGCGACACGGAGATCGGGCTGGACGATCTGCCGGACAACATCCGCCCGGCGCGCACGGTGGTCGCCGTCCCCTCGCCCGCCGCGCCCGCGGGGGACGACACGCTGCCGCCGTTGCGCGAAGCCAAGGCGGCGTGGGAGAAAAGTTATTTGGAAAAAGCGTTGATGCGCCACAAGGGCAACATCTCCCGCACGGCGGAAACCATCGAACTGGCCCGCAAGAATTTACAGGAAAAAATCAAGCAGTACGGCATAGACCCCTCCGCGTTCGCGGGCGGGGAGTGATAAACATCATGCCCTTAACATTTGTTTTACAATCGCTTGTTTTTTATACACCTTGCGATTGAGAAAATACTCAAGCACAATGCGGCCGCCGGGGCCGCCCGTATAATCCGCCCTTTTCAAAAGCGTCAGGTAACGTCAAGATAATTGTGTCAGGGAGAAAGGGGCAGCGCTCCCTTGATTCTTGTTTTCGTTCATGAAGACCGCGTAGAGGATGCGCTCGACACTGGTTCGGTCGGAAAAGACCCCCATGGGCCGCGTTCTGCGCCGCACTTCCCGGAACCTTCGCTCGATGGCGTTGGTGGTGCGGGTCGTTTTTCTCCACACCGCCTCCTTGAACGTATAAAACGCCAGCAACTCGTCAAGATCGCGGCGCAGGCAGGCCACCGCTGCCGGATACGTCTTCTCCCATCGCGCCTGAAAGCGCCGGGCCGCCGCGCGGGCCTGAACCAGGTTCGCCGCGTCCCAGACCGCCCGCAATCCCCGTTTGACCGCCTCGCGATCCTTTTTTTTCACCTTGTCGAGCACGTTGCGGCTCTTGTGCGCCCAACAGCGTTGAACCGGAATCCCCGGATACACCACCGGCAAGGCCGCCGCCAGCCCCGTGCCGCCGTCCACGCAGATCAGCTTCACCCCCGCCCCGGTCAGCCCGCGGGCGTACAGGATGCGCAGAAAGGTTTCCCACGCCGCCGCGCTCTCGGCGGGGGCCTGCATGAAGTCAATAACCTCTTTCTTGCCGTCGGGGCGTATCCCCAAAGCCACCAGCACGGGGCGCCGCCGCGCTCCCATGCCGGTCTTGCGGGCCAGAACCACCCCGTCAAAAACGAGGGCGCGGTAGCGGTTGGA
Organism: Nitrospinota bacterium; assembly: GCA_016207925.1. GTDB lineage: Bacteria > Nitrospinota_A > UBA7883 > UBA7883 > UBA7883 > JACQZB01. Next base: position 6,677 of record JACQZB010000003.1, read on the forward strand.
CAAGGGCCGGCGGTGGAACGCCTCCACTGCCGCGTCCAGGGTGGCCGCCACCCGGCTGACGCAGGAACGGCTGACCGGCTCGCCCAACACCGGCAGCAGGGCGCGGGCCACCTTGCGGGTGGAAAGCCCCAGCGTGAAGCAGGAGAGGATCATGGCGTTGACGTGGGGGGCGCGGCGGGCGTAGGTTTCCAGCGTCCGCGCGGCGCTGTAGGCGCGGGTGCGGGGCACGGCCAGTTCGATGGCCCCCAACTCCGTGAGCAGGCCGCGCGGGTAGGAGCCGTTGCGCCGGTCATAGACTCCTTGGCGCGCCATCTGATCCAGATGCGCGTCCACGCCGCCGCGCATCCGTTGTTCGAGAATCCGCTTGAGGGCGTCACGGGTAGCGGCGCGGTAGCCGCCGTCCCAGCGGGTTTCGTCGTACAGTCCCATGTCCTTGACGGCGCGAAAGGCTTCCGGCAAACTGGTGATCGTTGCTTGGGGCAACATAGGGGTCCTCCTTCCAAAGTTGAATATGTTTCCACACATCTTCAATGGAGTACCCCTCTCTATGCCCTGACACAAGATATGAGACATTACCAAAGCGTCACCGCCATTTGCTCCCCGCCGCGCGTTTTGCTATACTTACCCGCTTTGGCAGGTCAGTAACTCCTTGCCACGGCTTTTGGGCCGGGGCTATTTATTAACCCGAAAGGAGACGGCATGGTCACCAAGGACTACGAGACCCTTTTCATCATCAAGCCCGACCTTTCCGACGAGGACGTCGAGAAAGAAACGGGACTGGCGCTCAAGATCATCGAGGGCGACAGCGGTTCGATCATCGAAAAAAGCCTGTGGGGCAAGAAGCGTCTGGCGTACTCCATCGCCAAGCAGCGCTACGGGCATTATGTGCTGCTGCGGTTCAGCGCCCCCTCCGTAACCCCGGAAAAGCTCACCCGCCATTTCCGCTTCAACGAAAACATCCTCAAGGGCATGGTGGTGATGTACGACGCCGCCGCCGGACGCGGCCTGGAAGAGCAGCGCCGCCGCGCGCCCCGGTCCGAGGGCGAGGGCGACGCGCCGGTTCCCTCCGCCTTTAACGGCGAGGAAGGATAAGCCATGGCCTCGCTCAACCGGGTGATTCTCATCGGCAACCTCACGCGCGACCCGGAGCTGCGCTACCTTCCCTCCGGCATGGCCATCTGCAAGTTCGGCCTGGCGGTGAACGAGCGCTACAAGCAGGGTGACGAGTGGAAGGAGCGCGTCAATTTCATTGACATCAACGTGTGGGGAAAGCAGGGCGAAAATTGCTCGGAGTACTTGAGCAAGGGGCGTCAGGCCGCCATCGAGGGCAGGCTGACCTACTCCCAGTGGGAGACCGACGAAGGCCAGAAACGCAGCAAGCTGGAAGTCACCGCCGACCGGGTGGTGTTCCTGGGCAGCCGCGGCGAGGGCGGCGGTTCGGGCCGCTCCGGCGCGGAAGACTCCGGCGCGGGCCAGGGTTCCGCCCCCGATGACGACGTTCCGTTCTAACCACAAAACGACGATCACGAATCGCAGGAGATATTCATGAGACCGTTTGGCAAACCCAAGCCCCGCGCATCCGCTTCCGGCGGCAAGCGGCGTCCGTTTTTTCAGAAGAAGATATGCCGGTTCTGCGCCGACAAGGTGGATGACATTGACTACAAGGACATCAAAACGCTGCGCAACCTGCTTACCGAGCGCGGCAAGATCATCCCCAGCCGCATCTCCGGCAACTGCGCCACGCATCAGCGCAAACTGACCGTGGCGATCAAGCGCGCGCGGGCCATCGCGCTGATCCCCTACACCAACCTGTAGCGTCAGGTCCGCGAGGGTACGATGACCGGCGTGGTAAGCCAGGACGAGCGGGACGGAGCGGTCCGCCATGTGGCGGTTCCGGCCGCGGTGGCGCTGGCGTTGTATTTCGGGTCGCTGCTGGCGCCGCCGCTGGCGCTGTTTGCCGCGGCGCCGTTGTACTACGCCTTGGCCGTGGGCGGTCCGCGGGCGGGGTTCGCCGCCATGGGCGCGGGCGCGCTGGCGGCGCTGGCCGCGGGCGGCGTGGGGCCCGCGCTGTTGTTTCTTTCCATCGCCGGATCCACCGCGTACGCGCTGTACCGCATGAGGCTAGAAAACGCGCCGCTGGAACGCGCCATGGGGCTTGCGGCGATGGCGCCCTTCGCCTCCGTGGTGATGGTATTCGCCGCGCTGGCCGTGGGGGCCGGAACCACGCCGGAGCAGGTGACGCAGGGCTGGGCGCGCCAGACGCTGGACGCCATGGAAACCTCGTACCGGCAGGCGGGGGTGGATCCGGAATTCACCCTGTGGCTGGGCGACAACGCGGAAAGCCTGGCCGGCATGGTATCGGGCGCGGCGTTTGGCATGGCGTTCGCCGGATGTTTCGTTATGGCGGCGCTCAACTACGCGGCCATTGGCGCCCTGTCGCGCCGGTACAAATGGGGCATCCATTTCGACAACCACGTCTTCACCGCCTGGCGCGCGCCGGACCGGCTGGTATGGGCGTTGGTGGCCGCCGGGGCCGCCGCGCTGTTGGGGGACGGTTTCATCGCGCTGGCGGGGGTGAACGCGCTGTTGATCGCGGGCGTGATCTACCTGTGCCAGGGGGTCGCCATTCTCCAACACTACCTGGGCCGCGGCGGCGTGCCGCCCCTGTTGAGGGCGCTGGCGTATTTCCTGATTTTTTCGCAGCCGGCGCTGCTGGCGCTATTGGCCGCCGTGGGCGTGGCCGACCTTTGGGCCGATTTCCGCGGGCTGGCGCGCGGCGCTGACACACAAGTAGAACCTTAAATTCCGGAGAGCAGGAATGAAAGTCATCCTCACCGATTTCGTGGAACACCTGGGAGATCCGGGCGACGAGGTCAACGTGGCGCAAGGTTATGCGCGCAATTTCCTCATCCCCAACAAGCTGGCGTTCGCGGCCACCCCCTCGGCGGTCAAGGACTACCAGAACAACCTTCGCCAACGCGCCCGCAAACTGGCCAAGATGGTCACCGAGGCCGAAGCGCTCAAGGCCAGCCTGGAGGCCGCGGGCGATCTGGTCTTCACGCGCCGGGCCGGTCCCGACGGCAAGCTGTTCGGCTCCGTGACCGCCGCCGACGTGGAGGAGGCGCTGCAGGCCAAGGGGTTCACGCTGGACAAGCGCAAGATACAGTTGGGCCAGCCGATTAAAAGCCTGGGCGAGGCGAACGTCACCGTCAAGCTGCACGCCAAGGTTTCGGCGTCGCTCAAGGTGGTGGTGCAGGCGGAGGTGGAAGAAGCCGCGCCCGAAGCGGCTCCCGGCGAAGAGGCCGCGCCGTCCGGGGAAACGCCCGCCGCTTGATCCGGGCGCCGGCCCGCGCGGCGGGCTGGCGATCCGCGCGCGTATAGGTGTATGATGCCCGTGGGAGGCCCCGCGATGACAGAGTTTGAAAAGGTCCTCGCCGAGTGCGAGTTGGCCGATGGGCTTGAAGAGGCGGATTTGCGCAAGCTGGCCGCCATCGCCGAGCCGAAAGTCTTCGCGCGCGACGACATCATCATCCGCGAGGACGACACCAACTGCGACATCTTCATCCTCTACGAAGGCTGGGTGTCCATCGAAATCCAGCGCTTCCCCTACGACGCCTCCGCCCAGAAGCTGCGTGTGCTGCGCAACAAGGGGGTGGTGGGCGAGTTTTCGTTCATTGACCGCTCGCGCCGCTCCGCCACGGTGCGCGCCCAGGAGGAGGCCAAGTTGTTGATGCTCCCCTGCGCCCGGCTGGAGACCCTGTTGGCCACCGACCACCGCGTGGGCTATCTGGTGATGCGCAATATCGGGCGGCTTTTGTGCGCGCGTATCCGCAATACCAACTTCGAGCTGCGCAACCAGCTCATCTGGTGACGCCGTATGGCGTTCATTTCCGCTCTTACCCTGCGCGCCGCCGCGCGCGCGCGCCGCGCGGGTAATGTCAAAAAAGCCTTGGCCGTTCTCGACGGCGCCGTCGCCGCGGGCGGGCGCGACCCGCGGCTGTCGCTCGCCCGGGCGCGGTTAACCGGCGATTTTTCCCCGATTCTCAATGATCCCGGCTCCTTCGCCCATGCGCCCGGCGTACTGATCGTGGCCGCGCGCGGGGCGCTGCGCGCCGGCGATGCGTCCGCCGCTTGCCGCGCCCTGGATGCGGCTCGCGCCGCCGCGCCGCGTAACACCGCGCTGGATACGTTGTCCGCGTTGGCCCTGGTTTCCCGCGACGGCGTTGGCGCGTTGGCGGTGGCCCGGACCGCTGTTCTTGACGCCACGCCGGGGGCGCAGTCGCTGGCGCTCCTCGCCGTGGAGGAAGCGCTTATTGCCAAGGATCCGGCGGACAGGGGCGCCAAACTGCGCGACGAGCCGCTCGGCGGCGCCATCGGCGCGGCGCTGGGGTTGCTGGACGATGCGGCCGTGTGGCTGGGCTGGGCCATCGGCCACCTGCTCAACCTGATCGTAAACTTCGGCGACGCAAATAAACGCGCCGCCTATCGCCTGGTGACCGAGGGCGACCGGCTGTCCGGTTTTTTCCGCGACGATGAGGCGGCGGAAAAGTTCCGCAAGGCGCTCCGCCACGACCCGCATAATCCCGAAGCGCTGGAATCGCTTATCACCTATTCGCTGACGCGCGGGGAAACGGACGCGGCAGAAGCGCATCTCGCGGCATTGGAAAAAGCAACCGAAGGAAATCCACCGCCAAGCCATGCCCGATGGCGGGGCGACATCCTGTTCCTGCGCGGCCAGTGGCGCGAAGCCCTGGAGCATTATGTATCCGTCGAACCGGCCTTCAAACTTGACTATCACCTGCCTTATCGCATGGGATTATGCCGCTTGCGGCTGGGGGAACGCGCCGCGGCGGTGGAATTGTTCGAACGCGCGATGTGCCACGCCCATCCGGGATTGTTGGAGGAGCGTTTGGGGCGGTTTTCGGCGTAACGGCGTGACGTGGCGGACAGCTTCAGAAACCCAAGCCGCCAAGCTCAAGCCGGCGAAGACGGCGGTGGGACTCATGAGAGGGGGCGCCCATCGCCCTCCGCGCGGGAGTGGCGCGCCCGGCAGGACTTGAACCTGCGGCCTACGGATTAGAAGTCCGTTGCTCTATCCGGCTGAGCTACGGGCGCAAAGCGCACTTCCGGATTGTACACGAACCGCCCGCGTGAAGGGATCAAAGGATTTCGCCGTTGACGGCGCTGCCGCTTCGGATGGTAGAGCGGGGCATGATGACGCTGTTGGTCACCCACGCGCAGGCGCCCAGACTGGCGCCGTCGCTGATGGCGGCGTAGGGGCCGATGATCGCCCCGGCCCGTACAATGGCCGTGCGGCTGACGTACACTGGCGGACGGATGAACACATGCTTGAGCCGTGCCGACAGCCCTTCCTCCATTGGGTGGTCCGCCAATCGGCCCATGACGGCGCCCAGATAGTCATTCGCCGAGGCCGCCCCGGCCCAATCCAATTCGCTGCGCCAACCGAACAATGGGGCGTCATCCGTCAGGCGGGGCGCAAGCCACTCCTCCTCCGGAGCCTCCAGCACTTCAGACGAGTGGATCGCCACGCTGGCGAGCATCAACAGCTCCTGTTCTTCGTCGTATCCGGCGCCGGGCGTGTCGCCCACGCGGGTGATGCGGCATTCGCCGTCCATGCACAGGGCGACGTAGCGCCGGGGGTCGGCGTTGTACCGCAGCATGTAGGTGGAGCGCGCGTCACGCCCGTGATGGGCGGTTTCCAGCGCGGCCCAGTCAACTTCGGTGATGGCGTCGGTGTTGATCGCCGCGAAATCACCGCCGCCAAGCCAGCGCGCCGCTTCGGCCATGTTACCGGCCACTTCCACCCTCTCTTCCACGCCGCGCGACGCGAGAAAGCGCGTGATGATGTCGCCGCCCTTGCGCGCGTACACCACCACCACCCCCGGCGCCGCCTTGCGGGCCGTGGCCAAGGCGATTTCCAGGAGCGTTTGGTCAAGGATGGGGAAGAGAGGTTTGGGCAACTGACGCGTGTGGGGCGGAAAGCCAGGCTCGTGATCCGCCGCCACGATCATGACGTTCATGGCGTATCGCCGCGGTCAAACGCGGCGCCAAGGTCATTATTACGCACCATAGCAGAGATCGGTCTTCCGCGCAATACGGAACCTTGCTCATGAACATATAGAATCATCTATAAGCCATCAAAAATTACCAATTGGATTCCACGCCCGCCCGCCCGTAGCATGATGGTGGTTAACCCTTGCGCGAGAACATCATGACGGACACCGCTGCCTCCGCCCCCGCGGGGCTGGAGGCAAAGTTCACCACTTGTTACATGTGCTCCTGCCGTTGCGGGATCAAGGTGACGCTGGAGAACGGCAAGATACGCTACATCCAGGGCAATCCCGATCACCCCACCAACAAGGGGGTCATCTGCGCCAAGGGGAGCGCGGGCCTGATGAAGCAGATCAGCCCTGCGCGGCTCACCAAACCGCTGCTGCGAAAAGAGGGAACGGAACGAGGCGCGGGCGAGTGGGAAGAAATCACGTGGGAGCGGGCGTACGATATTCTGGTCAAACGCCTTTCGAAAATCCGCTCCACCGATCCGCGCAAGCTGGCCTTTTTCACGGGGCGCGACCAGATGCAGGCGCTCACCAGCTACTTTGCCAAGCAGTTCGGCACCCCCAATTTCGCGGCGCACGGCGGGTTTTGCTCCGTCAACGTGGCCACGGGGATGATTTATTCCATCGGCGGCACGGGTTGGGAGTTCGGCGGGCCGGACTGGGATCGGACGAAATACCTTGTCCTGTTCGGGGTGGCGGAGGATCACGACAGCAATCCGTTCAAAATAGGCATCGGCAAGCTTAAAGACCGGGGCGGTAAATTGGTGGTGATCAACCCGGTGCGTTCCGGTTACGGCGCCGTGGCGGACGAGTGGATCCCCATCAAGCCGGGAACCGACGGCGCGTTGATCATGGGTATGATCCATGTCCTTATCGCCAACGGGCTGTACGACCGCGAGTTTTTACTGACACGCACCAACGCGCCGCAGCTTGTGGTGGTGGATCAGGGGGGGGAGGAGGAGGGTCTGTTCTGGCAGGCGGACGGCGCGCCGGACAGCGACCTGAACACGAATTATGTGTGGGACACGGTGACGAACACGCCGCGGCCTTACGGGGCCAAGGGTGTCAAACCGGCGCTGCTGGGGGCGTTCACCGCGCCGGACGGCACGAAGGTGAAAACTTCGTTCCAGCTACTTTCCGAGCGCGCGCTCTCCGATTATCCGCTGGAAAAAGTGGCGCACATCACCGGCGCGCCGGTGGAGAAAATCGAAAAGATCGCGCTGGAAATGGGCGTCACCGCGCGCGATGAAACCATCACGCTGCCCATCGAGTGGACCGACACCTGGGGGAACCGGCACGACAAGGTCACCGGCGCGCCCGTGGCGATCCACGGCATGAGGGGGCTGGCGGCGCACTCCAACGGATTCCAGACGGTGCGGGCGCTCTCCGCCTTGATGATGATTTTAGGCACGATAGACCGGCCCGGCGGTTTTAGGCACAAGCCGCCTTTCCCCCGGCCCATCCCGCCCTGCCCCAAGCCGATTGACGATCCGGAATTGATAAAGCCCAACACGGCGCTGCCCAATCCGCCGCTTGGCTTCCCCACCAAACCCGAAAACCTGATGGTCAACGCCGACGGCTCGCCCGTCCGCATTGACAAGGCGTTTTCGTGGGAGCATCCGCTCACCGCCCACGGCATGATTCAGAATGTCATTACCAACGCCTGGCGCGGCGACCCCTACAAGATAGACACGCTCATGTTCTTCATGGCCAATATGGCGTGGAACAGCTCCATGAACACGGCCCGTGTCATCGAAATGCTCACCGATAAGGAGGCGGACGGCTCGTACCGCATCCCCTTCATTGTCGCCTCCGACGCGTTTTTCTCCGAGCAGGCGGCCTACTCCGACTTGGTGCTGCCGGACACCACCTACCTGGAGCGCTACGATGTGATCTCGCTCTTGGACCGGCCCATTAGCGAATACACCGGCCTTGTGGACAGCATCCGCCAACCGATTCTTACCCCGCCGGAAGGGTGCGAGCCGTTCCAGGAAACGCTCATCAAGCTGGCGGGCCGGTTGGGCCTGCCGGGTTTTTGCGGCGGCGACGGCAAACCGCTGTTCCGCGACTATAAGGACTTCATCACCAACTGGACCATGGCGCCGGATACGCCCATCGGGTTTCTTGCCGGATGGCGCGGCAAGGAGGGGCGCGACCACATCGTTGGCGAGCCAAACCCGGACCAGTGGGACATGTACATCAAGAACGGCTGTTTTTTCGAGTTCGAGCTTGAGGAGAGCCTACAGTACAACCGCAACATCAACCAGGGCTATCTCAACTGGGCGCTGGATCACAAGTTCATCCGGCGCAACGATCCGATCATCATGAAAATTTACAGCGAGGTGATGCAGCGTTTCCGCCTTGCCGCCCAAGGCCAGCGGCCCGGACGCCAACCGGCCACCAAAGCGCAACGCGAGCGGCTGGTCAAGTACTTCGACCCGTTGCCTTTCTGGTACCCGCCGCTGGAGGACGGGGCGGTGGACCGCAAAAAGTATCCGATCCACGCCATCACCCAGCGGCCGATGCCCATGTACCACTCCTGGGATAGCCAGAACGCCTGGCTGCGCCAGATCATCGGACAGAACTTCCTCTATATAAATCCGATCAAGGCGCGTGAGTTGGAGCTTTCCGACATGGACTGGGTGTGGGCGGAAAGCGCGCACGGTAAAATCCGCTGCCAAATCAAATTCTCCCACGCCGTCCAGCCGGACACGGTATGGACCTGGAACGCCATCGGCAAAATGGCGGGCGCGTGGAATCTTGATCCCATGGCGGACGAGGCGCGCAAATCGTTCCTGCTCAACCACCTTATCAGCGAGGAGATCAACGACGCCATCGTGGGGCGCGTCTCCAACTCCGACCCCATCACCGGCCAGGCGGGCTGGTACGACCTGCGGGTGCGCATCTACAAGGCGGAGGAGGAAGGCTCGTGGCCGCAGTTCCCGGCGCTTAAAACCCCGCCGGGGGTGGCGGCGCGGCCGGAGCGCCTGCGCTACACCACCCGGAGCGAGAGGAGCTAGGCCATGCCGCAACTGGCGCTTATCATAGACCTCAACAAGTGCGTGGGCTGCCATGCCTGCGCGGTCAACTGCAAGTCGTGGAACACCTCCGGCAAGTTCGGCCCGCTGCCCGAAAAGACGCCCTATGGCAAAGAACCCACGGGCGTATGGTTCAACCGGGTACAGACGTGGGAGGTGGGGACGTATCCGGACGTGGACGTGCTGTACCTGCCCAAGTCGTGCATGCACTGCGCGGAGGCGCCCTGCGTGGCGGTGTGCCCCACCGGCGCCTCGTACAAGCGGGCTGAGGACGGCGTGGTGCTGGTCAATTACGACGACTGCATCGGGTGCAAGTACTGCTCCTGGGCCTGCCCCTACGGCTGCCGCGAGTTCGATGAAGCGGACGGCGTGATGAAAAAATGCACGCTGTGCGTGGACCGCATCTACGATACGCGCCTGCCGGAAGAGGAGCGCAAGCCCGCCTGCGTGCTTGCCTGCCCCACCCAGGCGCGAGTTTTCGGCGACGTGCAGGATACGGACTCCGCCGCCTCCCACGCCATCGCCGAGGGCCAGGGGTTCCGCCTTATGCCCGAATCGGGCGCCAACCCCAGCAACCGCTACCTGCCACGGCGCAAGGTGAAGGTGACCGTGGATCAGGAGATGATCACCGTCCGCCGCGCCGCCGCGGTCAAGTCCGTCCGCAAGTCGGTGGACATCGAGGAGGCGGTGATCGAGGATTTTGGATTTTAACGCCGCGAAAGGATATACGGTATGGCTCCGGAATTTTCCATCATCTTCCTCACGGTGTTCGCGGGCGCGGGACAGGGGCTGTTCCTGTGTATCTTCGCCGTGGATCTGCTGGGCGCCATCAGGGGCGCGCCGCTTGCGCCGGAAACCGTGGCGCTGGCCATGGTCATGGCGCTGGCGCTGATGACGGTGGGCCTCGCGGCGTCCGTCTTCCACTTGAGCCATCCGCTGCGCGGCGTCAAGGCGGCGCGGCGCTATAAAAGCTCGTGGCTGTCCCGCGAGGCGTTGGCGCTGCCGCCCGCCATGGGCCTGATCGCGCTATATGGGGCCGCCGCATGGCTAGGCTATTCCGTGGACGCAAGGCTTGCCATCGGCGCCGCGGCGGCGGCGGCGGCGCTGTACCTATACCTGGCCACGGGGATGATCTACGCTTCCGTCCCCTACATCAAGGAATGGAACACCGCCTACACTCCGTTGAGCTTTACGCTGATCGGGCTTGCCGTGGGCGGCACGGGCGCCGTGGCGGTATTGGAAATTTCCGGCGAGGCCGCGTTGACCGCGGTTCGCGGCGTCATCCCGCTTATGCTGGCGGCGGCGCTGGTGAAGTGGTGGCATTGGCGGCGCAACGCGCGCTTGTTCACCCCGTTCACGCCCCACGCGGCCATCGGCGTGATGCGGCCCGACGCGCGCCTGATGGATATGGGTACCACCTACCAACACTATAACACCACGGAATACGACGCGCGCGTCCCCGCCGCCGCCGTGGACACCGCGCGGTACGTGGCCGTCATTGCGTTGTTCATTCTCCCCCTGGCGCTGTTGCTGCTCGACTACATGCCTCTGTTGCGCGGCGAGGGCGGATGGCTCGCGGCGCCCGCGCTGTTATTGGCGCTGACCGGCGCCGTGGCGGAGCGCTGGCTGTTTTTCGTCGAGGGCAACCACGCCCAGAACCTTTACTACGGTTCCTACCGCGGCCGCAAAGGCCCCAACCCGTTGCTGGAATCAGGCAAGGCCCACGCGCCGTTGCCGCCGCGCTGATAACGTGTAGGGGCAATTCATGAATCACCCTTCTTCGTAGGGGCAGGCCCCTGCGCCTGCCCAACGAGGGCGAAGCGCGCTTAGCCCCTACGAATCCCGGGCGGCCACGGGGGGTCGCCCCTACAAGCGAGACGGCAGCGTCACCCGTAGCCGCTCCGCCGTTGTACAATGTCCCCATCATGGGCGACGATCTGTTTGAAATCCCCGCCGGTGAGGCCAGCCACGCGCCGCGTCCGCTGGCCGACCGGATGCGTCCGCGAACGCTCGACGAACTGGTGGGGCAGTCCGGAGTCATCGGCTCCGGCAGCCCGTTGCGTAAACTGGCCCAAAGCGAGCGGCTGCCCTCGCTGATCTTTTGGGGACCGCCCGGCTCCGGTAAGACCACGCTGGCCCGCCTTTTGGCGAACACACAGAACGCGGCATTTGTCGAGGTTTCCGCGGTGTCTTCCGGCGTTGCGGATCTGCGCGCCGCCATCGAGTTCGCGCGGCGCGAGTGGCGCGCGCGCAAACGCCGCACCATCCTGTTCATTGACGAAGTCCACCGCTTCTCCAAAACCCAGCAGGACGCCATCCTGCCGCGCGTGGAGGACGGCACGATCATCGTCATCGGCTCGACTACGGAGAATCCGGCGTTCGAGGTGATACCGGCCTTGCGTTCCCGTTGCCGCATCGTCCGGCTGGAGGGACTGGAATACGGCGATGTGATGACCATCCTGCGCCGCGCGATGGAGGACGCGGAACGCGGCGTGGCGAATTTGGGCGCCGCCTTGGGCGAGGGCGCGATGGAGGCAATCGCCAAACTTTCCGGCGGCGACGCGCGCGCGGCGCTTAACCTGCTCGAAGCGGCGGTGGAAACCGTCACGGCGGGCGGCGCGCGCGACTTGGTGACTGTCGCGCTGGTGGAGCGGCTGGCGAAGGACACTTCCATCCTGTACGACAAACTTGGCCAGGAGCATTATGACCACGCCAGCGCGTTCCAGAAGGCGTTGCGCGGCTCCGACCCGGACGGCGCCATCTACTGGCTGGCGAAGATGATCGCGGGCGGCGAGGATCCCCGTTTCATCGCGCGCCGTCTGATTATCACCGCCAGCGAGGACGTGGGGCTAGCCGATCCTTCCGCATTGCTGGTGGCTGTCGCCGCGGCGGAGGCGGTGGACCGCATCGGCCTGCCGGAAGCGCGCATAAATCTGGCCCACGCCGTGTTGCACGTGGCCACCGCGCCCAAAAGCAACAGCGCCTATCTGGCCATGGACCGCGCGCTGGAAGACATACAGCAGAGCGGCCACAGCCATCCCGTGCCGGATCATCTGAAGGACACAAGCTACAAGGCGGCCAAGGGGTTCGGGTTCGGAAAGGGGTACAAGTATCCTCATGACCATCCCGGCCATTGGGTGGCGCAGGACTACTTGCCGGAAGAATTGAAAGGCCGCGTTTACTACGAGCCGTCGGACCAGGGCCGCGAAGCGGGGATCAAGGATAAACGTGAGAAGCAGAAATGATCGAAGCGATAGCGGGCGGGTATGAAATTGACGATGCGCTGGCGCGGGTGGATTTCGACACCGTCGCCCGCTGGCTCACCGCCACCTACTGGAGTCCGGGAATACAAAAACCCGAAGTGGTTCGCGGCGCCCGCAATTCCACCATCGTGGTCGGCGCGTATCGCGAAAGCGCGCAGACCGGCTACCTGCGGCTGGTGAGCGACAAGACCCGGTTCGCCTTTTTCATGGACGTGTACGTTGACGAGGCCCATCGCGGCAAGGGCGTCGCCAAAAGCATGATGAAGTTCGCCATGAATCATCCCTTGCTCCCCCATGTGTACCTGTGGATGCTGGGCACGCAGGACGCGCAAGGGCTGTACTCAAAGTTTGGATTCGTCCCCATCCCCGAACCGCAGAACTGGATGATGCGGCTCAACCGTCCGGACTGGTCAATACGCGCCGTGGAGTGAAATGGGCGAGGATGCCTCGCCCTCTTCTGTAGGGGCAGGCCCCTGCGCCTGCCCGGTCACGGGCGGCCACGGGGGGCCGCCCCTACAATCGCCGCGTCCTTTTTCCACGTCATCGCGAGGATTGCGTCAGCGATCCGTGGCGATCTCAAATTCGAGATTGCCGCGTCGCGCCTTGCGGCGCTCCTCGCAATGACATACTCCGCCATCGCTCGTTTTACAACCCCTCATGTATCTTCCGCGCCAGCGCTTCGGAAATGGATAGGGCGGATTGAATATCCTCCACGCTGGCCGCGCGGGCGCGCGCCACGCTGCCAAAGGCCCGCAACAACGCCTTCTTGCGTTTTGGGCCGACGCCGGGGATGTCGTCGAGAACGGAGCGGGTAAGCTCCCGGTCACGCGCGCGAGTATGGCGCGAAATGGCGAACCGGTGCGCCTCATCGCGGATACGTTGAAGCAACAACCGCCCCGCGGGCGCCAATTCCACGCGCTCCGCCATATCCGCGGGCGTCAACGCATAAAATTCGTCCGTCGCCAAATTCTCCCGCTGGGCGCCTTTCGCCACGCTTATGATCCGCGGCGGCGCCACGCCAATATCGGCGAACGCCCGCGCCACCGCGCCCAACTGGCCCTTGCCGCCGTCAATGAGCAACAAGTCCGCCATGGCCGCCCCCTTGTCCGCGATGCGGCGGAACCGGCGGCGGATCACTTCACCCAGCGAGGCGTAGTCGTCCGGCCCGCCCACGCTTTTAATCGAGTAGGTCCGGTAATCCCCTTTTGACGGTACGCCGTTCTTGAACACCACCACCGCGCCCACGCAGGACGCCCCGCCGGTGTTGGAAATGTCATACGCCTCGATGGTCTCCGGCGCCGCCATGCCAAGGCTTGACCCGATCTCCTCCAGCGCCTCGCCTTTGCCCGCGGCGGACTCCAGCTCCGTGGTCAACGCCAGCCGCGCGTTGCGCTCCGCCATTTCCACCAGCTTGCGTTTGCGTCCCCGTTCCGGCGTGGCGATGACCACCTTCGCCCCGCGCCGGGCGGAAAGCAGTTCCATGAGCGCCGCCATCCCATCCGGCTCGGCGTTGACCAGCACCTCCGGCGGAATCTCCATCTGGCCCGAATAAAACTGGCGGATGAACGCCGCCAGCGCCTCGCCCCGGTCGAGCCGCTCCAACGCCCCGAACTGGAAAGTTTCATCGGCGATGAGTTTGCCCCGCCGCACGCGGAACAGCCGGATCACGCACCGGCCCGCCTCCTCCCACGAGGCGATCACGTCTTCATCGCTCATACCCGCGGAGGTGATGGACTGGCGCTCCGTCAACCGGCGCAGGGCGTCAAGCTGGTCGCGGTAGCGCGCCGCCACTTCGAACCATTGCCGTTCGGACGCCTCGCGCATCCGCTGTCCGATGGAAGCCATCAACTCCTCGTTGCGCCCTTTAAGGAACAGGATCACCTCGTCAACTTCCTTGCGGTATTCCTCCGGCGTGACCTTGGCGGCGCAGGGGGCCAGACACCGGCCCATCTGAAAATTCAGGCACGGCCGGCGCGGCGGTTTGCCGTCGAGGTCGTCCTTGCTCTTGCGGAGGCCGAATATTTTATCCGCCAGCCGCAGCACGTCGCGCGTGGCGCGGGCGGACACGTAAGGCCCGAAATACATCCCCCCGTCCTTCGCCGCCCGCCGGGCCACCACCAGCCGGGGGAACGTCTCCTCCATGGTCAACTTCAGGTAGGGGTAGTTCTTGTCGTCGCGCAGCATCACGTTATAGGGCGGCTGCTCGGTTTTAACGAGGTTGTCCTCCAGTATCAACGCTTCAAGTTCCGATGCGGTGACGGTGATTTCCACCTCCCGGACCAGCGCCGTCATCCGCTGGATCCGCGCCGAATGATCCGCCGACTCCTGAAAGTACGAGCGCACCCGGTTGCGAAGGTTTTTCGCCTTGCCGATGTACAGCGTCTTGCCCCTGGAGTCCTTCATCCGGTACACCCCGGGGCTTTGGGTAAGCTGCTCCAGAAACGGACGCAGATGCGCGAAACGGTCTTCCATACCCCGATTATATCGTGACACTGGATCAACAATAATCGTTGGATTTTGAAGACATACTGGCCCATACCCTTAATTACGTTGGTGGCGGATTGGGCCGGAGCCAATAATCATCGCCAAAACAAAGCGATACACATTTACCGATAAAGGCATAGCTATTGCTTAATCCCAGCGATGAGGGGTTTCCCGCATGGGACCTTATGAAAAAAAAGCTGATAGCGGCAGGCGTGATTACTATGGCGGTAGCGGGCGTGGTTTCGGCGTCCATCCTTGATCGCACCCGGTACGGCAATGAACAATTGGCCGGTCTGGAAAGCGATCCGGCGCTGACCACGCAGACCAGCCGTCTGCTGGCCCGGTACCTGTTGAGCGACGATCCCTCGTTTGAAATGTTGATGACCGAAGCGCGCGCCATTACCGGCGGCGGAGCCGAGGAAGCGCTGCTCAAGCACCTGGACAAAACATATCTCGAAGACGGGAAATACGCGCCCGACCGCTCACACTGCCTGAAAGGCAAATTGCTGTCGCAGCGCGGCGAATACCAGCAGGCGGCGGATGAGTTCAAGTTGGCCCTGCGGAAAAACCCCGCAAACCACGACGCGCGCAAAAGCCTTACGCTGCTCTATTTTTCCGCCGGTTCCTACGATCTGGCGGAGGAGCAGGTCGAGGAGGCGTTGAAATACGAAACCGACGAAGGGCAGGTGGGTTTTTACCAGGCCCTGCTTCAGAAGATACGTCAGCCCGCATGAGTCAGCGCGAATCGTGTGTCGCTCAAGTAAGCGCTTGTTCCCAAGCCTTACCTCCCATATCCGCCCGCTCCGGCGACTGGTCATCCCGGAGCGGGCGGAACCCCTTACGAATGGATTTCCGCGTTTTCCGGGTGGTCAGCGCGGCGAGGTCTTGTTCCGGCCAACAGGGTTCCGGCCCGTCGCAAGGCGGGCCGGAATCCCTTTAGCCCCCGATGGCCGGGGCGGCCCGGATCATCCCCGTTCTCGACCTGCTCG
>JACQZB010000004.1:0-2310 GCA_016207925.1 Nitrospinota bacterium
GCCAGCGCGGAGGCGCCGTCGTACATGGAGGCGTTGGCTATTTCCATGCCCAACAGCGCGGCGGAATAGGTCTGGAACTCGTACATCGCCGCCAGCGTCCCCTGGCTGACCTCCGGCTGATAGGGGGTGTAGCCGGTGTAGAACTCCGCGCGCAGCAGCAACTGATCCACCGCGGCGGGGACGTGATGGACATACGCGCCCGCGCCCAGGAACAAGGAACGCGGCGGCGCGGCCCAATTTTCCTCCGCCGCGCGCTCGAACCAGTCCGCCAGGTCAAATTCGGAAAGCGGACCGGGAACGTTCAGCGCGCGGTTGAGGCGGGCGGGGGCGGGAATGGCGGCGAACAATTCATCGGACGATGCCGCGCCAATGGCGGAAAGCGCCCGGGCGCGGTCCGCGGGCGTGAGGGGGATGTACCGCACGGCGGGGTTACTTGCCGATAAGCGACTTGTACGCGGCGGCGGCCAGCAGGCCGTCAAGCTGCCCCGGATTGTCCATTTTCACCTTGATCATCCATCCGCCGGCGTAGGGGGATTTATTGACCAACTCCGGTTCGGAGTCAATGGCGGTGTTGACTTCGATCACTTCGCCGGCCACGGGGCAATACAGGTCGGAGACGGTCTTCACCGACTCCGCCACGCCGAAGGTTTCACCCGCGGCCAGCTTGCGGCCCGCCTTGGGCAATTCGACGAACACGATGTCGCCCAGTTCGTCCTGCGCGAAATCGGTGATGCCGATGACCGCCACGCCGGCATCGGCGCGGACCCACTCATGCTCCTTCGAGTACTTGAGATTCCCCGGAAACTCCATGATTCACCCCTTCTTCTGGTTCGGACGTTTCGGTTGATTCCTTGTGTTCGGCCTCAACGGGAGGCGTTTTCGGCGCCCGGTGCGTGCGCGGGGCCATGAACGGCCTCCGGGCAACCTGCGCGTCGAGGAACTCCTCGCGTATCTGAATCCGCAGCGGCGCGCCTTCCAGCGCCAGCGCGGGGGGGACAAACCCCATGCCGATGGTCTTCTTGAGCGTGGGGCTATAACCGCCGCTGGTGACTTGGCCCACCTTTTGTTCCCCGGAAAAAATGGGGTATCCATGGCGCGGCAGGCCGCCCCTGCCGGTGAGGGTGAACCCCACCAGCTTGCGCGCCACGCCGCCGCGCCATTGGGCGGCGAGGGTTTCGCACCCCATGAATCCGTCTTCCTTGTTGAGTTTCACGATCCAGTCCAGGCCCGCCTCGAAGGGGGTGGTCTTATCGTCAATATCAACGCCATGCAGCGCGTAGCCCATTTCGAGGCGCAGCAGGTCGCGCGCGCCCAAGCCCGCCAGCTTAAGGCCGAAGGAGCGGCCCCGGTTGACGATCTGGTCCCACGCGGAGGGGGCCTCGCGCCAGTCCAGGAAAATTTCGAATCCGTCCTCGCCGGTATAGCCGGTGCGCGACAACAGGGCGTTATGCCCGCCCACCGTGGTGGTTTCGTAGTGGTAGTAATGGAGGCGGGAGAGCTTGGCCGGGGTAAGCTGCGCCAGCAGCGGCTCGGCGTTCGGCCCCTGGACGGCGAGCAGCGCGTAGTAGCGCGACAGGTCGCGGACTTCCACGTCGGGGTAGCCCAGGGACTGCTCCGAGATGGCGGCGACGGCCGCGGCGGTGTTGGCGGCGTTGAGGCACAGGAAATAGCGTTCGCGGCTGACGCGGTAGATGACCAGGTCGTCAACGATCCCGCCCTCTTCATTGAGGAGGGCGGAGTATTGCGCCTGGCCGCCGGTGATTTTTGAAAGGTCGTTGCAGGTCAAAAACTGCAGCAGTTCCAGCGCATGGGCGCCCTTGACCTCGGCCTGGCCCATGTGGCTGATGTCAAACAGCCCCACGTTTTCGCGCACCGCCGTCACCTCTTCGGCGATGGTGGAGTACTGCAAGGGCATGTCCCAGCCGTGGAAGGGGATCATCCGCGCGCCGCGCGAGACGTGAAAATCATGAAGCGGCGTGACTTTAAGCGATGTCATGGTTTACGTTAAGAATTCATTCCGGGGCGCGCTGGCGCGAGCCGGATCACCGTGGTATCCTGAAGGCTCGTTTCGCCGCCGCGTTTTTCGCATGGACACAATATACGAAACATTCCTCAAAAGCAAGTTGCCCTTATGACGCGCCGCGCCGCCTCCCCCGTCAGTTTTGGCGCCGCGCTGGAAAAGGCCCTCGGCAAGGCCAGCCAGGGCCGGCTGCTGGACCTGGCCCGCATCCGCGCGCGTTGGGTTGAGATGGTCGGGGAGCGGCTGGCCGCCGTGTCGGCCCCGGTGGCGATCCGCGGGTCCACCCTGAC
>JACQZB010000004.1:2319-14646 GCA_016207925.1 Nitrospinota bacterium
CACCCTGACGGTATGGGTCAAGGAGCCGGTATGGGCGGACAGCATGAGCTACTACAAGGACACGATCCTTTCGCGGGCGCGCGAGGCGGCCCCCAAAAGCGGCGTGACGAAGATCGTCATCACCGGGAAGGGGAGCCACGAGCCTGCCGCGGCGCGCGCCGCGGCGCGCCTTCCCGATCCGCCCGTTAGCGAGCAGGCCGCGCGCGCGGCCGAAGCGGCGGTGGAGCGCCTGCAGGATTCTGAATTGCGCGCGTTGTTCAAAAAGATTATCCTGAGGGACATTGTGTCGAAATCACGCGGAGAGCAGAACAAGAAGTTATGACCGGTACCCGGCCGGATTCCCCCCCCCGCTCCGCGTGGCGCGCGCTGATCGCCGCGATGGCGGTTTCACTGTTGGCGTCGTGCGCCTCGATGGGCGGCGGCGCGATGATCCATACGGACCATGACCGCTCCGCGGCCTACTACGACTATCTGCGCGGAATGCTGTCCGAACGGCGGGGCGACTATCCGGACGCCATCGCATGGTTCGAAAAGGCCGCGCGCAACGATCCGAAGCTGATCCAGGCGTACCGCCGGCTGGCGTTCCTGCGGCTGCGGCTGGGGGCCATAGAGATGGCGCGCGCCGCCGCCGAACGCGCGGTGGCCATTGACCCCGGTTATGTCCCCTGCCTCAACATTCTGGCGGGCATCGCGCTGTCCACCGGCGGGAGCGGCGCGGCGGCGGGCCATTTCGAGCGCATCCTCGCGGTGGAGCCGCAGAATCAGGACGCCTGGGTGGGCCTGATCCGTTCGCAGCTTGACCAGGGCCAGCCGCAACTGGCGCTTGAGACGGTGGGGCGGTTCGAGACGGCCCTGCCCGGGGACGCGGAGGGCCGTTTCTACCGGGGCAGGACGCTGGCGCTGTTGGGGCGCTGGAAGGAGGCGCAAGATGAGCTTGAAAAGCTGATCGGCGAGCGGCCCGATTACCTGCGCGCCTACGATCATCTGGCGTGGACCTACATAATCCAGGGCGATCTGGACGCGGCCAAGAAACTGTACGAGCGGCAGGTCAGCATCCATCCGGGCGACGGCGCCACCCAGGCCAAGCTGGATCGGCTGGAAAAAGCGCGCGCCAGCGGCGAGGCCCGTCAGGCGTTTGTCGAAGGGGTGAAAGGCGCCGGGCCGGGCGACGACAATTTCCACCTGCGCCGGGCGCTGGACTCGTGGCGCATGGCGGAGTTGACGGGCGATCCCACCTACTACCACACGGCGCTGGACTTCATGCAGCTCGCCCGCGCGGGCGCCCCGGCGGACACGCAGATACCGTTCTACATCGCCAACATTTTCGAGCGGATGGGGATGCTCAACGAGGCGGTGGCCACGTGGAAACAGATCACGCTGCCCGGCGACGCCACCAACCGCGACATCCAGCTTAAGATCGCCGAGTTGTACGAGCGCGGGGGCGATCCGCGGGAAAGCCTCAAGCACGCCATCGCCGCCACCCGGCTTGACCCGCGCGACGCGGAGCTGCGCTACTTCGCCGGCCTGTTGTACAACAAGGTGGGCGACAGCCAGCGGGCCGCGGGCGCCTTCAAGGAAGCCATCGCGCTCAACGCCGGCGAGGACAAGTACTACTTCTACCTCGGCGTGGTGTATGAGAAGCTGGGCCGCTACGACGACTGCATCGCCGCGATGAAAAAGGCGGTGGAACTCAAGCCCGACCACTCCAACGCGCTCAACTACCTCGGCTACATCTACGCGGTGCGCGACGTGAGCCTGGACGAGGCCGAGCGCTACCTGCGCAAGGCGATAGCGCTGGAGCCGGAGAACGGCTACTTCATAGACTCGCTGGGATGGATATTCTACAAGCAGCGGCGCTACCGGGAGGCGCTGGACCAACTGCAGGCCGCGGTGCGCAACATCCCGCCCGATCCGGTGGTGCTCGAACACCTGGGGGATGTCCACGCGGCGCTTGATCAGCCCAAGCTGGCGGCGGAAGCCTACGAGCGCTCGCTGGCGGCGCAGCCGGAGTCCAGCGGCGCCCCGCCCGACCGCGACGCGGTGCGCCGCAAGCTCGATGACATCCGCAAACTGATGGAGGCCGCGCCATCGCCCGGCGAGCCGCAGCCGCGCTGATACTTCTGACGGCGGCCGCGCTGGCGTCGTGCCAGGCGGGGCGCCGCTACCCCGCCCATTCCTACCCTGCCGCGCGGGCGGCGGACGAACTGGCCGCATTCTCCGGCGGCGCGCCGTTTCCCCCGTTCTATGGCGAGGGGGTGTTCGAGGCCACGGGGGCGAAGCCGATGCGCGGCGTCATCCGCCTGGCGCTGGCGGACGGGCGCTACCGGCTGGAACTCGCCACCGAGGAGGGGGCCGCGCTGGCGGCGTACGCGGGGGATGACGGCAGGCGGGCGCTTTCCCTCGACCCGGCGACCGGCGAGCGCAAGATGACGGACAGCGGTTTGTCCATGTCACCGTTTCTTGCGCTGTTCACGGCGGTCAGCGGGCGCCCGCCGCCGTTCGGGCGCGTGTCCGCCGCATACCGTGAGGGTGAACGTAAGCTCGCGGTGACGGAGAATCCGCGCATGGAGTTGTCCTACGATCAGAACCTGCGCGAGGTGGTGTTCGCGCATGGAGGGGATCCGCGGATCGCCCTTGGCCCCCTTGCCGCCGGTCCCGTGGCGCCGTACGCCTCCGGGGCGGTGTTCCCCCTGGCGGGCGCCACGCTGCGCGTGCAGTGGCGGCGGGTCTGGCAGGATATCGCGTTCCCGGCGGGGTTTTTCACCTTCGAGGAAGACCCGCTCTAGAACTCCACCGTCAAACCGTCCCACGCCAGCGCCACGCCTTCCGGCAATGCGGCGGACACCGCGGCGTGGGATACCGCGTGATTCAAATGCGTCAGGTAGGCGCGGCGCGGCTTGATCAAAGTGATGGTTTCCAGCGCCTGTTCCAGCGTGAAATGGGTGGCGTGCCGGGGCGCCTTCATGGCGCCCAGGATCAGCGTTTCCACCCCTTCGAGATGGCGGATCGAGGCGGGCGGGATGCTGGAGCAATCGGTAAGATACGCCAGGCGCCCCATGCGGTAGCCAAAGACCAAAGCGTCGCCGTGCCGCGCGGGGATGGGGGTCACGGTAAGCCCGTTCACCGTGACCGGCCCCTCGATGGCGACAAGCTCCAACAGCGGCTTGCCGCCGCCGGGGGCATCCTTGCCGTTGAAGATGTAGGCGAACATCTCCCGGATGCGCTCCAGCGAGGGGGCGGGGCCGTAGCAGGGCAGCTTCTTTCCGGCGAACAGGGAGAACGAGCGCAGGTCGTCTATGCCATGCACATGGTCGGCGTGGTGGTGTGTGTAGAACACGGCGTCCAGCGCGCGCATCCCAACGCGCAACGCCTGCGCCCGCAGGTCGGTGGAACTGTCTATGAGCGCGGAAAGGCCCGCCGATTGAATCCACGCGGAGCTTCGCGTGCGTTGGTCTTTCGGGTCGGCGGAGCGGCATACGCCGCACCCGCAGCCGATCATCGGCACGCCGGTGGAAGTGCCGCTGCCCAGAAAGGTAAGCGTCCCGGTCATGCGGGCTCCTCCCGCGCGCGCGTGGGCGGCGCGGGGGCGGCGAGGTAGCGGCGGGTTTCCGCGAGCGCCACGGGGGAGAGCATGACAAGCGCCACCAGGTTGGGGAAAGCCATCAGGCCGTTGGCGATGTCGGAGAACGTCCACACCTCCTCAAGGTGGGACACCGCGCCTACGATCAGCAGAAAGCAGAACACCAGTTTGTACCACACCGCCCACTTCAACCCCGCCAGCGATTGCAGCGCGCGCTCGCCGTAATAGCTCCAGCCGATGGTGGTGGAGTAGGCGAACAGCGCCAGCGACAGCGTGACCACCGCGCTTCCCGCGCCCTGGCCGAGGCCCAGCGAAAAGGCCCTGGTGGTCAGCGAGGCGCCGTTAAGGCCGCTCTCCCACGCGCCGGTGAGCAGGATCACCAGGGCGGTCATGCTGCACACGATCAGGGTGTCAATGAAGGTCTGGGTCATGGAGACCAGCGCCTGCGCCACCGGGTCGCGGGTTTTGGCGGCGGCGGCGGCGATGGGGGAGGAGCCAAGGCCGGACTCGTTGGAGAATATCCCGCGCGCCACGCCCATGCGCGCGGCGATCCACACGGAGGCGCCCGCGAAGCCGCCGGTGGCGGCGGCGGGGGTGAAGGCGTGGGTCAGGATCAGCCCCAGCGCCCAGGGGATGCCGTCAACGTAGAGCCACAGGATGTACAACGCCGAGGCGCTGTACAACAGGATCATCACCGGCACGATGACGGACGCGGCGCGGGCGATCCAGCGCACCCCGCCCAGGATCACTACCGCCGTCATCAGCGCGATAACCACCCCGGTGAGCCATTCGGGCACGCCGAAGGAGCCGTGCAGCGCTTCGGCCACGGAGTTGGATTGCGTCATGCACCCGATGCCGAAGGAGGCGATCACCGCGGAGACGGCGAACGCCGCCGCCAGCGCCTTCCATGCGGGATGGGGGCCGATGGCGGCGATGTACACCATCGGCCCGCCGGACATTCTTCCGCGTTCGTCGTGGACGCGGTACTTCACCGCCAGCAGCGCCTCGGTGTACTTGGTGGCCATGCCCGCGAGGCCCGTCATCCACATCCAGAACACCGCGCCCGGCCCGCCCACGGCTATGGCGGTGGCCACCCCGGCGATGTTGCCGATGCCCACCGTGGCGGAGAGCGCCGTCATCAGCGCCTGAAAGTGGGAGATGTCCCCTTCCCCGCCCGTCTCCCGGCGTATGACGAAGGCCAGCGACAGGGCGTGGCGCAGCATGGTGAACTGCACGCCGCCGAGCAGGAAGGTCAGGTACAGGCCGGTGGATAAAAGCAGGATGATGAGCGGCAGGCCCCACACATAGCCGTCAACAGTGTTCAGGACGTCAAGCAGCGTCACGCGAAAATCCTCCGGCGCATTGGGTGACGATAAAGGCCGCGGGCGGCGCTGTCAACCTTGGCGCGGGACCGCGCGCGCCAGGAATCCGCGCAGGGCTTCGACATACACTCCGCGGTTGGTTTCATATATGGCGTCGTGCGCGCCTTCGGCGAGCAGGAACGCCTCACCGTGCGGCCCCAGCGCGCCGCGCAGCGTCTGGAACGCTTCCTTGGGCGCCTTCTCGTCGCCCAGGCTGTGGACCAGCAAAACCGGCGCGTCAAGGCCGCGCAGCGTTTGCGCCATGTCCATTTCATCAAGCCGCACGCCGGAGAGGCGTTCGTACCACCACAGGGTCATGGGAATCAGCGGCCAGCGGGGGATGCCCATTTTTTCGCCGCGCAGGGCTATGGCGTTGGAAAGGGTGTCGTACATCCCCTCCAGTATCAGGGCGTCCAGCGGGGCGCCGTTTCGCGCCGCGCGGGCCGCCGCCGCCGCGCCCATGGACAGCCCCCACGCCACCACGCGCCGGTGGCTCTTTTTAAAGTGGGCCGCCACGGCGGCCACGTCGCGCGCCTCGTCATAACCGAACGTGGTGGACGCCGGGCCGGAGGCGCCATGGTTGCGGAAATCCATCACCGCGAACGATGCGTCTCCGGGGTATAGCCCCCGCCAGCGGTCCGCCATCTGGGTCTGGTCGCGCCCGAACCCGTGCAGGGCCAGGATCACCGTATCGCCTTTTCCGGCGGCGGCGAATCCGCGGATCACCACGCCATCGTCCGCCGTCACGGCGAAGGGCGCGGAGGCGAAGGGGAACGGGCTGCGCTCGAAGGCCCCCGCGGGCGGCGGCGTGTAGGTATGCGAGCGGAAAATGAGCAGGCTCAAGCCCGGCGGCGCCGCTATCAGCAAAAACGCCGCCGCCAGCCCCGCGCGCCGTAACAGTTTCACCGCCGCTCCATCAACAGTACCGATTCGATATGCGCGGTATGGGGGAACATGTCCACCAGCGCCAAGCGGACCGGCGTAAAACCCAGCCGCGCCAGCGCCGCCGCGTCGCGCGCCAGCGCGGGGGGATCGCAGGAAATGTACACAATCCGTTCGCGCGCCAGCTTGGCGGCGTCCCCGATAAGTTCCGCCGCCCCGCCTCGCGGGGGGTCGAGCATGACCGCGTCAAAGCCAAGCCCCCGCGCGGCGTACCTGGCCGCGGCCCGCGCCGCGTCCTCGGTGGAGAAATCGGCCAGACTCATCCCCAACCGTCCGCGATTATACACCGCGTCCTCCACCGCCGCCTTGGAGGAGTCCACCCCCGTCACCGCCATTCCGGCCAGCGCAAGCGGGAAGGAGAAGTTGCCTATGCCGCAGTACAGGTCCAGCGCCGTGGTTCCCGGCGCGGGCCGCGCCATTTCCAGCGCTCGGCGGATGAGGACAAGGTTCTGCTCCGGGTTGACTTGGGTGAACGCGCCCGGCCCGTGGCGCAGCGCCACTCCTTCGCCGATGGAGGTTTCCAGGTACGGGCCGCCGTATGTCACCGGCTTGTTTTTCCCCTTCACCGCGGCGCCGCGCAATGCCGCGCAGGCGGCCAGCATCGCCTCCATTTCACCGCGCGATGGCCCGCCGCCGCGCGGGGTGATGACCACGCGGCCCGCGTGGCCGGACGCCTCCAACTCGATTTCCTCCACCCCGGCGGCGAATCCGGGCCGGGAGGCGAGATAGCCGTTGACCTGCCCGATGGCGGCGTTCACCGCGTCCGTGGCCACCGGGCAGGAACGGACGGGGACCAGCGCGTTGGACGCGGCGCGCCGGAAGGCCAGTTGCGCGCCCTTTTCATCACCCGTGACGCGCATCCGCACGCGGGCGCGGTAGCCGGTTTGCGCCCCGCCCGCGACGGCTTCCGGCTCCACGTCCAGCTTGCCGACCCGCGCGAACAGTTCGCGGACGATGCGCCGTTTCCATTCGAGCTGCGCCGCGTAGTCGAACCCCATCCATGGGCAGCCGCCACAGACGCGGGCCAGCGGGCATACCGGTTCGCGCCGCTGGGGCGACGGGGTGAGGATGCGGGCGGCGTCCGCCTCGGCCCAGCGTTTCTTGCGCCGTCCGAAGCGCGCCAGCGCCACATCGCCCGGATAGCCGCCGCGGACAAATACGGTGACGCCGCCGGGTCCATGCGCCACGCCCGCGCCGCCGAAGGCGAGGCCCTCCACGGCGAGTTCGACAAGGGAGCCGTTCACGCCGGTGGGCGGCGCGCGGGCCTAGGCGGCCTCATCCTTGTCCAGGTCGAGGACGATGACCAGCCCTGTTTCGTCGCAGTCGGGGAACTTGTGGCACCGGATGCACTCGCTCCATATCTTGTGCGGGAACATGGTTTTTTCCACTTCCTCGAAACCGAGGCGGCGGAAGAAATCGGGCACGTAGGTAAGCGTGAACACCTTGGGGATGCCCAGGCGGCGCGCCTCGCCGAGGCAGGGATCCACCGCCAGCGCGCGCACCTCCGCCAGGTCTTCCCAGGTGACGTGCAGGCCGCACACGCCCAGCACCTTTCCGCGCTCCTCGTAGAGGAGGTACTGGCGGATGGTTTCGTATAACTCGTTGACCGAGCGGGGCAGCATCTGGCCCTTGTCGGCGTGCAGCTTGATCAATTTTTGGATGGCGGGCACGTCGCGCATGATGGCGGGGCGGAACACGCCCGGCAGATGCCCCACCTGGCGCGCGTCGAGATGTTTGAACTGGTTCATTTTTTAAGTATAGCTCCCCCGTCCTGCGATAGCCACAATTTCACCGCCGCGGCCAGCGCCGCGGGATCGCGCCTGGCGCGTTCGGCGGCGCGGCGCGCGTAGGGTTCGTACCCCGCCGCAAGGTTGGCGCGGCGGCGCTTGGCCGCTTCCCGCGCCCCGGCCACCAGTGCGGCGCGCGGCGCCCTGGGTTGCGCGCGGCGGTCGAGAAAGTCCCATCCGCGCGCGCGGGCCAGCCAGTATATCACCCCGCTTGCGGCGAAAAAGAAAAGGCTCAACCCCGCGAGAACCGCGAGCGTCATTTCGCCCTCGGATGTATCCGGTCGTAGGTCTCCCGCACATGGCCGCGGGCGACGTGGGTGTATATCTGCGTCGTGGAGATGTCGGCGTGGCCCAGCATCTCCTGCACGGCGCGCAGGTCCGCGCCCCCCTCCAGAAGATGCGTGGCGAAAGAATGGCGCAGCGTGTGGGGGCTGATGGTTTTGGCGATGCCCGCCGCGCGCGCGTGGCGCTTGATGATCTTCCAGAATCCCTGGCGCGTCATCGCCGCGCCCCGGCGGGTGACGAACAGGCTGCCGCTGATGCGCCCATGCAACAGCCGCCCGCGCGCCTCGGCCATGTAGCGCCGGATGCGGTCCCGCGCCACCTGCCCCATGGGCGTGACGCGCTGCTTGGAACCCTTGCCCACGGTGGAGACGTACCCCGCCTCCAGGTTCACCTCCATCAGCTTGAGGTGGACCAGTTCGGAAACGCGCAGGCCGGTGGCGTACAGGGTTTCGAGCATGGCGCTGTCGCGCAGGCCCTGGGGATCGTCCAGGCGGGGCGCGGCCAGGAGGCGTTCCACCTCCTGCCGGGACAAGGCGCCGGGAACGCGCCGCCACTGCTTGGGCGACTCCACCATCCCGGCGGGATTTTTTTCGATCAGCCCCTCGGCGGCGAGAAAGCGGAAGAAGGTCTTCACCGAAGCCAGCCCGCGCGCGGCGGAGGCGTCCGCCAATCCGTCCTGCTTGAGTTTTTTAAGATACGCGGCCACGCCGTCCGCGGTGAGCGCGCCGAGTTGGTCCGGCGTCTTGCAGCCGGTCATTTCCATGAACCGCCGCGCGTCGCGCCGGTAGGCTTCCACGGTGTTGCGGGAGCGGTTGCGCTCCACGGCGAGGTAGGTGACGAATTCCCCCAGCAGGGTGTCCATGAGTATGTATTGTAGCAGAGCGGGGCGCCAGGTGTATCCGTGGCCAGGCGATTGTAGGGGCGCGGCGCGCCGTGCCCAATTCGGGCAGGCACGGGGACCTGCCCCTACTGAAGAGGGCAATTCGCGCATCGTCCTTTTTGACCCCCTCACCGGGCGCCAAGAGGCGCCGCTCCTCTCCCCTCCTTAATAGCGGGGAGAGGCGGGCGCGATGCGGACGGGCGCGCCCCCTTTGGCGGCGGAGCGGTACATGGCCATAATCGTTTCCAGCGCCATCAGGCCGTCCTCGCCGCTGGACAGGGGCGGCTCGCCGGTTTCCATGGCGCGGATTAGTCCGTCCACGGCGCCCACATAGGGATTGGCCTCGCCGTCCCATTGGGGAAAGGGTACGCGGGCAAGCTCCATAAAACCGGAATAGCGTCCGCTGGGCCGGGTTTCGTACAGTTCGGCGGTGTGGTTGCCCAGGATGGCGCGGTAGGGCCTGGCCCAGCGCCGTTCGTGCCCCACCACCATGGCGGCGCCGGAGCGGCGGCAGGCGGCGATCATGCGCCGCGCCTGGGCCAGGTTGATGGCGATGGGTTTTTCGCAGTATATGCCCCGCGCCCCGGCGCGGGCCGCGGCGATCACCGCTTCGGCGTGCGTTTCGGTCCACGAGGCCACGGCGACAATGTCCAGGCGCTCGCGCGCGAGCATGTCATGGAAATCGGCGTAGAGTTTTTTTACGCCCCAGCGGCGGGCGAACAGTCCGCGGCGTTCCGTGTTGATGTCGCATCCGGCCACGATGCGGGCTTTGGGATGGGCGGCGAACGCCCCGGCCAGGGTGGCCGGTTTGCCGCGCAGGGGATCGTCCTCCAGCAGGCTGGCGATGCGGCCCAAGCCGATGATTCCCACCCGGTACGCGCGCGCGCTCATTACTGGATCGGGCCGGAAAAATCCTCGTCGTCTTCGAACGTTCCCGCGTCAGCCGCCCCGAACGGGTTTCGCAAGAACGCTTTGCGGCAGGGTGGGCAGAGGACGAAGATGCGCTCCTCGAACACGTCGCGCTCCAATTCGTCCGGCTCCATCTGTTCGATCTGGGCGATCAGCGACTCGATCTCCGCGTCGTGGCCGGCGACTTCCACCAGCGTCCCGCCGTCGTCGCCGACGATGGTCAGGCGCACGATGTAGCGTATCTGGCCGGGGGCGATACGCTTGCCGCACCGCGCGCACTCGTCAAAGTCCATCCGCGCCTCCTTGCCCTGCCGCGGGAGTTAATAAAGGGAGCCATCAATAGTATAACCCGTGGCGAGCCGCGCCGACCGGGCTGTTGAAAAAGGTCTTTTACCGTCATTGCAGGTCCTTCGCTGACGCTCAGGATAAACTCCACGAAGCACTCGCGGCGTTGATGAATTTGAGATTGCTTCGCCGCTTCGCTTCTCGCAATGACTGTGTACGGAGTTTTTCAACACCCCGCTATATCCGTCCCAGGCTGACCTTCATGCCGTCTTCGCCCACGATGATCTCCCCCTTGTAGCCGGCCGCGCGGACATCGGCGGCGACGGTGGACGTGTTCACCAGAGGGTAAAAATGGGTCAGGATCACGCGGGGAACGCCCGCGCGCAGGGCCGCCTGGGCCACATCGGCGGGGCGCATGTGGCCGTCCACCTCATGCTCGTTGGGCCAGGCGCATTCGCACAGGAAGGTGTCCGCGCCGCCGGCCAGTTCGACAAGCTCCTCGCAGTAGGCCGTATCGCCCGAATAGGCCAGTGACGGCCCGCCCTTGCGCTCGAACCTAAAGCCCACGCCGTTGGCGCCGTGGAGCATGGACTTGGCCGTGAACCGCATGGCGCCCGACTCCCATGCCGCGTCGCCCACCTCCTCGATAACCACCCGGTAACGGTCCGACACCAGCCATTTGCCCCATATCGCCAGCATCCCTTGATAGACCTTGTTAAAGCCCGGCGGGGCGACAATGGTCAGGCCGCGGGGGTCGCGCCCGGTGGGGCAGACCGCCTTGCAGAACAGGTAGTACGGCAGGTCGGCGCAATGGTCCAGGTGGTGGTGGCTGATGAACACCGCCTCGGCGCCGAACGGGTCCAGTCCGGCGGCGATGATGCGGTTGACCGCGCCGGGGCCGGGGTCAATGATGAAGGAGCGCGGCCCGGCGGAAAGGAAGTAGCAGGCCGGCGTCCGGCGCGGATTGGGCGCGCATGTGCCGGTACCCAGGAGGTAAAGCTCCATCAGCGCTCGGCGAGAAGTTTGTCCATGCTGCCGGTGTGGTATTTGCCGGAGCGGAACTCCGGCGAGGCCATCACCTCCACCAGAAGCGGGATGGTGGTTTTGATGCCGGCGATGTGAAATTCGGAGAGCGCGCGGGTCATTTTGGCCATCGCCTCGCGCCGGTCAATGCCATGCACGATCAGCTTGGCCACCAGCGACTCGTAGTAGGGCTGCACGGTGGACTCCACGTACAGGGCGGTGTCCACCCGCACGCCGGGGCCGCCGGGTATGTTAAGGCCGGTGATTTCGCCGGGGCACGGGATGAAGGTGAAGGGGTCCTCGGCGTTGACGCGGCACTCGATGGAATGGCCGAAGAACTTGATGTCCTGCTGGCTGAACCGCAATTTTTCGCCGGCGGCGATGCGGATCTGCTCCTTGACCAGGTCCAGGGTGGTGATGGCCTCGGTGACGGTATGCTCCACCTGGATGCGGGTGTTCATTTCGATAAAGTAGTAGGCGCCGGTGGCCTGGTCGTAAAGGAATTCCACCGTCCCCAGGCTTTCGTACCCGATGGAGGAGGCGAGCGCCACGGCGCAGTCGCTCATGGCGCGCCGCGCGGCTTCGGGCAGCACGGGGCATGGGGTTTCCTCGACGAGTTTCTGGTGGCGGCGCTGGATGGAGCAGTCGCGCTCGCCCAGGGACAGCACGGTTCCGTGGGCGTCCGCCATGATCTGGACTTCGACGTGTTTGGGGTTCTCGATGTACTTTTCGATATACACGCTGGGGTCGCCAAAGGCCGCGCCCGCCTCGGAACGCACCACCTCGAACATCTTGGCCATGTCCTCGGGGGAGCGGATGACGCGCATCCCGCGCCCGCCGCCGCCCGCGGCGGCCTTGAGCATCAAGGGGTACCCCACCCCTTCGGTGACGCTTACGGCCTCCTCCAGGGTGTTGTCCATGGACTCCGAGCCGGGGATGGTGGGAACCCCCGTTTTTTTGGCCAACTCGCGCGCGGCGGATTTGTGCCCCATTTTCCGGATATGGTCGGGTTTGGGGCCGAGGAAACGGATGCGGCACTTCTCGCATACTTCGGCGAATTCGGCGTTTTCCGCCAGGAAACCGTAGCCGGGATGGATGGCGTCGGCGTCGGTGATCTCCGCGGCGCTGATGATCGCGGGGATGTTAAGGTAGCTCTTGTCCGACTGGGGCGGGCCGATGCACACCGCCTCGTCGGCGAAGCGCACATGCAGGCTGTGCTCGTCGGCGGTGGAGTGCACCGCCACGGTGCTTATCCCCAACTCCTTGCAGGCGCGG
>JACQZB010000005.1 GCA_016207925.1 Nitrospinota bacterium
ACGGTCACTACAATGTCGTCGCCGTGGCGTTTGAATACCTTGCTTTCCTTGACGAAGATGACGATGTACAGATCGCCCGCGGGGCCGCCGTTGCGGCCCGGCTCGCCCTCGCCGCGCAGGCGCAGCCGCGAGCCGGTGTCCACCCCGGCGGGGGCCTTGACGTTGAGGCGCTTGCGCTCCTGGATAACCCCCGCGCCCTTGCACTTCTTGCAGGGGTGGGAGATGCGTATCCCCTCGCCGTGGCACTGGGGGCACGCGGTGGATATGGAGAAAAAACCCTGCGAGCGCGTGACCTTGCCCGCGCCGCGGCACATGGGGCAGGTCTGCGCGGAATGGCCCGGCTCGCTGCGCGAGCCTTGGCAGGCGGGGCAGACCACATCCTTCTCTATCTCGATCTGCTTTTCGACGCCATG
The DNA here is from genome assembly GCA_016207925.1 of Nitrospinota bacterium. Classification (GTDB taxonomy): domain Bacteria; phylum Nitrospinota_A; class UBA7883; order UBA7883; family UBA7883; genus JACQZB01. The sequence continues at coordinate 414 of JACQZB010000005.1, forward strand.
GGCGGCTTCGAGGAACTCTATCTCCATGTCGTAGCGCAGGTCGGAGCCGCGCATGGCCCGTTCGCCCCGCGCGCCGCGCGCGCCGAAGCCGAAGAAGTCCTCGAAAATGTCGCCGAACGAGCTGAAGATGTCGTCGAAGTTGGAGAATCCGCCAAAGCCGGTCTGGCGCAGCCCTTCGTGGCCGTACCGGTCGTACAGCGCCCGTTTGTCGGCGTCGCGCAGCACTTCGTAGGCCTCGGAGGCTTCCTTGAATTTTTCCTCGGCCTCCGGATCGTGGCTGTTGCGGTCCGGGTGGAACTCGTAGGCCTTCTTGCGGTAGGCCTTCTTGATCGCATCGGCGCCGGCGTTGCGCTCCACGCCCAGCACTTCGTAATAGTCGCGTTTGGTCATTGGCTCCCTTCGCGCGTCACGCCTTGCGGCCCACCCGCACCAGCGCGTGGCGCAGCGCCCGGCCGCCCAGCCGGTAGCCCGGCGCAAGCTGTTCGAGCACGATGTTGTCCCGCGCTTCGTCATCCACCGGCGCGGCGCCTACCGCCTGCGCCACTTCGGGGTCGAACGGCTTGCCTACGCAATCCACCGTTTCCAGTCCCCGTTTCCGCATCGCCTCGAACAGGCTCCCGCGCACCAGGCGCACGCCTTCCACCAGCGGGCCGGACGTCCCCGCGGCGGCCTCCAGCGCGCGGTCAAGGCCGTCGAGGGCGGGCAGAAGCTCGGCGACAAGGCCGGCGAACTTGCCTTCCGCCCGCGCGCCGGCCTCGTCCTCCAGCCTGCGGCGGACGCGATCCATCTCCGCGACGCGCTCCTTGTGCGCGGCGATGTACTCGCGCAGGCGCTGATCGTTCTCCGCCACCTGGGACTGAAGCTTTTCCACGAATGTGGGCGTACGTTCCAGATCCGGCGCGGCGGCGTCGCCGCAGGTGTCGTCGGCGGATTTGATCCGCCGTTTGTCGGTGAACGTTATTTCCGTTTTTTCCTCTCCCATGGCTTCACCTTATCACGGCTGGCCGGCGGCGGCGGGCAAAAGTCCTTCAAGGGCCTTGATCAGGTGTTCTTCCGCGAACTCCCGCGGGATCACCAACGATTCATTTTTTCCCGCGCTCTGGGCCAGATATACGCCGCGCTCCTTGCGGATGACCACCGTCATGACCTGGCCGGTTTTGTCATGCACGGCGATGGTGATGGGGTTTTTAACCACGCGCGGCGCCCCCCGGCCCAGGCGGACGTCGGCGCGCAACCCCAACACCGTCCACACCAGCCGGTTGAAGGCGAGTTGGTCCAGGTCCGCTGCCTGGGGTTTATCAAGCTTCCACCGCTCGCCCTCCACGCGGACGTCGAACACCTGCCCCAGCCGGGTGACGATAACGCGCGTCACGTTGGCGGCTTCGAGGGGGAACAGCCGCCGGTCCTGGAAACTTTCCCACCCCGCGTCGAGCTTAGCGAAACTATCGCGGGATATCACCAGCCCCCAACTGCTGTTCGGGGCCATGGCCCAGCACTGCGCCTCCCGGGGCGGGCAGAAGAACGTGAACCGCAGCGTGTCTCCTTCGGACGTAAGGTCAATCTCCAGTGACGGGGAAACGTCCCGCCCCGCCATGGCGTCATGCTGCAGGAACGATTCGGCCTCGATGGCCGTAAGTTCGCGGAGGAAGCGGTCCACCTCCACCGCGTCAGCCGGGGCCGTGGCGGGCTTGACGATGGTCCATTGGCCGTCGGGCGGACCGTCCGGCGCCTTGCGCTTGCGGTCCAACTCCACCGCCACCGCGCCCTCGCGCCACAAGGTAAGCCGGTTGATGTCGTACACGTTCAGGTCGGAGCTGACAAGTTTGCGGTTGCGCAGCGCCATCTCCGAGGCGGGGACCGCCTCCACCACGGCCAAGGGGACGCGGGTGACCTCCTGCCCGTTCTTCCTCATGGCGTAGCGTCCCTGCCCCCCCTCGGTGACCACGCCGACAAGCAGGGTTTCCTCCACGCCGTCGTCATACACGGCGGTGAAGGCCATCATGGGGTTGTCCAGCCCATAGAGGGCCAGGCTTGCGGGTTTGCCATAGAACCCCGCCGCGCGCGCCTCCATGAAGGCGTCAATCATGGCGCCCGCCGCCGCGTCGTCGGCCCTGGCGCCCACCGGCGCGATCAGCCGCCAGCCGCCGGCCTCGTCGCGGACCATCTCCACGTTCAGGGCGCCGCCGGTGAACTTCACGGACTTGACCTCTTCCAGTCCGCGGCTGAACAGGCGCTTGTCGCGCAGGTCGAACAGGGAGGGCATCAGCCGTTCCAGATCGCTTTTGGGCGCGAGCCGGGGCCGCCGGGCGCCTTCGGTGAGCGCATAGTACGAAGCGCCGGAAGGATTCAGGGCGCCGATGGAAAGCGTCTCCGTGGCGCCGGGAGACGCCAGCGTCACGCGGACGGGATCGGTCAGCCCATACTCTTCGAGCAGGCGCGGCTCGTCCATTCCGCGTTCGCTTTTCGCGCCCGCGGCGCTCTCCAGCAGGCGCTTGACGGTGTCCGCGTCGGCGCGGGTATCCACGGGCCGCGTGATCCACCAGACATTGTTTTTCCGCTCAAGCGCCACATGGTCGCCGCCGGGCCGGGCGATTTCGATCTTGTTCACGGCGGCCGCGGCCAGCGTGAACAGATGCCCCGCGGCGCGCTCCTCCCGCTCGCGCGCGGGCAGGATCACCCGGTCGTAATACAGATAGCCGCCCGCCACGGCGCCCAGGAGCGCCAGCGACACCGCGAGGCGTCCCTTGCTCAACGCCGCCTCCGTATCACCACCACCGCCACGCCCGCGAGCCCAACCAGCGCGGGGATCGCCAGCACGGAGGCCGCGAACAGCGCCCGGAGCTGATCCACGGTGAAAAAGATGGGGTTGAACCCGCGGCTTTTGGGCCGGATGGAGATGCGCTCCTCATCCCCGGCCAGCCAATTGACCATGTTAAGAAACAGGTCGCGGTTGGCCTGCAGCCCCAGGGTGGAGTTGGAGGCGAAATCCGAATCGCCCGTAACGATCATCCGGCGCGTGACGGGTTTATCGCCCACCTTGCGCTCTTCCGGCGGCGGGCCTTCCTCCCATTGCGCCGACGCGGCCACCACCAGCGGGCCGGGGAAATCCGAACGTTCCGAAAACACCGGGTTGGCCGCCTGGATGGATTTAAGATCCGTCTCCCCCCAGCTTTGCTGAGCGGTCATGCCAATGGCCGCAAGTTTGGCCTTGCGCGGATTATCCTCGCGCAGCGTCATGCTGCGGGCCACGGGGAAAAAGACCGCGGCGGTGAACCCTTCCGTCACCGGGTGCGGCGGATAGGTGGTCAGCGTGGCCACCAGGGGATCGAATCCCAGCCGCTGGCTCAACGGATCGAGGATGTTGTCGTCGTTAAACTGGAACCCATACCCGGCGAGGAACTCCTCGAACGCGGGCAGCCTGCCCGGATCGAGCATGGCCAGAAGCGCGCCGCCGCGCTCCACATAACTCTTGAGCGCCGCGATTTCCTGCTCCCGCAAATCCTGCCGGGGCGCGGGTATGATTAGAAGATCGGCCCGTGGGGGAATGCCGCCGGTGGTGAACCAGTCGAGCGCGCTGACCTTGTAGAGCGCCGATTCGAGCGCCGCCTTGGCGCCCGACCAGCCGATGGGCTTCAACTCCTCCGGATCGCGCTCGCCATGGCCCTTGAGCACGAACACGTTTTTTTGCGCCGCGGTGACGGCTTTGAACAGCGCCTGGGTGACATCCGCCTCATCCATGCGCATGGCGCGCTCGGCGCGGCCCCCGGCGGCCTCCACGATGATGGTCTGGTAATCGGTGACGTTGAACTTTTTCGCCAGCGCGGGGTCGCGGTCCGGATCGAGGTAGCGGACGGAGACCTTGGGCGAATGGTAGGCGTACAGGTCCAGAAGGTCCCTGGCCTGCGCGCGGCTTTCCGGCTTGGTGAAGGCGTAGATACCGATCTCCTGGTCAAGGCCCCGGAGGATTTTCACCGTCTGGTCCGACAGGGTGAAGGCCGCCTGCTCCGAGAAGTCCCAATGGCGGTTCTCCCGCGCGGCCAGCGCGTTGAGCGCCGCCACGGCGGCCAGCGCGGCCACCAGGTACACCGCCATGCCGGCGGCGGATTTCATTTTTTCGCGCGCCATTCCCTACCCCCGGTACTTCGCCGCTTCCAGCGAGCGCAGCGTAAGGAACAGGAACAGGAACGCGAACGACAGGTAGTACACCACGTCGCGCGTGTCCACCACGCCCTTGGAGAACCGCTCGAAATGGCTGAAGATGGAAAGATACTCCACCATGGCGGCGAAGGCGTCCTTTTGTTCGGGTACCAGCCAGCCCACCACCCAGAACAGGAGCAGCGCGCCAAAGGAGAGCGCGGCGGCGATCACCTGGTTTTCCGTAAGCGTGGACATGAACAGCCCCATCGCCAAAAACGCCGCGCCCAAAAGCGCCAGCCCCAGATACCCGCAGGCCACCACGCCCCACGGCGGGGGGGCGAACCACGCGAGGATGGCGATGTTCAGCGCGGAGACGGCCAGCATCAGCAGAAACACAAGGTACACGGCCAGAAATTTGCCCAGCGTTATCTGGAAGTCCGTCAGCGGCCAGGTGAACAACAGTTCCAGCGAGCCGGCCTTGCGCTCCTCCGAAAACAGCCGCATCGTCAACAGCGGCAGCATCAAGAGCATCACCACGGAAAGGTTGCCGAACAGGGGGCGCAGAACGTACTCGCCCAGGGACAGCTCCCGCGGCCCGGCGAACTGGGCCATGCGGCTCATCTCGTAGCTGGCCATGCCGTAATAGCTCAAGGCGGCGTAGAAGAAAACCCCGGTGATGACGGCGAAAATGAACCCCGTGGCGTAGGCTATGGGCGAATAGAAGAACGCCCGCAGCTCCCGCCCCGTCAGGGTGATCAGGTTACGCATGGGGCGCCTCCGGCTCCGGATGGGCGTCCGCGCGCCCCACCAGGGATAGGTACGCCTCTTCCAGCGAAGCCGCGCCGCCAGTGAGCGCCACAAGCTCCCATCCCCGCCCAACCACAAACCGCGCGATTTCGCGCCGGGCCAGCGACACATCCGACGGGACAATCTCGAACCGCGCCGCGCCCGGCTCCGCGCCCGGCCCGCGCGCCGCCACGCTTTTCACCCCCGGCAGGCGCGCCAGCGCCTCGCCGAGTTGATCCGCGGGCGCCTTTGCCGATACCGACAGATGTCCCCCCAAGGCCGCCGCCAGGCTTTCGATGGACTCCGACGCCAGCAGCCGCCCTCCCTTGATAATGACAACCCGCGAGCAGATAAGCTGCACCTCGGAAAGAATATGGCTCGACAGTATCACCGTCCGCTTGCCCGCCAGACTTTTGATGAGCGAACGGATGTCCTTGATCTGCGTCGGATCCAGCCCTATGGTTGGCTCGTCGAGGATCAACACCTCCGGGCCGCCGATAAGCGCCTGGGCCAACCCCACGCGCTGGCGATATCCTTTGGAAAGCGTGCGTATCAGCGAGCGGCGCCGGTCGGCGATCCGCGCCGCCTCCATCACCCCGCCAACCGCCTGTGTAAGGCCTCCGCGCGCCACTCCCTTGATCCTTCCTACAAACTGAAGGTACTCCTCCACGCGCATGTCCCCGTACAGCGGGGTGGTCTCCGGCAGGTAGCCCACGCGCTTTTTCACCTCCAAGGGGTCGCGCGCCACATCCAGGCCGGCCACCTCCACCCGTCCTTGCGAAGGAGGTATAAAGCCGGTCAGCACGCGCATGGTGGTGGTTTTCCCGGCGCCGTTGGGGCCTAAGAATCCGCAGATTTCCCCGGGGGCCACCTCAAAGCTCACCGCGTTGACGGCGGTTACGGCGCCATACCGCTTGGTCAGATTCTCCGCCTTGATCACGTTACCTCCCGCATCGCGCCTGATACGCGCGGGAAAATATAAAACGTGACGGGAACCATGTAAAGGCGCATAACCACAAAAGGGAAATTATCCGGGTGGCGATCACTTGGACCAGTCGAAATCCGACACTTTACCGTCGGGGCCGATCACCGCCCAGAAGGAATTGAGCGCCAGATCCTTGAAAAACAAAGCCTCACCTTCATCCGTGGGAACGGTCATCTCCGGCTCGCCGAACATTTTCACCAGTTCGCCCCGGGTGGTGACCTGTGTTTTGACCGTCTCGGCCTTCGCCGGGGTAACGGCATACGGGTCGTCCACGGTGATAGGCGCAGTGGAACAGGCGGTCAGCGCCGCCATGGCCAGCGCGGCAAGCGTATTTTTCATTTCCAAAACATCACCCTTTGTCCTTCGGTAATCCCGTAATCATCGCAAAACCCGGCGGGCGCTTCAAGGACGTATCGCGCGGGAACGGTGGAAGGATAGGCGGGGCAATCGCCAGCCATGCAGGGGGCCACGGTTTTCCAAATCTTTACGATATAGCGGGCATCGTCGAGAAATATGATGTCTATGGGGAATTTCACGTTTTTCATCCAGAACGCCAGCGGCTGGGCGCTGTCGAACACGAACCACATGCCCCTGCCCGCGGGAAGGGATTCGCGGAACATAAGCCCGCGGCGGCGTTCCGGTTCGTCATCGGCCACCTCCACGGAAAGCCGGGGCGCGTCCGGCGACGAGGGAAATGTCACGGAGGCGGCGCGGGCCGCGGAGGAAAAAATCGTTATGGCCGCGCAGACGCAAAGGACAACAACAATGCCGTTTCCACGGCGGGGGTTCAGGCGGCCAAGCTCTTGGTGATTTGGGCGAGCAATTCGGCGCGGCGCTGGGTTTTTTGCATTTGTTTGTGATAGAAGGCCGTTTCGAAGGTGTCCAGGATTTCCTGCTGCATGACGGCCAGCTTGCGGGTCTGGATATCCATGAACACCAATTGGGCGCATCCGGCAAGCCCCACCACGGCGGTGAACAGGAACACCACGGCCAAGGCGCCGCGCAGGACAAGTTCGGCCACGGTCATGTCCGGTATCATCGCCACGATCCTGACTGGTGCCCATTATATCGGAAGAACGGGCGCGCGGCTTGAAAGCGGTAACGTGAAAAAGGCCCCCCGCCACGGGCGGAGGGCCTTTACGGAACGTAGCTACTTTTTCATCCGCTCGAACTTGGCTTGCAGCTCTTCCTTGGTCTCCGTGTTGTCCGGATCGGTGACGATGCAATCCACGGGACAGACATCCACGCACTGCGGTTCGTCGTAATGGCCGACGCACTCGGTGCATTTGTGGGGGTCAATCACGTAGATATCCTCGCCCTCGCTGATAGCCTCGTTGGGGCACTCCGGCTCGCACACGCCGCAGTTGACACATTCCTCATTGATCAATAACGCCATTGGTTGATCTCCCTAGATCAGGTTACCGACAAAACCGTTTTCCCGCGGTACTGCTCCGCCTGGTACATGAAGGCTTCCAGGCGAGTCCGCGAGTTTGTTTCTTCCACCCCGTCATAGTCGAGGTTGAGCCACGGGAGGTTTCCAAAATCCTCCCTTATTTTCCTGGAAATCGCCGTTACGATGGTGCCGGGCATGCATGAAAACGGCATCACGTTAACCACGCCCGACAAACCGCGTTCGGCGAATTCCACCGCCTTCCCAATGCTTAAAATCGCTTCCCCCTCGAACGTTTCCGCCATGTAGGGGCGGGCGAACTCAAGGATTTTATCCGTGGCGGCGTCCTCTCCATGAACCAGCATATGCCCGAACGGCTCATGCAAGCGGCGCTCATCCTTTTTCTGGACAATATCCTGCATATAACCTTTCAGCAGGTCAAGGAATTTTTTGTCCACCTTGCTGTTGTAGATGAACCGGTTGGTGCAGTACAGAATCCACTCACCGATCGGCGCCAGCCACACCTCGCCGCCGAGGTCCTCTATGCGGCGGATCAGATCGCGGTTGCTGAAGGCGTGGGAGCGCAGGTAAATCTCGCCCACGACGCCGATCACCGGACGCGGCCCGGCGCGGTCCACGCGGATGGCGGCGAAGCGCTGGGCCACGTCGCGCATGCAGCCGAACAGCTTGCCGGAGTCCTCCTCCACCAGCGCGCACACGCGGTACAGCGACTCCTCATACGCCTGCTCCGTGGCGCCCTTGTCCAACTCGTAGGGCCGGGTCTGGTGCAACAGCCGGGTGAGAATGTCCACCGCCACCACGCCGCGCCATGCGTCGCGCCGGAACTTGGCGCCCAGCGTGGGCAGGTCGGAGTAGCCCGAATCCCCGTCGGGGGAGAGCAGCGGTATGCCCGTGTGGCCCATTTCGTCGAGAATGATGCGGTGCAGCCGCTGGTACTGGCCAAAGCGGCAGGGGCCGGCGGCGGTGGGCAGGAAAAAGGCCGAGGAGGCGGGGCCGGGCGCGAGATGTTTGGACGCCTTGCCGTTCTTGTGGACGCCGTTGCCGCCGCGATGGCCGGGCGCGGCGGTATCGCACGGCATGGCGCCGTTCCCATTGACGGCCGCATGGAGCGTTTTGACCTCTATCTTGATGGCGTTCACGTTTTCCAGACTGTCGAAAAACGCCTCCAGGCGCGTGACGGCGCCCGCGTCGGCGGAATGTTCGTCCACCTCCAGGTGCAGGCAGGGTTTGCCGCCCAGGGCCTGGTCCATGACGCGCTCGATAAAGCTGTCCGGCCCGCACTTGAAGTTGGAGATGAAAATGGCGTCGAGCATCGGGTCGTGGGCGACGGCGTGGGCGGCGGCGGTCATGCGCTGGCCGGAGCGCCAGTACATGTCCGGGTAGCGGCTCCAGGTCAGATCCTCTTCGAGCGTCAAGAAGTCTATCGGCAGGGCGATCTTGCCCATCTCGCGCAGTTTGCGGGGCAGATCGAGGTTGATGCCGCTGTCACAGCCGTTATAGGGGCGCGAGATGATGACCACGGGCCGCTCGCCGCGCGCCTGGGCCTGGGCGATGACCTCGCGGCCCCGCGCCTGGATCGCCCCGTAGAAGCTGTCCTGGGCCGTCCGGGCGCGTTCCACGGCCCGGTCCACCTCGCGCTGAGGGATGCCAAACTCCGCCTTGAACAGCTTTCCCAGATCCTTGGCCACATGCTTGTCGCCGCGCTGGAAGAAGATGGAGGGTTCCAGAATTTTCACGCCGGCGCCATGCAGGTCCATCGCCGAGCGGATGATATAGGGGATGGACTGCACCAGGGGGCAGGTGTGGCTGTTGCGGAACTTGCTCTCCTTGGGGTTCATGGAGATCACCGAGGGGATGAACAGGTAGTCCACCCGCTTTTCAATAAGCTCCGCCACGTGCCCGTGCATGATCTTTAACGGGAAGCAGGTTTCCGCCTTCACCCGCTCTATGGATTCCTTGATGATGTTCTGGTTGGTTTTGCCGGAAAGTACCACGTCGAACCCAAGCTCTTCGAGCAACGTCCGCCAGAAGGGGAACAACTCGTAGGTGGTCAGGCTGCGCGGAACGCCGACAAGGGCGCGGCCCTTGCGTTCCACCTTCCTCTTGAGGGCGTGATCGCCGAAGATCATCTGCTCGCGCTCGGCGAACAGGTCCGGCAGGGTGTTCTCGCCTTTCTTTTTCTTCGTGTCCTTCTCGAACAGCTCGCACCGGGCGCCGTAGTAGTGGGCCGCCTCGCCCTCGAACTTGACGCGGGAGACGTCGCACACGTTGTCGCACGCCTTGCACTCGAACAGGCTCACCTTGTACTTGCGCTCGCGCAGGTCGAAGCCTAAAAACCGCGAGGGTTTGTCCAGCCCCACCCGCTCGTGGTGGCGCCGCGCGATGATCGCCGCGCCCACGGCGCCGGTGACGTCGTGGTGCGGGGTGACGGTGACTTTTTTGCCGGTGACCGCCTCGAACGCGGAGACCACCGCCCGGTTCCACGCCACGCCGCCCTGGAACACCACATGGTTCCCGATGCGCCGGTCGCCCACCACGCGGTTGAGGTAGTTGGTGACGATGGAGTAGGCCAGGCCCGCCGCCAGATCCTCCTTGCTCATCCCCTTCTGCTGGTTGGACACCAGGTCGGACTCGATGAACACCGTGCAGCGGTCGCCGAACTTGCCGGGGGTCTGGGAGCGGAACGCGGTGGCGGCGAAGTCGCGCTCGATGTTCAGGTCAATCTTTTCCGCCTGCTCCTCGATGAACGAGCCGGTGCCCGCGGCGCACACCTTGTTCATCTCGAAATCCACCACCGCACCGCCGGAGACGGAAACGTATTTGCTGTCCTGCCCGCCGATTTCAAAAATCGTGTCCACGTCCGGAATGAAGTGGATCGCCGCGGTGGACTGGGCGGTGATCTCGTTGCGGACCACGTCGGCGCCGATGAAATCGCCGATCATGTAGCGGCCCGACCCGGTAGTCCCGACGCCCTGCACGGCGACCCTTTCGCCGATCTCCTCCCCAATTTCCAGAAGCCCGCGGGTGACGGCCTGGATGGGGCGGCTTTGGGTGCGAAGGTAGCGGCGCGCCACCACGTTGGTGGACAGCGAGCCGATGTCCACGCCGATATAGACGCCGGTTTTTTGCGCGCCGTTAAGCGGGTGGGTGAGCGTGGAGTACAGCTTGTCGTTATTCTCGCCGGTGAGCGGGTTATGGGCGGCGCGCGCGGCGGCGCGGACGGCCTCGTAGTTCTCCAGCCCCGCGACGCCTTTCAACTCCGCGGACGGCGCCTGCGCGCGGGCGGCCAGGGCGGCGCCGATGGCGCCGGTCACCGCGTGGGTGGGCGGGATGAAAATGTCCTCCACCGCGATCTCCAGCTCGTCCGCCAGCGCCTTGACCACTCCGGCGTTGGCGGCCACGCCGCCAAAAAAGGCGACGGGCCTCTGGAACACCTTCCCGCGCCCCACGTTGCTTTTGTAGGAGCGCGCCACGGCGTAGCACAACCCGGCGATGATGTCGTAATCCGGCGTACCTACCTGTTGCAGGTGGATCATGTCGCTTTTAGCGAACACCGAGCAGCGCCCCGCGATCCGGGGCGGATGTTTGGACTTGAGCGCCATCTGGCCGAACTCGCCCTCGATCTTGTACCCGATGCGGTTGGCCTGCTGGTCCAGAAAGCTGCCCGTGCCCGCGGCGCACAGGTTGTTCATGTTGAAGTCCTCGAGGACGGTGGCGCCCTCCTCTTCCTTGAACATGAGCAGTTTGGAGTCTTCGCCCCCCATCTCCACCAGTGTGCGCACGTGGGGGTACAGGCGGCTAATCGTGGTGGACTGCGCCACGATTTCGTTGATGAACGCCCCGCCGGTAAGGCTGGCGATAAGTTCGCCCGCTGTCCCCGTGACGCCGATGTGGGCGATCCGGGCGCCCTGCGACTTTGCGATCAACCCGGACAACACCGCGATGGTTGTGGGTATCGGCTGGCCGTGGGAACGCTTGTATTCATGGAGCAGCAGTTCGCCTTGGGCGTTGACCACGGCGCCTTTGACGGATACCGAGCCGATATCCAGGCCAATCCACACCTGTTTGTTCATTTCGCCTCTCATTACCACCTCCGCCATGAAGGCTCCAGGCCCGCCAAGACCCAAGGGCCGAAGGAATCGCGAGGTATTCTTGAATTTTCCCGTTACCGCCGCGCCCTGTCAAGGGCGATGGCGAAATAGAGGGAGGGGTTGTTCAGGGCGGCGGACCGCCTAACCGAGGTACCGGCGCACCCGCATGAGCAATTCGCGCGGTGAAACTGGCTTTTTCATGAAATCGCTGACGCCCGCCTTGCTGGCCTTCTCGCGGGCTTCCGGGGCGGTGTTGGCGGACTGCATCACAATGGGCAATCCCGCCCACTCCTCGCGGGAGCGGATAAGCCGGGCCAGGTCCAGGCCGTCCATCTCCGGCATGTCCAGGTCGGTGATAAGCAGGTGAGGCGTCTGGCTTTCGAGCAGTTGAAGGGCTTCGGCGGCGTCCGCGGCGCTGACCACCTCTATCCCCGCCTGTTCCAGGTATTGGCGCGTAAGATACCGGTCATTCTCGTCGTCGTCCACCACCAGCGCGCGGGGCGCGGCGTCCGGCAGCGTGACCGTGAACAGCGCGCCGTGCCCTTCCCGCGACTCCACGGTGATTGAGCCGCCATGCGCCTTCATGATGTCGGCGCAGAACGGCAGCCCCAGCCCCGTGCCCTTTTCCCCCATGGAGCCGGCGGTGGAGGTTTTCACCTCGTGGCGGAACAGCCCTTCCAAAAAACTTTGACGGACGCCCAAGCCTGTGTCGCGCACGCACAGCGAGGCGGCATGGCCGGAGTTGTACACCGTTACGCTGTCGCCTTGCCGGCAGAACTTGACGGCGTTGGACAGCAGGTTGCGGATCACTTCGCCGAACAGCTCCGGATCGGCGTATAGGCGCAGGTCTTCGCGTGTCTCGTTGAGCATCCGCACGTTTTTCTGGGCGGCCATGGACTCCAACTCCTCCATGGCGCCGGATACCAGGCCGCGGGCGTTGAAAAACGCCGGCTGGGGCTTAAGCTTGCCGGTTCGAAGCCGTCCGATGTTGAGAAGCTGGTCAATCATGTGCAGCAGGTTCTCCCCGCTCATCAGCGCGCGGTTTACCATATCCTTCTGCCGCTCGTCGAGCGGACGCTCGCCGCCGCGTTCGAGCAGCCGTAAAAAGCCGAGCATCGAATTGAAGGGGGCGCGCAGGTCGTGGGCCACCAGGGAAAGAAACTTGTCCTTAAGCCGGGTGGCCTCCTCCGCCTCGTCCACGGCGCGGCGCAGTTCCTCCTCCATACGCTTGCGCGCGGTAATGTCGCGTATGATGCCCACCACATGCCACCGCCCCTGGTGGATCACGGGCTGGCTTGAGATGGAAAGCTCCAGGGGAAACTCCTCACCCCCCTTTCGCAGGCCGGAAAGCTCCGCCGTGGAGCCGATGACTTTTCCGCCGCCGGTCTGCTTGAAACCGCGCAGGCCCCGTTCATGGGCCTCACGGTAACGCGCGGGGATGATGTAATCCGCCAGCGGCTTTCCCTCGATTTCCTCCCGCGTCCAGCCGAAAATGCGTTCCGCCGCCGGATTCCAGTAGTCCACCTTGCCATGGTCGTCGAGCATGATTAGCGCGTCGTTGGCGGTGCCGGCGATGGCGCGGGCGTAGTTTTCGCTCTGCCGCAGTTTTTCCTCGGCGGCCACGCGCGCGGTGATGTCCACTCCGTACACCAGCGCCTTTTCCAAAAGCGCCACCCCGCGCGCGGAGAACAGGTAGCTACGATCCCCCACCCTCGCCGTAAAACAAAACAGCGTGTTGGCGGCCACAATCTCATCCCAGTCCACCCCCGCCGCCGCCGGCGTCAGCGAGGACATGAGCGCGCCTTCGATCACCGTGCCGGGCGCCCTATCCGCAGGACTGGCCAGGGATTCAACTCCGTCAGCAGCGCAAGTTGCGCGGCGCCGGACGGATCGGCGTCAGTCATGGAAGAAATCAGATCATCGGAGGAACCCGGCGAGCGAACAGACACCTTGGGATAGGCCCTTTTCACCTGCTCCCAAGGTTATTGGACAATTTCCGTCCGTGGCCAGAAACTCACCATGGCGCCGGCCTCGGACTCAATCGCGTGTATTGTAACGCGCCGCGCCAGATTGCGCCAGCATTATCGGCGGGCGGCAAGGAGGGAAAACATCTGTTCCGCGGTGGTGGCCACGGTCCACAGCTTTTCGATCCCCGGCCGCATCAGCCCCTGCCGTCCGCCCAACTCGAACTGCGCCAGCAGATGGTCGTAGTACCCTTGGTGATTGAGGATGACCACCGGATGGATATGAAGCCCCAGGTACTTCCAGGCCATCACCTCCAAAAGCTCCTCCAGCGTGCCCAACCCGCCCGGCAGGGCCACGAAGGCGTCGGACTCATCAAACATCACCTTTTTGCGCTCATGCATGTCGCGGGTCACCACCAGCCCGGGCAGGGTTTCATGCGCCACTTCGGCCAGGTACAGGTGTTGCGGGATCACGCCCAGCACTTCACCGCCCGCCGCCAGGGCGGCGTTGGCCATTTCCCCCATCAGCCCCACCGACGCGCCCCCGTACACCAACCGCCACCCGCGCCGGGCGATCCCCTCGCCCACTTCACGCGCCAGCGACTTCATGCTCTCCGGGGCGGCGTCCGACGAGGCCAGGTACACACAGACGGAACGTATGGTCATGGCTTGATTATAGCCGTCTTGCAGGTCCGGCGCGGACGTGGATTTTTCATCACCTGCCCGCGCTTCAACTCTTTACAGGAAGGGTTTATACGCCCTATACTGCGCCATACCAATTATTCAGAATCAGGCTTCAATAACCGGCGAATCCCGGCAAGTGACAATAGAACCATGGCTCGTGTGCTAATCATTGACGACTCAGGATTCCAGCGCAGCGTCATCCGCATGATGCTCCAGAAAGATGGGCATGAAACCATCGAGGCGCCCACGGGGACCGAAGGGATCGCCGCCGCGCGGACCAAATCGCCCCAGGTGATCCTGCTGGACCTTTTGATGCCCGACATGACGGGGGTGGAGGTGCTCAAGACGTTGCGGGCGGAGAACAATACAACGCCGGTGGTGGTGGTCACCGCCGACATACAGGAAACCACCCGCAAGGAGTGCATGAACCTGGGCGCGGTGGGGTTCGTCAACAAGCCGGTGAAGGGCGACAACCTGGCCCACCTGCTTAAACTGGTGAAACTGTATTCGGCATGACCATGCCCTTTTCCCAACGGCATCTGGACGTCCTCACCGAAACGGTGAACATCGGCGTGGGCCGCGCCGCCAGCATCCTCAACGACATGGTGGGCAGCCACGTGTCGCTGCATGTGCCCCAGCTTACCGTCCACGACGCGGCGGGCCTGCGCGCGTACCTGGCCCGTTACTCCTCCGCGCGGCTGGCCTCCGTGCAGATGCCGTTCACCGCGCCGTTCGCGGGCGTGGCGGCGCTGGTGTTTCCCCCGGAAAGCGCGTCGCAACTGGTGTACATCCTCGCCGGGGAGGAATACGACCCCGCGGAAATGGACGCGATCCGCAAGGAGACGCTCAACGAGGTGGGCAACATCGTGCTCAACGGCGTCATGGGTTCCGTGGGCAACATGCTCGACACGCGGATTGACTACGCCGTGCCGCGCTACGCCGAAAGCGACCTGAACGGGCTGATCGCCGCCACCGGCGCGCCGGTGGCCGCCTACATCATGGCCGAGGCGACCTTTGAAATCCAGGACCACAAGATCGAAGGCGATGTGCTGCTTTTGTTCGAGGTGGACTCGTTCGACACCCTTCTTAAGGCGCTTGATTCGCTGGTATCATGATTGAGGAAGGCGCCGCCCGCCCCGCTGACGGTTTCGGGCTATTGGATCATATCCCCATAGGGGTGTTCATCCTTGACCGCGCGTACAAGGTGGTCTGCTGGAACCGGCAGATGATGGAGTGGACCGGCACGCCCCCCGCCGACGTGGTGGGCGAGGATCTGCGGACCATTTACCCCCACCTCAAATCCCCCATGTACCGCATCCGCATCGAGGAGGTTCTCGAAGGGGGGCTGCCCACCATCTTCTCGGCGCAGTTGCACAAGGGGGCGGTGATACCCATGATGGACGAGGCGGGCCAGCCGCGCGCGCAGCACGTCACCGTCCGGCCCATCCCCGCCCCCGGCGGCGGACGCTGGGCGCTGTTCGCCGTGCAGGACGTCACCGACCTGGTGGGCCGCATCCGCGACGTGCGCGCCATGCACACCCGCGCGCTTACGGAGATCGAGGAGCGCAAGAAAGCCGAATCCGCCCTGCGCGTTGAAAAGGAGAAAGCCGAAAAACTCGCCGAGCAGCTGCGCTTCCTGTCCCACCGCGACGGGCTGACCGGCGTGGCCAACCGCCGCTACTTCGACGAGACCCTGGAGCGCGAATGGCGCCGTTCCCAGCGCGAGGACGAGCCTATCTCGATGATCCTGTTCGACCTGGACTCCTTCAAGGCGTACAACGACAACTACGGCCACATGGAAGGGGATGAGTGCCTCCGCAAGGTAGGCACAACCGCCGGGGGCCATCTGATGCGGCCCACCGACTTTTTGGCGCGCTACGGCGGCGAGGAGTTCGTGGTGGTGCTGCCGGGGTCGGACGAGGAGGGCGCGTTGACGGTGGCCAAGCGGTTGCGCGAGGCGGTAGAGGAACTCGCCATACCGCATTTTTTTTCGCTGGCGGGCCTCGACGTGGTGACCATCAGCGTGGGCGTGGCCACCGCGCGGCCCAAGGCGGACGACGGCTCGCAGCCCGGATCGCTGACCGGCGCCGCCGACGCGGCCCTGTACGAAGCCAAGCGCCAGGGCCGCAACCGGGTGGTGGCGGCCAGAAGCCACCCCGTGGAGTCCTGATATTTTTCAGTGGTTCGCCACCCGCGCGATCTTTCGCGTGGCGAACCACAACCCCGCCGCGATAAGCGCGATCAGCGCCGCCTCGCCCGCCAGCGCCAGATACAGCGCGGGCAAGCCGTATTCGCGGTCGAACCACCCTACCTGCCAGACCGCCACGGAACCCAGCCCGAAGGTGAAGGTGAACTTGATGCCGTAACCCGTGGACAGCCAGCGGCGGTGCAGTAATGTGGATACCATGCTGTTCGCCACCGGCTGCATCCCCAGGCTGAAAAATACCATCCCCGCCGCCGCAAGGTACAACGGCAGGTCAACAAGGTACGCCATCGCCAACGCAAAGGGGACGCTGGCCGCGTGGAACATCAGGTAGGCGCGCCGCAGATCGGCCCGGTCGGCGATTTTGCCGCCGATGAGCTGCGCGGCCATGCTGAAAAAGTACAGGCCGCCCGCCAATATCGCCGCCGCGCCGGAACGCGCGTCCTCCGCGCTGGCGCCCATGCCCCGCAACGGCTCCAACAGCGCCACCAGCCCCGCCGCGCTACGCTCCAGGTACGAGGGCAGCGCCGTGGTGTTGGCGCGGTACACGAACCCCGCCACCGTCATGGCCGCCAGCAGGATTAAAAAGTATTTCCAGGCGCCGTTGATGGAATCCGGCGGCGAAGGCGCGGCGGCGGTTTCGCCGCGATGGCTCTCTTCCACGTCCAGCGCCACGATGGCGATAAAGCCGGCCAGCCCCATGGCCGCCGCCAGCGCGTACACCCAGCGCCATTCCATCGTCAGCAGCACCAGCCCGGCGAACAGCGGCGCCGCGGCGATGCCCAGATTGCCGAACACGCCGTTGATTCCGTGCGCCGACCCCTGTTTGGGGATTTCATGGGCGATCAGCCCGAGGCCGGCCGGGTGATACAACCCGCAGCACAGGCCGATGAGCGCCAGCGCCGCGGTGAACGTGGCCGCGTTGGGCGCCAGCGCCGCCAGCAGCGCCGCGCCGCTCATCCCCGCCACGGCGATCTTGAGCATCCCCGCCCGGCTCCAGTGGTCCGCCACATATCCCGCCGGCAGCGCCAGCGCGCCGTACAGAAAATACTGGTAAAAGCCCAGCGGATACACCGCCGCCGCGGGGACGCCCATGTCCCGCGCGAACGGCATGACTATGGCCGGGAAGATCAGCGTAAACATGTGGGTGAGAAAATGGGCCACGCTGGACGCGGCGACAATGCGGGTTTCCCGGTTCATGCTTCCTTTACCGCACCGCGGCTAAATGGTGAACTTGCGGATCAGCGCCGCGAAACCGTGGGCCTCCACCGGCTTGACCGCCACCTCCGCCACGCTGGCGGCGGACGCGGCCTTGGCGGCGTGCGCCCACCCTTCCGGGATGACCAGCGCCAGCGGTGGAGGCGCGCCGCCGGTTCGCGACACCAGCGCCGCGTTCAAACGATCCAGGTCAAAGCCCGGTGTTTCCACGTCGGCCACGATCAGATGGAAGGTTTCCGTTTCCAGCGCGGCGATCGCCTGCTCCATGGTCTGCCGCGGGTGGCACAGTATCCCCGGTCCAAGTTCCGTCCGGGCAAGTATCTCCGCCAGGGTTCCGTGCCGGTCAATGGTCAGCACGCGGGGCGTAACGCCCGGCAGACGGATCGTGAACACGCTTCCCTTGTCCGGCTCCGAGGCCACCTCCAGCGCGCCGCCATGCGCCCGCACGATCTCGGCGCATAACGGCAGGCCGAAGCCGGTGCCCTTCTCCCCCTCGGTGCCCGGCGTGCTGTGGTTTTTCCCCAGTATGAACAGCGTGGCCATGCGGTCCGGCGCGATGCCCACGCCTTCGTCCCGCACGCACAGCGCGGGGGCGCCGCCGGGGGGCGAAAAGACGCGCACGCTCCCCCCGCGCTCGGTGAACTTGATGGCGTTGATGATAAGGTTCACCGCCACCTGTTCGATGAGCGACGGATCCACGTACACCCTTGTGCCCTTGGGGACTTCGTTGACCAGCGTCAGATGCTTGGCCGTGGCCATGTGGCTGACCGTTCCCACGGCGCGCGCCGCCAGTTCGTACAGGTCGAAAAACCGCATCATGGGCTTGAGCGCGCCTGTCTGCAGGCGGCTGACGTTGAGCAGATCGTCAATCAGCGCCAGCGACGCCTCGGTGCTTTTTATCACGTGGCGGATCAGTTCCTTCTGCCGGGGCGCCAGCGGGTGTTCGCGGTCGCGCTCCACCAGGTTGAGCAATCCCACAATGGAAACAAACGGCGCGCGCAGGTCATGCGCCACCAGGGAGATGAAGCGGTCCTTGAGCCGCGTGGCGTTTTCCGCGGCGGATTTGGCCTCGCGCAGGCGCGCTTCCTGCGCCTTGAGTTCGGAAATGTCGGTCAGAAAGGCGAAGCAGCCGTCCGGTTCGCCCTGCTCGTCAAGGATAACCGTGAAACTCGCCAGCGCGGGCAGCGCCGTTCCATCCGCCCGCCGCAAGGTCAGCCCGAATACCCGGTGGCCGGTTCCGCACTCTTTTCTGCCGCATTCTTCGAGTACGTCATGGTGTTCGGGCGCCACGAACTCGGTGGCGTGGCGGCCCGCCACCTCCGCCGTGGACAGACCCAGCATGTCGCACAGGGCGTCATTGGACTCCACGATCATGCCCATCCGGTTGAGCAGCCAATAGCCGCTGCGGGCCGCGTTGACGGTTTCGCGGTACTTGCGCTCACTCTCGCGCAGGGCGCGCTCCGCCTGGCGCCGCTCCGAAATGTCGCGGATGGCGGCGGTGTAGATGCGTTCACTTCCGGCGCCGACGGCTTCCTCCACCCGTATCTCCAGCGGGAAATACGCGCCGTCCCGGCGTAACCCCTCGAGTTCCATCCGCCGGCCCGCCACGCGCCCGGCCAGGGCGCTGGACTGGAAGGCCAGCAGCGCTTCGGGGATCAGGCGGCCCGCGTTCATTCCGGCCATTTCATGCGGCGCATAGCCGAAAATGCGGGCCAGTTCATCGTTGCCGGCCAGAATGACCCCCTCATGGTCCGTCACCGCGATCCCTTCCCCCACCGCTTTGATGACGGCGCGGGCGTTCTCCTCGGAGCGTTCCAGCCGCTGTTCGTATTCGGTCTGCCGCGCGATCAGCGCCACCAGCGGGCGCAGCATGAAAAAGTAGAGCGTTGGCGCCGCGATAAGGGTCACCATGGTCGCGTCGAATATCGCCTGGTGAAATTCATTTGTGACGGGCCAAAAGCGCATCACCGCCATGACGGAGAATTCCGCCATGAACACCACGGTGAGCACGAGGATAACCAGGGCCAGCGGCCGGGCGCTGACCGTTCCGGCAGCGTGACGCGAAAGACGGGTCAACGTGATACCCACACCAGCGGCGCGTTGACCCAGCCCTCGGAATTGTCCTTGTCGCGCACCTTGTACCATTCCCCTTTCTGGTCGAGCACCCGGAACAGGTAGCCCTTTTCCACCCAGAACACGATTGCGCTCTCCTGGCTTGGGGCGGAACGGATGTTGGCTTTCTTGTTGGTGACGACGGCCGCCTTGCCCTTGCCGATCACCGACTCCTGCACCCACGCCACATCGCCTTCGAAATCGCGGACGGCGTACCAGTCCTTGTACTTGGCCAGATACTCAAACGGCGTGTTGCGCGGGGCTTCCCACAGGATGGAATAGTTCGTGCCCGGCCCGGAGCGCATCCGCGCGGTCGCGGCTTCCACGTAGATATCCTCCGCCGCGGCGGGAAACGGCGGCGCCGCCAACAACAGCAGCGCCACGATTGCCGCCGCGCGGGTCATTATGCGCCGCCTTCGGGAACGTTGTGGCCCGCGCCTCCATGGCCGCGGCGCCGCCGGCGATTGCGACGCGACGAGCGCGTTTCGCCTGCCCGGCCCTCTGGACGGTTTGCGGGGGGGGATGGCTGAGCGGAGGGGGACGGAGGCGGCGATGGTCTGGCGGTCTCGCGGGCATCTTCTCGCGGCTGGCCCATGCCCCCGCCGGGCCGGGACCCGCCGCGTCCCCGCCGCCTTCTGCGCCGCCGCGAGGTTCCCTCGCCCAATCCGGGAGCGGGCGCGCCTTGATCCGCGGGTCCTTCTTCTTCCTCCATGGTTTCCCCGGACAGCGTGGGCAGGCCGGCGGGCAGGTCGAACATGGGGGTGAACGCGGAGGGCCGGGCTGGCTCCTCATCCTCCGCCATTTCTTCCTGGGGTTCGGGAACGGGAGGCGGGGCGCCGGTGAATTCGCCAATGGTGAATTCCGCTTTTACGCCATCCTCGAACACCAGGCCGATTTTTCCCGACAGGGCGTTGATCTGGATAACCTTGCCCTTGCGGCCATCCGGCGCCACGGCGCTTTTGCCCAGCTTGGGCGCGCCTTTGAGAATTTCCTTGTACATGCCATGCTCGTAGGAGAGGCAGCACATCAGCCGCCCGCATACCCCAGAAATCTTTTCCGGGGACAGCGAAAGGAATTGGTCTTTCGCCATGCGGATGGAGACGGGTATGAAATCCGGCAGGAACCGGGCGCAGCACAACTCCTGCCCGCACGGCCCGCAGCCGCCGAGCATCCGCGCCTCGTCGCGCACGCCTATCTGGCGCATCTCCACCTTCACTCGCGTGAAGGTGGAAAGGTCCTTGACCAGGTCCCGAAAGTCCACCCGGCCCTCCGAGGTGAAGAAGAAAACCACCTTGCGCCCGTCGAAGGAATACTGGGCGCGGGCGAGGTTCATGTTGAGGTTGCGCTCGTAGATGCGTTCCTGACAGTACGCCAGGGCCGCTTTTTCCTTGCGTTCGCTATCGCGGGCGTGTTCGGCGTCATCCGCCGTGGCGCGGCGCGCCACCTTGCCGGCGGACCTTTTGTGGCGGCAGACCATCGCCGCGGGGCGGCGCGCCATCGTGGCCACCCCGTAGGACAGGCAGCCCCCGCGCTCCTCCACCACGCACAGGTCGCCCACCATCAGTTCAATGTTGTTCCAAAGGTAATCGCCCACCCGCCCGCCGGAAATCAGGCGCACCCCCACCACGTATTCCTGGGCGGGGTTGACGGCGGTGGTCACCGCGCCGGAAGCGGCGCGCGTATCCAGGAGAAAGGTTTCACGCGCGGCCCCACCTTCCGGGAGCGTTTCATCCATCAGGTTCCACTCCTACGTTCCAGCAACAACAGGCTGGTGACCAGCAGAGGGTTTACGTTCCACCGCCGGGCGGCGGCCATTTCCCCCGCGAGCCGGTAGATTTCAACAAGTTCGCCCGCCGTGTAGCCTGCGGCGGCGTCCCGTATCGCGGGCGCGATATCGGTATGTATCAAGTTAACATATTTTCCCGTCAGTTTCACCACCAACGCTTCGCGGATCAACTCCTGCAACGCCGTCAGCAGCCGGTCCACCCGCGTCTTGTCCGCGGCCTTGTCCAGGCCCCGCGCCAGGTTGAACACGGCTCCGGCGCTCATGGAGGGGGCGTCGCGCAGCATCGTTAGCGCCTCTTCGCGCAGGCGGGATTCCTCATCCAGCGTCTCCGCCAGCGCCATGCCCGGCGCGCCCCGGCTTATCGAGGCCGCCGCCCGCGCCCGCGCCGGTTCCATCCCATGCGCCC
>JACQZB010000155.1 GCA_016207925.1 Nitrospinota bacterium
CGGCCTCTGGCGCCGGATACGTCGCTGATCGCTTCGGAGGCGCCGGCCCCATGACCGACACGCGCCCCATCGGCGTATTTGATTCCGGCATCGGCGGGCTGACGGTGCTCAAGGCCATCCATCAGCGCGCGCCGGAGGAGACGCTAATATATTTGGGCGACACCGCCCGCGTCCCTTACGGCAGCAAATCCAAGGAAACCGTGCTGCGCTACTCGCGCAACAACGTAAAGTTCCTGCGCGAGATGGGCGTGAAAATGGTGGTCATCGCCTGCAACACCGCCAGCGCCTACGCCCTGCCGGAGCTGGTGGCGGAGAACACCATCCCCATCATCGGCGTGGTGGAAGGGGGCGTGGAGGCCGCCGTGACGCATACCAAGGGCGTCATCGGCGTCATCGGCACCGAGGCCACGGTCAACTCCGGCGCCTACTCCAAGGCCATCAAGGCCCGCCGCCCGGAAGCGCGCGTGATCTCCGTCGCCTGTCCCATGTTCGTGCCGCTGGTGGAGGAGGGCTGGACGCATGGCGACATCTCCACCGCCATTGTCCGCGCCTACCTGGACCGTTATAAGGGCCAAGTGGACACCTTGGTGCTTGGCTGCACACACTATCCGCTGCTCAAGGAACCCATCGCGCGCGCGCTTGGCCCTTCCATCGCGCTCATTGATTCCGCCGAGCAGACGGCGCTAAAGGTGAAAGAGACACTGGACAAGCTCGGCGCGTCGGCGCTCGCCGGGACGCGCGGCGGATTGCGTTTCATGGTCACCGACTCGCCCGCGCGCTCCAAGCAGGTGGGCGAACGTATGCTCGGCGGCCTTTCCATGGGCGAGGTGGAACTGGTGGATATATGAGGGGGAGCACGAGCGATGAGTTAGCGCTAATGGTTCGGCAGGGATTGTGATAAGCTTGGCTTAGGCTAATGAAAATATACTCTGTCTTATGACCATTGCCATTTGTCTATCTGTTAACGATGGAGTTGTGCTCGCATCTGATAGCGCGAGCACTTTAAGCGATAAAACAGGGGTTCTCAACGTCTATAATAATGCCGATAAAATTTTTAATCTCTACAAGGGATTACCCGTTGGGGCCGTTACATGGGGAGCTGGAAGCATAGGCCGCTCGTCAATTTCAACATTGATGAAGGACCTTCGCAGGCGATTTACTTCATCATCAGACCCTAAGTGGAAATTGGACAAGCCAAGCTATGAAATGAGGGGAATCGCGGAGAAAGTAAAAAATTATTTTTATGATGAACTCTATTGCCCAGAATTTGAGTCATGGCCGGAAAAACCGTCATTAGGTTTCATTGTCACTGGATATTCAGCTAACAAAACATCAGACGAAAGTTACCTGATAGAAATTAATAGCGGTATATGCTCCGGAGTAAATCCCGTCAGAGAAAATCATGCGCAAGGAATAATTTGGAGAGGCCAACCCGAAGCAATTAATCGGCTGCTACTAGGGCATAGTGGCGACTTCCCTCAAATTCTTTCAGCAAAGCTTGGCGTTCCGGAAGACCAAATTGCTGTGGTGATGAACATCATCACGGAGGGGCTTCAGGCGCCACTTCTGATCTCGCCAATGCCCGTTCAGGATGCAATAGATCTCGCAAGATTTCTTGTTGACGTGACGATAAATTATCTCAGATTTTCGCCAGGCGCTCCAACAGTTGCTGGCCCCATAGAAATCGCCGCGATTACGAAACACGAAGGCTTTAAATGGATTCAGCGAAAACACTACTACGATCCCGCACTCAATCCACGGTATGATCCATCAGGAGGGTCTGATGAAATCCACAAATAAGTTTGAGGAGTTTAAATATATCCCCCAACGCAATGATGGTGGAGACATTTCCCTTAAGGGCCGTCATCACCCCGCAAAGTCAGCACAAAACATTAAGCTCCAAATCAATCAGGAACTTATCAAAAAACATATGGAAAAAACAGAAGCAATGGGTGCTTGAAAGCTAGGTGCAGGGTTCGATGACCACGCGAGCCAACAACCGCGCCGCCAACGGGCTGCGCCCCATCACCATCGAAACCGGCGTCAGCGTCCACGCCGAAGGCTCCGCTTACATACGCGCGGGCAATACCCACGTCCTTTGCGCGGCCTCCGTGGAGAACACCATCCCGCCGTTTCTCAAGGGTTCCGGCCAGGGCTGGGTCACCGCGGAGTACGCCATGCTGCCGCGCGCCACGAATATCCGGACCGCGCGGGAACGCAAAGGGGCCGGCGGGCGCACCATGGAAATTCAGCGCCTCATCGGCCGCTCGCTGCGCGCCGTGGTCAGCCTGCCGCTGATCGGCGAGCGCACCGTCACCGTGGACTGCGATGTGATCCAGGCCGACGGCGGCACCCGCACCGCCGCCATAACCGGGGCCTACGTGGCCCTGGCCTTGGCGTTGCGCGGGCTGGTGGAGGGCGAACGCATCGCGCGCGACCCGATGACCGGCCAGGTGGCGGCGGTTTCCGTCGGCGTTATCGGCGGCGCGCCCACGCTGGATCTGGACTATTCCGAGGACAGCGCGGCGGACGTGGACATGAACGTGGTGATGACCGGCGAGGGCGCCTTCGTGGAAGTGCAGGGTACCGCGGAGAAAACCCCATTCCACAAGGATCAGCTCGATACGCTGCTGGATCTGGCCGCCGGGGGAGTCCGCGAGCTTTTCGCCCATCAAAACCGCGCGTTAGGGCGATGAAATATTTCTATTGACGCCGCGCGTCCCGGCGTAATAGCATGACTAATTTAGGCTTGGCGAATTAGCGCCGTGAAGGAGAAACGCAGTGAAGCGCACATATCAACCGAGCAAGGTCCGGCGCAACCGGACGCACGGGTTCCGCGCCCGGATGAAAACCCAGGACGGCCGCATCGTCCTTTCCCGCCGCAGGGCCAAGGGCCGCAAGCGGTTGACGGTTTCCGGATAACCAGGACGTTCACCCCCCAGGACCGGCTGAAAAAACGGGCCGAATTCCTGGCGGTGTTCAAGTCGGGCCGCAGGATGACATCCGGCGGCCTGCAATTTGTCTATAAACGTAACGGGCAGGAGCGGTCGCGCGTTGGGCTGGACGTATCGCGCAAGGTGGGCAAAGCATGCCGCCGCAACACGGTCAAGCGGCGTCTGCGCGAAGTTTTCCGCAACCACCGCGGCCTCCTGGCTGGAAGTTTTGACGTCGTTATCCGGGTGATCCCGGGAAGCGGAGAGCTTTATTCGTACCGGAACATCGAACAGGCATTCCGGAAATTCGCCGAAAAGACGGCAGGCTGAAGCGCATCTGATACTCAACAGCCACGGCGATGTTCCACGGACAACATGAGAACAGCGGTTATCTGGCTACTTAAGGCGTACCGGTATCTTGTCTCGCCCTTGTTGCCACCGGCGTGCCGCTACCATCCCTCATGCTCCGCCTACGCGATGCAAGCCGTTAACAAACATGGGGTTATCCACGGCGGCGGGCTGGCCGCCTGGCGCCTGTTGCGCTGCACCCCGTTTCATGAAGGCGGGTTTGACCCCGTTCCGTAACAGGTAATGGATCGTAATTTCTGGCTTGCGCTGCTGATCGCCCTGTCGTTGGTGATCGGTTACAACATGTGGTACGAGGCCAAATTCGGCGAATACCTGAGCCAGCAGGAGCAAAAGGCCCTGCTTAAAAAACAGGGCGCCGAACCCGGAAAGCCCGGGCAGGCCGCCACGGAACAAACAAAATCCGCCTCACCCGCGCCGGAACAGGCCGCCGTGGCGCCGGTGACCTCCACGTTCGCCCCGTCGCCGGTGGCGTCGCCCACTATCGTGGTGGATACCGGCGTGGCGCGCGCGGTGATCGCGCTCAACGGCGCCACGTTGTCCGCCTACGCGCTCAACCATTTCACCGACGACAAGGGAAAACCCATAGACCTGGTGTACGACGCCGCCAAGTACGCCCAGGATTGGAATGAGCGCGCCCGCGCCGCCAAGGAGAAGGGGGACGCCACCTTCAACGCCGTGGCGCCCTATCCCACCCTGGGGCTGCGGTTCGACAACCAGGCGTTCTCCACCCACGTCAATTCCGCCCTGTTCAAGACCGACGCCCCCGCGCCGGAAATTAAGCTGGCCGAAGGCGATCAGCCGCTTACGCTGCGCTTCGCGCTAGAGGACGCCTCCGGCGTGGCCATTGAGAAAACCCTGACCTTCCGCCCCGGCAGCTACGAGTTCGACGTGAACGTCAACATCGTCAGCGCCCCCAAGTGGGGCGAGTTCGACTACTCCCTCGTCTGGTTCGGCCTGGGGGACGAACACAGCGAATTCTCCGGCTACTACTCCTACAACGGCCCCATCGTCATGCTGGCCGCCGAACGCCTGGCCGACGCGCCGGACGATGAAAAACCGTTCCGCGACTACCAGGGCGCCCTGCGCTGGGCGGGCATGGCGCACCGCTACTTCACCATGTTCGGCGTCCCCCACCCGCAAGGCGAGCGCCGGGTGCGCGCCAGCTACATTGACGACATGAACGCCACCATCGAGTGGGTTAACCACGCGGCGATGGAAAGCAATCCGCTGGCGCTCTCCGTGTACCTCGGCCCCAAGCGCCACGACCTGCTCAACCCGTACCCCGACGGGCAAAAGTCCATCATTGACTACGGCTGGTTCGACGTGCTGGCCAAGCCGATGTACTGGATACTGGAAATGTTTTTCCGCTGGACCGGCAACTGGGGCTGGGGCATCATCATGCTCACCGTGCTGGCCAAGGTCATCCTGTACCCGCTTTCCCACAAGGGCTTCAAGAGCATGCAAAAACTCCAAAAGCTCCAGCCCCACATGAAACGCATTCAGGAAGCCTACAAGGGCGACCGCGAAAAAATGAATCAGGAAATGATGACCCTGTACCGCGAGCACAAGGTCAACCCCCTGGGCGGCTGCATGCCCATGGTGATCCAGATTCCCATTTTCTTCGCGCTGTACAAGGTGCTGCTGGAATCCATCGAGCTTAAAGGGGCGGACTTCATCCTGTGGATCCACGACCTGTCGCTCAAGGACCCCTACTACGTCACCCCCGTGCTCATGGGCGCCACCATGTTCCTCCAGCAGTGGATGACCCCCGCCGTGGGCGACCCGATGCAGCGCAAGATCATGATGTTCATGCCGGTGATCTTCACCGTGATGTTCCTTTCGTTCCCGGCGGGACTGGTACTCTACTGGCTGGTGAACAATATTCTTTCCATCGCCCAACAGTGGCTTATCTACCGAGAGGCGAAGCAAGAGGTGAAATGAACGATATGGAATGGATAGAAGTGGAAGCGCAAACGCGCGCGCAGGCCGAGGAAAAGCTCCTGATGGCCCTTAACGAGAAGGACAAAAACAACCTGGAGATCGAGGAGATCAAGGTCACCCGCAAGTTCCTGGGCATGGGCGGCCGCCAGGTGAAACTGCGGGGCAGGAAAAAACCGGAAGCGGCGTTCGCCCCGCCCCCCGCGCCTAAGCCCAAGCCCGCTCCGGAGCCGGAGCCAGAGCCGCGGCATGAACCCGCGCCCGCCGCGGCGCGCCCGGCGCCTTCCCGGCCCGCTCCCAAAAAGGCGGAGCCGCCCGCGCCCGCCGCCGGCGTAGTGACGTTCAAAAGCGCCTACCACCCCTGGGTCGCCGAAGGGGCGTCGGCCATTGTCCTGCCGCCGGAAGGCCGCGGGTACGGACGCCGGCTTTTCTCCCTTTCCCCCGCGCAGGAGGAGGAAGAAGAAGGCGCCGAGGTTGACCTGGAACGCGAGGAGGAGTTCACCCTCCCCGAATACACCGACGCGGAGGACAGCCCCGTCCCCGACGAAGTGCGCGACCAGGGCATCACCTTTGTCCAGGGCATCATCGAACGCATGGGCATCCAGGGCCAGGTCAAGGGCTACACGCTGGCCGACCGGCTGATGTTGGTCATCGAGTCCGATTCCGGAGGCCTGCTCATCGGCCGCAAGGGCGAAACGCTGGAAAGCATCCAGTACCTGACCGACATCATCGTCAACCGCCGCCGCGAGGAGCGCATCCGCGTCCTCGTGGACACCGAGTACTACAAGGAACGCCGCCGGTTCAAGGTGTACCAGATCGCGCTGGACGCCGCCGACCGCGCCGCGCGTTCCCACAAACCCGTCCGGCTCAACCCCATGAGTCCCGCCGAACGGCAGATTGTCCATTCAACCCTGGTGAACGACGCCCGCGTCGAAACCATCTCCGAAGGGCAGGGCAACCGCCGCCGCGTGGTGGTCCATCCCAAAGGCTCGCGCGTCGGCCCCGCCCGGGACGAAGGCCGCCGCCATGAGCGCGGATTCGGCGGCCGGCAGGAGCGCGGCTACGATGACCGGCGCCCCAGTGGCGGTGGACGCGGCGGAGGCCGCGGCCGGGGCGGCTTTGGCGGCGGCAAGAAAGGCGGCGGCTACGGCGGGGGACATGGCGGAGGCTATGGGGATCGCTCCGGCGGCGGATATGGTGACCGTCAGGGCGGCGGTGGAGGCTACGGCGGCCGTTCCGGCCCAAGCCGTGGCGGACGCGGCGGCGGAGGCCGCAGCGGAAACCGCTAGTTAGCCGATCGTAAGGCAGGGTTTGTCCCTGCCACGATGCAGTTAAGTTCGCCGGGGTGTTCGCGCCCCGGCGTTTTTTTATGACGGATTCCAATAGTATGACAAAAGCAGTATAATACATTCCAGTCATCAATAGGTCAGGGCAAGCAATGCTCGATACGCTTGAATACGCCAACGAGCTTAAAGCAGCGGGCGTCCCGGAAAAGCAGGCCGAGGTTCAGGCGAAAGCCTTGGCCCGCGTCGCCGAGGACAACCTTGCCACCAAGCGTGACTTGAAAGAGGTGGACACTTCGATACGCGGGGAACTTGTAAAGGTGGAATCCTCGTTGCGAGGGGAAATCGCCAAGGTGGAATCCTCGTTGCGAGGAGAAATCGCCAAGGTGGAATCCTCGTTGCGAGGAGAAATAAATCAGTTACGCGCTGAAATGAATGGAAAATTCACTCTGCTGTACTGGATGATCGGGTTTAACTTGGCTTTCACCGCGGCCATGTTGATGAAAATTGTTTTTTGATACAAAAATCACCCGCCCGCCAAGCTAAAACCGCGCTCCCGCTCCCACACCCGCCACGTTGACCGGCCGCCATCCGCCGTCCGCGC
This sequence comes from Nitrospinota bacterium, assembly GCA_016207925.1. Classification (GTDB taxonomy): domain Bacteria; phylum Nitrospinota_A; class UBA7883; order UBA7883; family UBA7883; genus JACQZB01. The sequence continues at coordinate 7,128 of JACQZB010000155.1, forward strand.
CCCGCCGGTGGAGCGCCATCCAATACAGGCGCGCCACGAAACCCTTCACGGGTTCCACGGCGGCGCCCGCCATCAGCCGGCTTTGGTTGAACTCGCCGGACGCGCTTTCGTAAAACATTTCTTCCGACGCGAATGGCGCGGCCTTCCACGCTCCCCAAGGCGCGGCCGCAATCTGACCCCGTATCCGGTACCGCCAGGACGCTTCGCCAGAAACATCGCGGTAACTAACCCTCTGCCGCAAGGCGAGCCGCGCTGGTTCGAGTGTGGCTTTCATGGCCGCTTCGAGCGAATACCGGTTCTCGAAGGTGGTAATGCCACTCGGAGACTCATTGCGCTCATACAGATACGAAGGGCCAAATTCCAGCCACGCGGCGGGCCGGTAAAGAACCAGCGCGCCGATATTATCTAGATAGCTGCGCGCGGCCCCGGCGCGGAATTTTGTTTCTGAAGCGATACTTACGTCCGCGCGCGCATCCAGCGGGAAGCTCGCCCCAACCTCGAACCAGCGCTCGTAATCATCCGCCCGCGAAGGGCAGGGGAGGGCAAGCAGCACACACCACACAATGCCCGCCGCCGCGATTCGCCGCACGGATGAAGCTCCATGAATCCGCTTACGATAGCTCCATCGAGCGCCCAAGGCAAATTTCAGAAACCCCGGTCACGCTCCGATTCGATGGAGGCGCGCATGAGCAACTCCACCACGTCCGTGTGGCCCTGCTCCTGCGCCAGCGTCATCGGCGTGACTCCCGCCGCCGTCCGGTAGCCCAGGTCTGCCCCGTGGGCGAGCAGCAGCCGCGCCATTTCCATGTGCCCGTTGGCCGCCGCCAGCGACAGCGCCGTGTCGCCCGATGAGGTGACGGCGTTGACCAGCGCGCCGCGCCCGATCAACTGCCGCGCCACCTCCACATGCCCCATGGACGCGGCGATCATCAAGGCCGTGCCGCCGTTGCGCAGCGCCGCGTTGACGCTGACCCCCCGCGCGATCTGCCGCGCCGCTTCCCGCGTGTCCCCGGATTGCGCCGCGTTGAAAAGTTCGCTGGCCGATCCCGCCTCCGCCAGGGATGAAACAAGGATCGCCGCCGCCAGCGCGAGCAATGCCGCACGCCGCATGATGAAAACTCCTTCTCCTTACACTCGCTTCTCATATCGGCGGCGCGAAAAAATCCAATTAGAGACACCTGTCCGGTTTGCGTGTTGTTCTGGCGCTTCGTCAATCGCTTTTACCGCGCGCCGCTCCACGAATGTTGATCGTGCCGTCCGTCCCTGTATCCGGTAAAATGTATCCGTGGGCAGCAAGGCAGCGGATTACAACATCCAGCAGGAAGAAACCATCGCCGCCATTTCCACCCCCATGGGGGAGGGCGGCATCGGCGTGGTGCGCCTCTCCGGCAAAACCGCGATAGACATTCTCGCCCGCATGTTCCAAAACCCCGCGGGCGGCGCGCGCGGCGACTTTGAATCCCGCCGTGTGTACTACGGCTTCATTGTCGAGGAGGATGGCGCGAAAATAGACGAAGTGCTGGCCACCGTCATGCGCGGTCCGGCTACCTACACCCGCGAGGACGTAGTGGAAATCTCCTGCCACGGCGGCTCGGCGATACTCAAAAAAGCGCTCCGCCGCGCGCTGGATTTGGGCGCCCGCATGGCCCAGCCGGGCGAATTTTCCAAACGCGCCTTCCTCAACGGACGGATTGACCTGGTGCAGGCCGAAGCGGTGATTGACCTTATCCGCTCCAAGTCCGAACGCGCCTGGAAAACCGCCTTCAGCCAGCTCGACGGCAAGCTCTCCCGCAAGCTCAACCGGATCGAGGACGGCTTGGTCAACGTCCTTTCCCAAATCGAGGCGTCCATAGATTTCCCCGACGAGGAACTGGAGATCGCCGAGAACGGGACGCTTATCGAAAATCTGGGGAACATAAAGGCGAAAGTCACTGAAATGGTGAACAGTTACACCATGGGCCGGATTTTTCGCGAGGGCGTGGCCGTGGTTATCGTAGGAAGGCCCAACGTGGGCAAGTCCAGCCTGATGAACGCGCTGCTTGAAAAAGACCGCGTCATCGTCACCCCCATACCCGGCACCACGCGGGACACCATCGAGGAAGCGCTGGAAATATCCGGATTCGCCGTGCGGATCATAGACACCGCCGGCGTGCGGCAAACCACCGACCCGGCGGAGCTCATCGGCGCCGAGCGCGCCATGGAGGCCGCCCACGAGGCCGACGTGGTTCTGGCGCTCATAGACGCCTCCGTTCCGCTCACCGCCGGGGACGAGGAACTGCTGGACCGCCTGGCTGGCCTTAAGGCGAGCACCGGCGCCTACCTGATCGCCGTGGCCAACAAGTCCGATCTGCCCCAACAGGCCGACCTCAACCAACTCGCCGCGCTCACCGGCGCCGAAGTGATCCATGTTTCCGCGCTCACCGGCGCGGGGTTGGGCGACATCCGGCGCGGGATCATCCGTGGGATAGACTCGCTCGGCGAAACGTTGTCCGAAAGCGCGCCCATCACCCGCGAACGCCACCGCGAAAAGCTGCTGGCGATAAGCGCGTCAATAGACACCGCCGTGGAAGCGCTGCGCGGCGGGTTGGGGCGCGAGTACGTGGCGGCGGATCTGCGCGACGCCAAGGAGGCGATGGAGGAACTCACCGGCAAGGCCCTGGACGCCGACGTGCTCAACCGCATCTTCAACGAATTCTGCATCGGGAAGTAGGCCAGTGGCGATAAATCTTCTGACCTCTGAAAAAGCGCGGGTCTTTTAAGCGCTTCCCCGTGGTCGCCTGACCACGGTTCTTTAGGCCTTTGCCCAAGGGGTTACTATCACAATCGGCAATGGCCCACTCCGCCCGGTCAAATAATCACCGGCGCTGGAGAATGGATACAGCTCCGGCCTTTCACACAAACGCCATTTCTTCACGACAGGGTTGTTATGGATATATTCAAGTTTTTGGCTGAAGAAATCCCAGGATACAACCAGTTTTGGTGAATGAGTTTTCCGCCAGATCAGCCTTTTCCTGTCCCGGCTGTTTGTGGCGAATTTCTCAAGAAGTGGGGCATTCCAGTTCCCCAATGTTTCGATGACTTGCTTTGCCGTGAATTTATGGAAATCCCGAAGGAGATCGCTCAACGCCAATCCATCCCGAAGGGTCAAAATCATATGGAGATGGTTGGGCATGATGACATAAGCGCGGAGATTGATATCCCCTTCGCTGATCCTATGCGCCAAAGCCTCCAATATTATTTCGGCCAGCGGGGGGCGATGGAAGAGATATATCCATTTATTGACGGTGGAGGTTATGAAATATGTCTGACGCATGAGGATATTGTA
>JACQZB010000006.1 GCA_016207925.1 Nitrospinota bacterium
GTCCACCAATCGCCGATCTTTGACCATCGGACAATCATGACAGGTTTTTCATCGAAGAAAATAGCGTTCCGCCCTTGATAACAGCGGGCGAGATGCGCTTCCACCACCAGTTTTCACCCACTCGATAAGCAGATGAGCCATAATTCAAACTGACGCACTTCCCAAGGTTACGATCCCTTGACGTATTTGTCGCCCGTCACGCCGCAGATGGGGCATTTGTCCGGGTGTTTGCCAACCTCTATATGGCCGCAGATGGGGCACAGGTACACTTCCTCGCCAATGTCCTTTCCGGCCTTAACCGAGGCCAAGGCCCTGGTATATAAACCGGCATGAACCTTTTCCGCCTCCACGGCGTAGCGGAACATTATCTTGGCCTTGTGGCCCTCTTTTTCCGCCTGTTCGAGCATGGGGGGGTACATGTCGGTGAACTCGTAGGTTTCACCGCCAACGGCCGCTTGCAGGTTCTCCGCCGTGGACTTGACGCCGCCCATCGCTTTTAGATGCCCGTGGGCGTGAATGGTTTCCGCTTCCGCCGTGGCGCGGAACAGGCGGGCCACGTTGGGGAATCCGTCCTTCTCCGCCTGCTGGGCGAAGGCGAGGTATTTGCGGTTGGCCTGGCTTTCGCCGGCGAAGGCTGTTTTGAGATTCTCCATGGTGTCGGCCATGTCCAGGTCTCCATGAAAGTTGTGATTTTATGACCGGGCGCGAGTTCAGCCCCTGTTCAAGGGTACCACGGAGATGCCCTTATGGGCGCACAAAGGGCATTCATCGAGTTGGCGGCCAAGCTGCAAATGGCCGCATACATGGCATAGCTGTATGGTTTCGTCCGTCAGGTCGGAGTTGTCACGCGCCTTGGCCAAAGCCGTTTTATTGGCCTCGGCGTGGGCGGCTTCGGCGCTGATGGCGTAGCGGAACATCACGCGCGACTGGTGGCCCTCTTTTTCCGCCTGTTCGAGCATGGGGGGGTATTTTCCACCGTGGATTTAACCTTGCCCATGGAGCTCAAATGGCCTTGGGCGTGGATCATTTCGGCCTCCGCGATGGCGCGGAACATGGCGGCTATTTTGGTATATCCTTCTTTTTCCGCCTGTTTAGCGTAGGCCAGGTAGGTCATGGCCGCTTTGCTTTCACCGGCGAACGCGGTTTCGAGGTTTTCCTGGGTTGTAGGCATCATCGCTCCTGGGCAAGTGGGATCTGGACTGCTTCCAAGGTATCGTTCAGTATAGCAAACGCCCGCGGGCGCGCAACCGGAATTGGGCGCCGCCCAATACTGTTGCGCTTGTGATAGGCGGCGGGTATGCTGTCCGCTGGCGCGATGTGATTTAATCGCTTGGAGCGCAGAACATAGTGTCCCCCGCATCCACCCTCCGCGGTTTGCGATAGAGGAGTAACAACCCGTGCCAAGCCTTGCAAGCGCGTTCAAAGACAATTTCATGGGCTACTCGCCGGCGTGGTATGAGCTGGCGGTGATCTCGTTTTTAATTCTCAACCCGATACTGCTGTTCACGGCGGGGCCGTTCATCACCGGCTGGATATTGATGGCCCAGTTCATTTTCACGCTGGCGATGGCGCTCAAGTGCTATCCGTTGCAGCCGGGCGGGCTGCTGGCCATCGAGGCGGTGGCGCTGGGGATGACCACGCCGGAGAACGTGTACGACGAGGTGGCGCACAATTTCCCCGTGATCCTGCTGCTGATGTTCATGGTGGCTGGGATTTACTTCATGAAGGAACTGCTGTTGTTCATTTTCGCCAACCTGTTGGTGAAGGTGCGGTCCAAGATCGCGTTGGCGCTGCTGTTCTGCGCGCTGGGGGCGTTTCTTTCGGCCTTTTTGGACGCGTTGACGGTGACGGCGGTGATCATTGCCGTGGGGGTGGGTTTCTACACGGTGTTTCACCGCTACGCCTCCGCCCGCGGCGAGGGGGACGGGCACGATACCGGGGACGACTCAAACGTGGCCGACCATCACCGGAGCGATCTGGAGGATTTCCGGGGGTTCCTGCGCAACGTGCTGATGCACGGGGCGGTGGGCACGGCGCTGGGCGGGGTGACCACGCTGGTGGGGGAGCCGCAGAACCTGTTGATCGGGCATGAGATGGGGTGGCACTTTGGCGAATTCTTTTTCCGCATGGCGCCGGTGACCATGCCGGTGCTGGCGATGGGGTTGCTGACATGCGTCGCGGTGGAAAAGTTCAAGTTGTTTGGGTACGGCTACCTGCTGCCGGACAGTGTGCGGGTGGTGCTGGAAGAATACTCCCATAAAGAGCGCGAGAAGCTGGATAACCGCGCCCGCGCGCGGATGATCACCCAGGCGGTGGTGGGTGTGATGTTGATCCTGGCGCTGGCGATCCACATCGCGGAAGTGGGGCTGATCGGGTTGACGGTCATCGTCCTTTTGACGGCGTTCAACGGGATCACGGAGGAGCACCGGATCGGCCGGGCGTTCGAGGAGGCGCTGCCGTTCACGGCGCTGTTGGTGGTGTTCTTCACGGTGGTGGCGGTGATCCACGACCAGCATCTGTTCAAGCCGCTGGTGGACTGGACGCTGACGCTGTCCGGCTCGGCGCAACTGGTGGCGTTTTACGTGGCCAACGGGCTGCTCTCCTCGATCAGCGACAACGTGTTCGTGGCGACGATTTACATTACGCAGGCCAAGGCGGCGTTCGAGGCGGGGGCGCTAACCCGCGAGCAGTTCGACCTGATCGCGGTGGCGATCAACACGGGGACGAACATCCCCAGCGTGGCCACGCCCAATGGCCAGGCGGCGTTTTTGTTTTTGTTGACCTCGGCGGTGGCGGCGATGATCCGATTGTCGTACGTGCGGATGATCATTTTGGCGCTGCCCTACACGGTGAGCATGTCGCTGACGGGATTGCTGGCGGTAATGTGGTGGTTGTGAATTGGCTGCGATTCGGCTGCCGCGCGCGTCCGTATGAAGTGGTGGCGGCGGCCTTTGGTTTTGGTTCCACGCTGTTAATTCTGCCTTCCGGCCTTGAATTCAGCGCCCCGCTGGCGTGGGGATTCGCGATTAAGGTGGTTGAATACTCGCTGTTGGTATTCGCGGCCGCGGCGATGGTGATCCTGATTCGCGCGTCCCGGAGCGTGTCAGGCGAGGGATTTATTCCCGCGGCGCGCGCGGCGGCGGGGAAATACCTGACCATGGAGTACGTGTCGCTGACGTTCCGGCGGGTGGTCTCAATCCTCGCGGTTTTTTACTTTTTTGTGCATATCAAGAACCTTATCCCACTGGTTCACCCTGTCAGCTATGACCGGCTCTATTGGGACCTTGACCGGATCATCCATCTCGGCTGGCAACCGAACGTGGGGCTGATGCTGGCGCTCGGTGACATCCATTCCATCACCGTGACGGTTGATTGGCTCTACATCAAGTTTTTTTCTTACATGATGGTGGCGTCGCTAGTGTTCCTGTCGGAAGCGGGCGGGCTGAAACTCGCCGAGCGCTACGTTTTCGCGTTCTGCCTTCTGTGGGCGGCGGGTGGCATCGCCTATTTCGCGGCGCCCGCCGACGGGCCGTGCTACGCCGCGCTGCGCGATCACGCGGTGTCGCCGCGGGACCGCGCTCACTTGCTCGCCCAGCCGCTTATCAAGGACGCGCCGGTTGAATACGCGCGCGCGTATGAACGGAGCAAGATATGGATCGCCAAGGCGTATCAGGAGCGGTTGTGGAAGAGCCGCAAGGCGTTTTTGATTGACGGACGGCAGCCGGGGGTGTTTTACGGAATCGCGGCGATGCCGAGTTTGCATGTGGCGGCGGTGGCGCTGATCGCGTTGTTCCTGTGGCCGGTGAGCCGGTGGCTGGGGGTGGTTGGCTATGCGTACCTGGCGGTAATGCTGTTCGGTTCCGCGCTGTTGCAGTGGCATTACCTTGTGGACGGTTACGCGGGGCTTGCGCTGGCGTGGGCGGCGTGGGTGATGAGCCGCTACGGGACGGGCCATGCGGCTCTGACCTACGGCGGCGATGGAGGCAGGCCATGAGAACATGGTTGACGACTGCTCTGGTATTCGCGTTGGCGCTGGTGTTCATGGTTCCGGTGGTATGGCTGGTTCCGTTTGATTTTTATGAATACATGATGCGCGGGCTGCGGCTGGCGCTTGGTTTTGGCTACACCGGGCTGGAAGGCGAGACGCTGGTGAACCGGCCTCCGCTGTATAGCGCGATTATCGCCGTGGTGATCCTGGCGTCCGGCCCGAGCATGACGGCCATGATGTGGCTGCAAGGCGCCATCGCCGCGCTCAACGTGACCTTATTGTTCACCGCCACACGGCGATGGTTCGGGGAGACGGCCGGGTTGGTCGCGGTGTGCCTTGCGCTGGTCAGCGGCCTGTTGCATCCCTATCTTGTCAATCACATTGATCCCTGGTGGTGCGCCAGCCTGTTGGCGTTCCTCATCGCGCAGGAGCGCGCCCTGCGCGGCGGCGGCGGCCGTTGGTGGATCATTGGGGGGGTGTTTTTGGGAATCGCGTATAACTTCAAAGAGGCCACTATCATAATGCTGCCGGCCCCTTTCCTTTCCGCGCTATGGCTTGGCGGCGGGCAGGTCCGGGAGCGGCTGAAGACCGCGGCGCTCGCCTATGCGGCGGCGGTTCCGCTCATGGTTCCATGGGCGTTGTACACAATGCTCAATGCGGACACAGGCCCCTTGTCGCTGCTGGGAGCCTATGGCGGGCGGCTGGTGAGCGGCGCGGAGAGTTCGCCGGGAGCCGGGCTGGCCGAAAGGGGACTGGGGTTCGTAACCGGTTTTTTAAAACTGTGGTACGACAAAAGCCACATGAATACCCTCGCGTGGTCTTTCGCGCTCACACCCGGCTATGCCGTGGCATGGCTGTATGCGTTTTGGCGCGCCACGCGGGGGGACTGGGGATTTAGATATCTTGCTTTGGTTTTTGTGTTGTTGGCGCCTTTTGTGGCGGTGGTCGGGGCGGGCAAACTGCGGATGGGACAGCTTGATTTATTCATACTCCTTTCCATGGCCACATTGGCAGGCGGGGCCATGGACATCATTGGCAGATTGGCCCCCTCCGTTTCCACAAGGCGGCTGGCGGGCGGATTGGCGGCCTCGTTGTTCATCACCGCGGAGGCTTTCGGCCCCGGTGTGGGATACCTGTATGTGCATTTTCAGTTTTTGAACAAGGATCCGGGAGAATACCTGCTTCGCCCGCGAACGGAAGGATTGGCCGCATGGACCATGGCGAACCTTGGCTCTAGCGCGAAGATAATGGCGACAGATTTTCGCGCGGGCAAAATGCTGTATTGGGACACACGCGGGGGTGTAGAAGTTAAAACGCTGGATTTTGACACCTACGATTATTTCAAGACGCAGGTGAAATTCAATTACTCGAAAGACAAAGTCACCGAGCATGACGCCATGGCCCACCTTAAGGAAAAACCCGTAGCGATCGCCAATATGCTGGCGCGGCAGGTTCCCGTGGTGTTCATGTTGCGCGAGCAGCGATTTTTCGCGCAGTTAAAAGATTGCGAATATGTGATGGTTTCACGGATGTACCGGGTGGAGCAGTCCAAACTAGAGCCGCTTCACGGCTGGAAACCCGTAGAACCAAAAGAGCTGGGGTTGTATCTTCAACCGCTCAAAGAGCGTCACCCGGAAGCTTACCAATGGTACCGGGAACGTTTGGCGGCGTACCAAACGCAGGAATCCGGCGGCGTTCCCCTCCCTTGACGCCTTGAGAGGGGGCGTGGTACGGTTCCGCTTTAATCGCTCCGATCCAAGAGGTCATCCATGCCGCGCTTGTTGATTATTATCGCCGCCATCGCTATCCAGTTCGCCGCCGCGGACGCCTGGGCCATCCCGGCGTTCTCCAAAAAATACCAGGCGCCCTGCTCGCTGTGCCACAAACCCTGGCCGCAGCTTAACGACGCGGGCCACAAGTTCAAGGTCAACGGCTACCAGTTGCCCGATTCAGAGGATGGGGGCGACACGGCCAAGCTTTCGCCCGGCGAGGGGTTGTTCCTTGATGTCGCGCCGGCCAACCCGCCCATTTCGTTCCGGCTGCAAGGCGGTTTGGCGCTGATCCAGCCGGGGGAAGGGCAAACGGGCGCGCAGGAGAACAAATTTTTCTGCTGCGTGGAGGGCAACGCGGTGTCGCTGCAAGTCGGCGGCACGGCGGCGCCCAATATCGCCTATTGGCTGGATTTGGCCTGGGGCAAGGAGGATGTGGAGGAGGGCTACCTGCGGTTCGTCAACTGGTTCGGGCCGGGGCTTATCAACATTGACGTGGGCGCCATGCGGGTGGTGGATTACGAGGTGGTTTCGACCGGGCGGGAGTGGTTCGGCGCGCCGCTGGTGGCGTTGCACGGCTCGCCCTACAACAACGCGGGCGGCCCGGTGGGGCTTTCCGCCGCGGCGCATGACACGGGGCTGCGGATTTACGGGCGGCCTTCGTACGGCCCGTTCACCTATGAGGGCGCCGTATATACCGGCTCGCGGATCACCGGGTCGGGCCAGGACGACCATGACCTGGCCTACACCATCATGGGCCGCGCCGACATTGACAAGCTGGCCGTGTCGCTGCGCTACTGGGCGAACAAGTCCGGCAAGCTGGACCAGACGGTGACCACCGCCGCCGGCGAGACGCTGGTGTTCCCCGCCAACCGCGCCCAGCCCGACGAGAACACGCAGGAGTTCATACTCTCCGCGCGCTACCTGCATCCCTACTTCGGCGTGTACGCCACCTATGACCGGACCAGTTTTACGCTGGATGACCGCGCCATTGACGGCGGCGCGCGCGCGCTGCATCAGGAGACCATCAACCGTTCCGCCTTTTCGCTGGAGGCGATATGGTTCGTCAACGCGTGGTTCGAGACGGGCGTGGCCTATGGCCTGACGCGCCATGACGAGTACGGCCAGGCGGTGGACGGGATCACGTCGCGCCTGGGGGGGAACGACGCCTCGCTGCTGCAATGGCGCGTGAACGTGCGTCCGGCGCAGAACCTTTCCATCGGGCTGGAGGCGCAGTTTGACCTTTCACCCGCCGCGTCGCGCGCGCGGGCCGATGGGACGGAGTTCGACGCGCAGAACAAGCTTGTCCTGCAGTGGGACCTGTCGCTGTAGCCGCGGGGGACGATGCCGCCCACGCTGGACGTTGACATCGCCGTCTTCGACCTGGACGGCACGCTGATAGACTCCAAGACCGATATCGCCAATGCGCTCAACTGGACGTTTGGGCGGTTCGGGTACGACCCCCTGCCGATGGAGCTGATCGGCGAGTTTGTGGGCAACGGCGTGGGGCCGCTGATCACGCGCGCGGCGCAGGCCGCCGGCCACGCGGAGCGCGAGCCGGAAATCCTGGAGCTGTTCCGCGGGCGCTATTGGGACCACCTGTTGGACCATACCGTGATGTTCCCCGGCGTGGCCGAAACGCTGGCCTACCTTAATGGGCGGTACCGCATGGGGCTGGTGTCCAACAAGCCGGAGCGCTACACCCAGCGGATCGTGGACGAGTTGGGGATGCGCCCTTACTTTGGGCGGGCGGTGTTCGGCGGCGACACGTTGCCGGTGAAAAAACCGGATCCCGCCGCGCTGCGGGAGATCGCCCGGCTTTACGGCGGCGCCACGGCGCGGATGGTGTACGTGGGCGACTCGGCGGTGGACGTGCGGACGGCGCGCAACGCGGGGGCCTTGCCCATCGCGGTGACCTACGGGTTCCGGGGGATCGAGGAATTGCGCGGCGCGGGGCCGGAGATGATGATCGGGCGGTTCGACGAGTTGCGGGAGCTGTTATAGCCATGCAGCGCGTGGGGGAATGCCGCATGTGCGGCGAATGCTGCAAGACCATGCGGATCACGGGCGTATTGAGCCACATCGCCGCCCAGCACGGCTCGCTGGAGGAGGCGCGGGCTTACTACTCCTTCCGCAAGGCGAGCATCACGCAAATAGACGCCGAGCGGGACGCGGCGCTTATCGAACTCGAGCTGCCGTGCGACAAGCTGCGTCCGGACAACACCTGCGCCCTGCATTCCACACCCGGCTTGAAGCCGCTCATCTGCCACCGGTACCCGCTGGAGCCGGACGACATCGCCGGGTGCGGGTTCCGGTTTGTGTGATCCGCGGCGTCCCGCGTCCCGGTAATGTCTCAATTTAAAATCTGAACCGCAAGGCCCTTCGCTCCGATCAGGGCGCCGGTAAAGGCATCTCACGCTTATTGTTGAAGTCCTGAGGCAAAGCCGAAGGACCTTGCAACACGCTTTTCCAAAAATAATTCAAACTAACGCACTACCCGCGTCCCGAAACGCTTGCCTAACACATGGCGGCGGGAGTAATCTAAACAGCTACATGCCCGGACAGGAGAGTGTAACAGCGTCATGAAGGTTGATTTTTTCCGTCACAACATTACCGCGGCGGAACGCAAGGAGCTGGACCAGACTCTGCGGGGGCTGTTCATTTCCACCGGCGACAATGTGGCGGAGTTCGAGAAGCGCTTCGCGGAATACCTTCACGTCCCTTACACCGTGGGGGTCACCA
>JACQZB010000042.1 GCA_016207925.1 Nitrospinota bacterium
CCCGTGGACCTCGTACCCCTTGGCGATAAGCAGTTCGGCCAAGTAGGAACCGTCCTGGCCGGTGACGCCGGTGATAAACGCTGTTTTCATCCCGCTCCCATGCGTTTTAAGGGTTGGCCGATAAAGCGCTTAATTATATACTCTTGATGCCGCATCGCAAAACCCGCGAAACAGGGTCATCAGGAGAACAGCCCATGTCGAGCCTTGGCCGGATTTTAAGCAAGGCGGCGCGCCTTGCCCGGGGGGCGCTATTGACGTTGGGCGCGGGCGCGGCGGTGTTCCTGACCGTCGCCTGGACGGGGTTGTACCAGCATGGCGAACGTTGGCTGGCCACCGCCCCCTACGCGCCGGATTGCGATTACATCCTGTTGCTGCCCGCTGGCCCGATCCCCAACGCCATCATGCTGATGCGGACCTACCGCGCCGCCGAGGAGTGGCGCAAGAACCCGCGCGCGAAGATCATCATCTCCCACGCCACCGAAGCCACCGTGGAACGCTCCACCTTGGGCACTATCGCGCGCGAGTTGGCCTTGCGCGGCGTGCCGGGCGAGGCGGTGCTGCTGGAAACCAGGGCCACCAACACCGCCGAGCACGCCCTGTATATCAAGCAGGCCGGCTACGGCGACCCGGCGAAGGACAAGTACCTTATCGTCACCTCGCCGACCCACGTGCGCCGCTCGCTGATGACCTTCGCCAACAGCGGGTTCGCCCGCCTGTACGCCGCGCCCTCCTCCCCCGCGGTTTCCGTGGAATACCTGGGCGAGGGGAAATACTGGCGCTACTGGTTCTGGACCTCCGCGATCAAGGAAATCGAGATACTGCGCGAGTTTGCCGCCATTGGGTATTACAAACTGCGCGGCTGGGCCTGAACCCCTTACAGCCCTTCCAGCGACAGGGTGATGAATTCCTCGATCTGATCCGTTGAGAACGGTTCGCCCGTTTTGACAAAAACCCGGTCGTGGTACACCTCGCCCCATCCTTCAAGTTCCCCGAATTTACCCTTGAGCGCCGCGGACACCCCCTGGCGCGCCGTATGGGCGATGATCACTGGCGCCACGTCCGGCGGCGCGCTGACCGTGAACACATGATGGCTGTCGGTGAACAGGTGGCCTTCAAGCTCCACGTTGAGTTTGCGAAGCTCCAGGCGCAACGCTTCGGCGGCGAAGTCCGTCATCGCCGCGGTCAGGGGCGGCTCCACCTTGGGCAGCAGCGCCACGTGATACGCAAGCTCCGAGAAAACCCGCGGCATACCCCCCCTCCTCCGATGGCCGCATTCTACGCCACTTCACGGGGGCGTGGCCCCGTAATGAAAAGTTTGCATAACTTATCCGGAACGGCGCCCCGACATTTTTCACCTCTCCCCGGGGGGAGAGGTGGCGCTTTAGCGCCGGTGAGGGGGTAGGAAAAATAAGTTTGTCCACCCTCACCATCCAGGGCGACCTTAACACCTTCGCCGCCCTGGGCGTGTACGGCGCCAGCGCCATCACCGCGCTCACCGCGCAGAACACCATCGCCGTGACCGGCGTCCACGCGATCCCCGCGCCCTTCGTCACGTTGCAGATCAACACCGTGCTCGACGATCTGCCCGTGGCCGCCGTCAAGACGGGCATGTTGTACGGGGCGGACATCGTGGAGGCGGTGGCCGGCGCGCTGGCAGGAAAAAGCCTGCCCCTGGTGGTGGATCCCGTCATGATCGCCAAAAGCGGCGATGCGTTGCTGCATGAGGACGCGGTGGCGGCGCTGAAGGCATCGTTGCTGCCGTTGGCGCTGGTGGCGACCCCCAATATTCCGGAGGCCGCGGCGCTGGCGGGCATGGCCGTGGCCACGCGCGCGGACATGGAAGAGGCCGCGCGAAGGATTATCCGGCTCGGCCCGGGCGCCGTGGTTATCAAGGGCGGCCACATGGAAGGGGATGAATTGACCGACCTGTATTATGACGGCGCCGTGTTCCACGCTTTTGTCAGCCGCCGCGTCCCTACCCCGAACACCCACGGCACCGGGTGCGCCTTTTCCGCCGCCATCGCCGCCGGGCTGGCCAAAGGCATGACGCTGTTCGACGCGGTGGCGGCGGCCAAGGAGTACATCGCGGGCGCGGTGGCGGCGGCGGAACCGTTGGGCAAGGGGCACGGCCCGGTGGCGCATTTTTGGAGGCAGAAGCGGTAGGGCGTAAGCGCGCTGTTACGCCGTCACGTCCAGCGGCGCGGCGGGTGTATCTGGTGACGCGGCCTCGTTAAGATACTCGATCACGGCGCGGGTGACGGAGACACTTTCAAAACTCATCTGGAAAGAATATTCCCTCATAGGTTGAGGCGCCGCTTTCTCCGGCGCGGGCGGCGGCGTTTCGTCCTTTTTCCCTTCCTTTAATCCCGCGATCCACTCATCAAGCCGCTCCTTTAACTGCTTGAGCAACTCAAACAGCGCGCCGTTTTGCTCCTGCCCGCTTTGGGCGATTTGCGCCATTTGACCATCCAAAAATTCGCGCAGCCGGTCCGGGATGCCCTCCTTGGCCCGCTCCAGCAAGGCGGGGATGCCAAGCCCCATGTCTTTGCCCTCTCCCAAGGGATTATCTTTGAAATATTCGGTGTTGGCCCGCACATCGTTAAGAAAATTGTCCACTTCGCTGGAAAAGAAACCGGCGATATGGTCCAGCCCGTCCGGCCCCATGCCCAGCGCCTTTTCAATCTCGTTGAACAGCTCATCGGTGGCCTTGACGAATTCCTCGAAATCCTTTTCCTCGAGATTCATCAGGTCCGATGCCGTTTGGGACCATTTGGCGAACACCGAGGGGTCGAGCGAGGCCATTTTGGCCTCGGCCCCTTCAAAAACTTTAAGGAACGAAAAATCCAGGTTCAGCCCGGCCTCGAACCGGCGGTACAGCTCCTGCCGGACACTGGCTTGGCCGCCATCGGCGGTATTCACCACACCCTGCCGTGTCAGGCTTTCCTCGACACCGTAGTACAGGCTCAAGGACACATGGCCGAACAACGCGGTTTGGCCACCCGCCGCCGGAGCCGGTGTTTCAGATGGTTGCGGGGGCGCGGTAAAGGCTTGACCCACGGGAGTGGCGGGGGACTGATTGAACCGTGGTTCCCAGCGAAGCTGATTTGGCGCCACGGCGGAAATTGCGGTCATGAAACGGTTCTACCTCCCGAATACGCCTACCTTTTCGGGCAGGGAAGCGGGAAGCTTTAGGAGAAAAAGGGCAGGTCAGCCGCCGATGGTGATCTTGTACACATAGCCGCCCCGCTGGATGTACACCAGCGCGGAGGCGGAATATTGGCCCTCGAGCATGGCGTCCATGAAGCCCTCCATGCCGTCGGTGGCGGTGTTGTTGATCTTGCGGATTACGTCGCCCGTCTCCACCCCGACCTCGGCCAGTTCGCTGTACGGATCCACCTTGGTGATGACCATGCCGCGCGTGGTGGCCAGCCGCAGCCGTTTGGCTTCCGCTTCGGTGAGCGGAGCCACTTCAACGCCCAGCCACAGCGAGGCGATGCGGTTGGCGGTGGCCGGATCAATCTTGGCGGGGGTGAGGGTCACGGTTTTCCTGTCATTCTCGGTGAAAACGCCCAGCTCAATTTTGTCGTGGCTGGTGAACGAGGCCATGCGCTGGTCGAAACTGCGCGCTCCCATGGTTTTACGTCCGTTGACGCTGTGGATGATGTCGCCGGGCCGCAGTCCCGCCCGTTGCGCCGGGCCGCCGCCGAGCACCTTGGTGACCAGTACGCCCCCCTTTTCCTTCCACCCCAACTTCTGGCGCAGCGCGGGGTCCGGGTCGTCCACGAAAAAGCCGGTGTAGCCGCGCGTCACCTTGCCGTAGGCGATCAGGTCGTCCATGATCCGCCGCGCCCGGTCAATGGGGATGGCGAACCCGATCCCCTCGGCGGCGGCGTAAATGGCCGTGGTGATGCCGATGACCTCGCCGTTGACGTTGAGCAATGGGCCGCCGGAGTTGCCGGGATTTATCGAAGCGTCAAGCTGGATGAAGTCCACGAACATCTTGCCGCTGTCGGTTTTTATGTTCCGCCCCACGGCGGAGACCACCCCCGTGGTGACCGTATGGGAAAGGCCGAAGGGGTTGCCGATGGCGATGACCGTTTCGCCAATCATCAGGTCGTCGCTTTTGCCCATGTGGGCCGCGGGCAGGGGGCTGTCCGCTTCCACTTTAATCACCGCCAGGTCGTTGCGCGCGTCCACCCCCACCACTTCGGCGGGGTACTCGCGCTCGTCGGCCAGCGTCACGCGGATTTCCGAGGCGCCGTCTATGACATGGTTGTTGGTGAGGATGTACCCTTCGGGCCGGATCACGACGCCGGAGCCGAGCGATTCGCGCTCCTTGAGGGCCGGGGGCATGGCGCCGCCGAAAAATTCCGCCATCGGGCTGCGCCCCCGGAAGGGGTTGACCGCCTCGCGGATCGAGGTGTTGATGTTGACCACGGCGGGCGACACCTGCTCCACCGCCGCCACCACCGGCGTTCGCCGCTCGGCGGCCCGCGGGCTGTCCGGCGCCGCCAGCGCCAGCGCGGCGGCGGCGAGAACCGCCATCCGCGCGCCCAACGCGGTTGCCGGGCCTTTCATTCCCCTTCGGGTACCGTCAGGGTCATGTACTGCGTGTTGCCCCCGCGCTGGATGACGAACAGCGCCGTCTGCCCCGGCTTGACGCCCGCGAGCTGGTTCTCGAACTCTTCGAGCGAGGCGACCTCCATCTGGTTGACCTCGATGATCACGTCGCCCGGACGGAAGCCCGCGCGCGAGGCCGGGCTGTAGGGCGCCACGCCGGTGACCACCACGCCCTTGACGCGGTCCAACTCCAGGCGCCGCGCCAGATGCGGCGTGATGGTTTCCACCGTCATGCCCAAAAGATCTTCGCTTGGCTTTGGCGCCGCGGCCTCCATATCAGGTTCGTCGGGCATCACGCCAAGCTTGAGGGCGATTATCTGCGTGTTCCCCTTGCGGATCACCTTCACCTTCACTTCCACCCCCGGCTTGACGGACGCCACCACGCGGGGCAGCGTCTCGGAATTGGGGATGGGCTGGCCGTTGAACTCCACAATCACGTCGCCGCGGGCGAAGCCCGCTTTCTCCGCGGGCGAACCCTCCATGACCAGCGCCACCAGCGCGCCTTCCACGCTTTTAAGGCCCAGGGCGGACGCCAGATCGCCGGTGATCGGCTGGATGCGTACACCCAGCCAGCCGCGTTCGATCTTGCCCTTCTTAAGGTCGGCGTAGATCGCCTTGACCAGGTTGACCGGCACGGCGAACCCGATGCCGATGTTCCCCGCCGAGCGGCCCCCGGTGTATATGGCGGAGTTGATCCCCACCACTTCACCGCTGATGTTGGCCAGCGGACCGCCGGAATTGCCGGGGTTGATCGAGGCGTCGGTCTGGATGAAGTCGTCATACGGCCCCGCGCCGATGAACCGGCCCTTGGCCGACACCACGCCCACCGTCACCGACTGCGAAAAACCGAACGGGTTGCCGACGGCCATCACCCATTCGCCCACCTGCAGGCGGTCCGAATCGCCCAGCTTCACCGTGGGCAGCTTGCGGCCCGGCTCGATCTTGATAAGCGCGATGTCGGTCTTGGGATCGGCGCCGATCACCTTGGCCTCGTACTCTTTTTCCGTGTCGCCGTTGTGCCCGTCGCCGAAGGTGACGATGATCTCGTCGGACTGTTCGACCACGTGGTTATTGGTGAGGATGTAGCCGTCGGCCTCCACCACGAATCCGGAACCCAAGCTCTGGCGTTCCTGCCCGCCGGGCATCTCCGGGCCGGGGAAGGGGTAGTACCACTCGAAGGGATTCTGCCCGCGCTTGCCGCGATCGGGGGCTTTCTGCCGGGAAGATATGTTCACCACCGCCGGGGTCAGGTCGCGGGCGATTTTGGCGAACCGGTTGGCGGCGGGATCCAGCGAGGCGTCGCCTTGGGCGCTGGCCTCGATCACCCCCACGGGGTCAACCTTGTCTCTGAAATGCGCGCCCATCACCGCGCCGATGGAGATCAGGGAAACGATGATGAGGGTGTAGTAGATGGTATGGCGGATTTTCCTGGTCACTTACTTTGATCCTTCCTAAACGTAAAACATTGCATAACTAACAATAAAACGATATTCGGGCCGATGCAAGATTTAAGAAAAAAAAGTCTTGACAAATTATTTCAATATGCCAAAATACTTTGGAAGCGAATGAAATCATTTTATTGTATTAATACATACGATGGCTCAAGAAGAATCGCATAAGAAGGTTCCTGTTACGACGCATCTTTTTCAGAGGCAGATTGACCAGCTTAACAGGGTAGCCAAAGAGCTGAAGGTGACCAAGGCGGTTCTGTTCCGCGAGGCCATCGAGCAATTGCTCAAACGCTACGAGGAAAAGCAGCTTGACATCGGGATCAAGTGAGGCGCAGGGGAAGCCCATGGCGATATATAAGGCGTTCGGGGGCGCGTCAGCGTCCGATATGAACGCGCCGTCCCGTTCGCGCGGGGCGGGGTTCACAACGGCATCCGCTTGGATCTTTGGCCGGACCAAGACCACCACTGTACTGACCACCACCTGTAATGACCGTTCTTTGAGCGGTTATGTAAGACCACCCCTTTGAAGGCCAAAGACTAAGTTTCGCCTCCATCCCCTGGGGGCGGCGATGCTCGACCGGTTTCAGATCCCCACCTGGAACCGGTCATTTTTTTATCCTCACGGGGGCGCCGGAGATGATTACCCCTTGAAGGCGCTGGCCAAATGTGATATACAAATAGTTGAGATACGGGAGGTTTCGACTTCCCAGGGGTTTACTGGATCCCCTGCCGCGTTCGATACGGGGAGATGATTTTTTGAGCGATACGTAAAGAACGGTCGCCGTTTCCAACGGTCTGTTGCGCAGATCCGGGAGTGATTCCGGAAAGCCTGATGACCGTTGAATGGGGGCCACCTGGTTTACCAGGTTCAAAAAAAGTCTCTCCACCGGCGCAGCGCGGGGGATTTTTTTAAGGTAACAGGCATCGGCCGGTTCGACATGGGTACGATGATATTCGCGTGGGCGGGCGTTTGGTTGGCGGCGGGCGGCGTGTTCGCGGGCGTTATGGCGCGCGTGGGCATGGGCGGCCTGTCGCCGGTGTTGGCGTCCGCATGGGGGAGCCACAGGAGATTGGTAGAAAACGCCGCGCCATGGCCGCGCGGCGATATTTGTAAGTCGCGGCGGAGCTCCGCGGGAGCCATCCGTCCGCTTGGGAGAACCCTTTGTTTGGGGGTAGAACGGCATGGAATTCATTATAGTTGGCGCGGTGGCGGTGGTGATCGGCGCGGCCGCGGGCTGGACGGCGCAGGTGTTCATGGCGTCGAGCAAATCCGCCAAGATCGCCGAGGAGTCGCGCGCGGCGCTGGAGCAGGCGCGCAAGGCGGCGGAAACCATCGTCAAGGAGGCGCGCGTCGCCGCCAAGGAGTCCAGCCTGCTGGCGCAGCAGGACTTCGAGGGCAAGATAGAGGCCAAGAAACGGGAGATCGAGGCGTTCGAGCGGCGGCTGCACCAGCGCGAGCGGATACTCGACAAGAAGATGGGCCAGGTGGAAGCCAGTGAAAACAGCCTGGCAAAGCGGGAGAGCCGCGTGACCGCCCTGGAGCAGCAACTGGAGGCCCAGAACGCCCGGCTCGATGAGCTTGTCGAACAGCAGACCGGGCAGTTGCAGGCCATCGCCGGCATGACGCGCGAGCAGGCGGTGGAAGAGCTTAAGATGAAAATGATGGAGACGGCGCGGTTCGAGTCCGCGGCCCTCGTGCGCCGCATGGAGGAGGAGACGCGCTCCGGCGCTTTGGAGAAGGCGCGCTACATCATCGCCCAGGCCATCCAGCGCACCGCCAGCGATTTCGTGGCGGAGAACACGGTCAGCGTGGTGGACCTGCCCAACGACGAGATGAAGGGGCGCATCATCGGCCGCGAGGGGCGCAACATCCGCGCGCTAGAGGAGGCCACCGGGGTGGATCTGATGATTGGCGACACCCCCAACGACGTCATCCTTTCCTCCTTCGACATGGTCAAGCGCGAGAGCGCGCGCCAGACGCTGCTGCGCCTGATCGGCGACGGGCGCATCCATCCGGGCCGGATCGAGGACACGGTGGACAAGGTGACGCGCGAGATCAACGCGCAGATGAAAAAGGACGGCGAACGGGTCTGTTTCGAGCTGGGGCTGGACGGGGTGCATCCGGAGATCGTCAAGCTGCTGGGCCGCCTGCGCTACCGCACCAGCTATTCGCAGAACGTGCTGGCGCACTCGGTGGAGGTGGGCTACCTGTGCGGCATCATGGCCGCCGAGCTTGGCCAGAACGTGAAAATGGCGCGCCGCGCGGGGCTGCTGCACGACCTGGGCAAAGCGGTGGACCAGACCATGGAGGGCAGCCACACCCAGTTGGGGGCGGAGTTGGCCCGCAAGTACAACGAGCCGGCGATTGTCATCAACTCCATCGCCAGCCACCACGAGGACACGCCCGCGGAGTCGGTGATCGCGGTGCTGGTGGCCGCCGGCGACGCGCTTTCGGCCAGCCGGCCCGGCGCGCGGCGCGAGATGCTGCAGACCTACATTAACCGGATGCAGAAGCTCGAGGAGATCGGCGACAGTTTCAAGGGCGTGGAGAAAACCTACGCCATCCAGGCGGGGCGCGAGGTGCGCGTGGTGGTGCAGCCGGAGGAGGTGCGCGACGCGGAGGCCTACTTCCTGGCCAAGGACATCGCCAAGAAGATCGAAAGCGAACTGGCGTATCCGGGCGAGATCAAGGTGACGGTGATCCGCGAGACGCGCGTCACCGAAACGGCGCGCTAGGCCGCCCATGAAAATCCTGGCCATCGGCGACGTGGTGGGCCGCGTGGGGCGCCGGTCGCTCTCCGTGGGCCTTAACGCGATTGTCACCAACACCAAGGCGGACTTCGTGCTGGCCAACGCGGAGAACTTGGCGGGCGGGTTCGGCTTCACGCGCGACACGGTGGAGGAGATGTTCAAGCTGGGGGTGGACGCGCTGACCACCGGCAACCACGTGTGGGATAAAAAGGAAGCGCTGGACCTGCTGCCGCGCGAGCCGCGCCTGTTGCGTCCGGCCAACTTCCCGGAAGCCGCGCCGGGCAAGGGCGCGGGGGTGTTCACCTCGCGCGGGGACGTCAAGGTGGGCGTGCTGAACCTGCAAGGCCGGGTGTTC
>JACQZB010000158.1 GCA_016207925.1 Nitrospinota bacterium
CCTTGTGGAGCGCGTCGCCGTCTCCAGCGATCCCCGCCATCATGGCGAACCGCTTAAAGGCTCCAGGTTCGACAGGCTTTGGCGCTACCGCGTGGGCGATTACCGCGTGATCTGCCAGATACGGGACGCGGCGCTGGTGATTCTCGTTGTCCGTATCGGACACCGGAAGCAGGTGTACCGGTGAGCGCCGTCACTCGATGAACATCGCGTCGCCGTAGCTGTAAAAACGGTATTCCATCCGCACCGCTTCCTCATACGCGCGCATCGCGTGATCGCGCCCCGCGAAGGCGCATACCAGCATCAGCAAGGTGGAACGGGGCAGGTGAAAGTTGGTCACCATGGCGTCCACCGCGCGGAACGTGTATCCGGGCGTGATGAACAACCGGGTTTCCCCCGCGCCGGGGCGTAGGCGGCCCCGTTCGTCCGCCGCGCTTTCCAGCGTCCGCGTCACCGTGGTTCCCACGGCCACCACGCGCCGCCCTTCCTCCTTCGCCGCGTTGACCGCCCGCGCCGCCGTTTCATCCACCAGGTACGGCTCCGCGTCCATGACATGATCCTCGACCTGTTCCGCCGTCACCGGCTTGAACGTGCCCGGCCCCACGTGCAGCGTGACGGACGCCACTTCCACGCCGCGCGCGCGGATTGTTTCCAGCAGCGTCTCGGTGAAATGCAGCCCCGCCGTGGGCGCGGCGCACGAGCCTGGCTCGCGCGCGAACACCCCGCGGATCATCGCCTCCCACGCGCCGCCGCCCAGGTCGCGCACCAGCAAAAGCTCCACCGCGCCGCCGCTGCGGCGCGTTCCGCGCAGCCGCGCCCAGAACACCTTCGTGTCGTTGACCACCAAAACATCGCCGGGGCGCAACAAATCCTGCAAGGCGCCGAACCGGTGATGGCTTATGGCGCCGGCGCCGCGCGTGAGCCGCATCAGGCGGCTGTCGTCGCGTTTGGGCGCGGGCCGCTGGGCGATCAGCGCCTCCGGCAAGTGGTAGTCGAACAGCGAAAGTTTGGTCATGCCCAAAAGGCGCGGTTGTTCATGCGGCGGCGGACTGGCCGCCTCCACAAAAAGTTGTCACTCTTCCTCACCGCCGGGCGGCAGGCCGTGGGTGGCGCGGTACTCGTGCAGTTTGTTGCGCAGCGTGCGGATGGAAAGCCCCAGCATCTCCGCGGCGCGGGTGCGGTTGCCGCCGGTGGCGTCCAGCGTGGTGAAGATCAGCCGGCGCTCCATTTCCGCCACGGTGACGCCGGGCGCCACCGCTTCACCGGCGGCGGGCCGCGCGGGCGCGGCGGGGGAGGGCGCCAGCATCAAGTCCTCCACGTCAATCAATTCGCCGGAACACAAGAGCGTGGCGCGCTCGATGACGTTTTCCAACTCGCGCACATTGCCCTTCCACGGGTTGGAAACGACCGCCGCCCCCGCCTCCGGGGTGAATCCCTCTACCTTTTTTCCCAGCGCGGCGGCGAACTTGGCCACGAAATGGCGCGCCAGCAGCAGCACGTCGCCGGAGCGTTCCCGCAACGGCGGCAGGCGCAGGGGGATGACGTTGAGGCGGAAGTAGAGGTCCTCGCGGAATTTGCCCTCGGCCACCGGCTGCTGGATGTCGCGGTTGGTCGTGGCCACCACGCGGATGTCAATGGGCACCGGCGCTGCGCCGCCCACGCGGTCAATCTCCTCCTCCTGCAGCACGCGCAGCAGCTTGGCCTGCAACTGCGGGGTCATCTCCGTCACCTCGTCGAGGAGGATGGTGCCCTTGTGGGCCAACTCGAATTTGCCGGCCTTGCGCGCGATGGCGCCGGTGAACGAGCCTTTTTCATGGCCGAACAGTTCCGACTCCAGCAGCGTTTCCGGCAGCGCGGCGCAGTTGACCGCCACAAAGGGGCCGTCGCGCCTATCCGAGCTTTCATGGAGGTAACGCGCCACCAGTTCCTTGCCGGTTCCCGATTCGCCATGGATAAGCACGGTGGATTTGCTGCGCGCCACCTTGAGGGCGACGGCCAGAACGCGGCGCATGGACTCGTCGCCGGTGACGATTTCACGGGTCGGCGCGGCGCGTTCCGGCGCGGGTTTGCGCGCGGGCGCGGCGGGGGAAGGCGCGCCGTTTTCGAAGACCCGGTTGAGCAGTTGATCGAGCGTATCGGCGGAGAACGGTTTGAGCAGGTAGTCCGTGGCGCCCATTTTCATGGCTTCCACCGCGTCGTCCACGGAGCCGTAGGCGGTGATGAGGACGAAAGGCGCCCCGGGCGACTTTTCGCGCACCCGTTTGAGCAGTTCCAGCCCTGACAGGCGCGGCATCCGCACGTCGGCGATGACCAGGCCCGGCGCTTCCTCCTCGAACCGGCGCGCGCCTTCCAGCCCGTCGGCGGCGGTGATGACGGCGTGGCCGGAGCGCGACAGCGCCTCTGAAAGCGCGATACGCATGGATTCCTCGTCGTCCACCACGAGGATTTTTTTCGGCTCGACGGTCACTCGCCCCTCGACGGAATCGAGAATACAAACACGGCGCCCGGCCCGGCGGAATCCACAAGGTCCGCGAAACCTCCATGGGCGCGCGCTATCTGGTTTACTATACTCAATCCAAGACCCGCGCCGGAATCTTTTGTCGTGAAAAAGGGGTCGAATATCCGTTCCCGGATGTCCGCCCCGACCCCCGGCCCGCCGTCAGCGAAGCGGAATTCCACGCGCCCGCCCGTTTGGGTGACGGACGCCTCGAAAAATCCCCCTTCCGGCTGCGCGGCCACGGCGTTGTGGATCATGTTGAGGATCACCTGCCGTACCATGCCCGGATCGGCGTGAACGAACAGCGGCCCTTCCGGCGGCGCAAGGCGCGGCGCCACCCGGTTTTTCTCAAAAATCCCATGGGCGAACTCGAAAATCTCCCGCAACAGCCTGCGCGCGTCGAACCGCTCGAAGGCGGGGCGCGGTTCGCCCGTGAACATCAGCACGTTGGTGATGACATGGTTGATCGCCTGCGCGCCGGAAGCCACATGGCCGAGCATCGCCAGCGTATCCGCGTCGTCCGCCAGTTCGCGGCGCAGAAGCGAAATGAATATTTCCATCCCTCCCAGCGGATTGCGGATTTCATGGGCCATGGCGGCGGCCAGCCCGCCCGCTCCGGCGAGCCGTTCCGCGCGGCGCGCTCCGGCCCGCAGCCGTTCAAGTTCGGTCACATCCTCCGCCGTCATGATCGTCCGCCCGCCGGGGGCGGGGCGCACGGCCAGCGAAAGCGTCCGTCCCCCCACGGCGCGCAACAGGCGCGCGCCGCCGGGCCTGCCGGAAAGCTCCGCCGCCGCCGCGCGGACCAGCGCCGCGTCGTCCGCGCCCAATTCGCGCGCCTCGGCGTTCACCAGTTCAACGGCGCCCCGCGCGCCGGTCACCACCACGGCGCAGGGCAGGCTTTCCATGACGCCGGAAAGGAACCGGTGGCTCTCCTCGAGTTCGGTGGACAGGCGCGCCGCCTCCGCGGTCAACGCCGCATAGGCGCGGGTAAGCGCGCCGGTGGAGGTTTCGAGCCGGGACAGCGCCCGGCGCAGCGATTCAATGTCCCCCGGATTTGCGCTCATCGGGGAGGTCAGTCGTAGATGATCGCCTGGTTTTTGCGCTTCCACTCGGAATGGGAAAGCTTGGCGGCGGCCACTTTGCCGATGGTGGTCTGGGCGTAGCGCTCGGAGATGTCCTTGAGGCTGGCCAGGGCCTGGTCGTCCTTGTTCACCCGCTCGTAGCTGGAGGATACGATGTACTCCATCCACGGGTTGCGCGCGTTCTCCGGGTAACGGGCGGCGGCCTGACCGGCCAGGCGGATGGCGCCGGGGAAATCGCCGTCCAGGTAGGCCGTCTCGGCGAGCTGGTAGTGGCTGTCAATGAAATAGGCCGGCTCCCCGCCGGTGAGCACCGAGGGGCGCCACGAGTCAATGGCGCGGTTGAAGGCGTCGAACGCCAGCGCGTACTGGCGCGCCTCTTTGTAGGCCAGCCCAAGGTAATAGGCGGAAAGCGGCGCGCGCGGGTTCCGCGGGTCGCGTTCCACCGCGATGCGCCATTCGGTGGCGGCCTCGGCGGGCCGTTCGAGCCGGTACAGGGCGTCGCCCAACAGATGGCGCGCGTCGCCGGTCTGCGGCGCGTTGGGGAACTGGCGCAGGAAGCGGCGCAGCAGGCGCTCCGCCCCGGCGTAGTCGTTATTGCTCAACGTCGCCTGCGCGATGGAGAAGGCCGTGCGTTCCAAAAGGTTGTTCTGTTCGTCGAAGCGGCTGGTGAGCCGGTAATATTCGATGGCGCGGTCGTGCAGCGTCATGGCCTGGTAGCTGTCGGCGATCATCACCAGCACGCGGGGATCCTCGATGCCGCGCAGGAACGGGTCGAAGTTGTTGTAGTAGGTCAACAGCACCGTGAAGAAGCCTTCCTGCGCGTAGAAGGTGTCAATCATTTTCAGGAAATTCTGGCGCACCGCGTCGAACACCTCGCCGGACATGCGCTCGGCGGGGTACTCGCGCAAAAGCTCCTTGAACGCCATGATGGAGGCGACGTACCGCTTCTGGATCGCCAGCGCGCGCCCCTTGCGCTTGAGCGCCTCCTGGGCGTACTCCTTGCCCGGATACTTGCGGATGACCTCCTCGAACGTGGCCAAGGGATCGGCGAACGCCTGGTAGTCGAAGATGACGCTGTCCTTCACCAGTTCGGGATTCTCCACCCCCAGCGACGCCAGGCGCAGCCGCGCCAGGATCGCCTCGTTGTTTTTCGGGTATTGGCGGATCAGCCGCTCGAAGGTGGCGGCGGCGGCTTTTTGCTGATTGGACTCTCCGTACACCTCGCCGATGCGCAGCATCGCCTTGCGGCCCTCCATGGCGGTGGGGAACAGGTTGACGATGGAGAACCAGTCCTCCATCGCCTTGCGCTTGGCGCCCAGCTTGAAGTTGGTCTCCGCGATTTTCAAAAACGTGGCGGGATGGGTTTTGGGGAAGGTCGGCCATTGCTTGATCGCCTCGTTGAAAATGGCGGCGGCCACCTCGTACTGGCCCCGGTCGAAATACGATTCGGCGATGAGGTATTTCACGTCGCGCACCTCGCGCCGGTTGGGGTACAGCAGCAGGATTTTCTCCAACTCGTTGTACGCCAGTTGGAACTTTTGCTGGGCGATGTAAATCTGCGCCCGCGCGAACATGGCGGCCACGTTGAACTTGCCCTGCGGCGCCAGACGCAGCAGGCCGCCGTATTCCGTCAGCGCCTCGATGTTGAAGCCCACGTCGCCGTACAGGCTGGCCTTGTGCATCATCGCCTGCTGCGCGCGGGGGCTGTCCGGGAAGGCGGCGATGGCCTGGTTAAAGGCCGCCAGCGCCTGCTGGAGGTACGCCTGATCCTTTTTCGACAAAATGTACAGCGCCTCGGCGCGCAGATACATGGTCCGCTCACGGTACAGCGACTGGGGATATTGGGCCAAAAACTCGTCCGCCAGCCGGACCGCTTCGTCATATTGCTCCAGGCGGTACTTTTGCATGAACACCGTGAACTGCGTGCGCCCCGCCTGGTCCTGGAGCTTGCCATACGCTTCATCCACCTTGGCGAACCGTTGGGGATCCACCACCACCGGCGCGGGGGGCGGCGCCACGGGCAAGGGGGCGGGCGCCGTTTCCACCAGCGCTTCCGGCGCGGCGGAGGCGGGCGCGGCTGGTTCAGCGGGCGGCGCCGCGGGGGCCGGTACGGCGGGAGCGGGGGAGGGCGCGGGAAGGGCGGCTTGCGCCACCTGCGCGGCGGGAGCGGCGCCATCGGCGGATTCCGGCGGTTTTCGCCGCGTAAACGCCTCCGGTCCAATACCGGTGACGCGGACGGGTTTGTCGAGCGCGCGGAAATTCACCACCGCGCCCGGCTGGCCCGGCACGCTGGTGAGGAAGTATGAGACCGTGGGCTTGGCGAACGCGATGTCCAACAGCGTTTCGCCCGTTTCATTATCACGCCGCAGACCCACCATGCGGATCACGTCGTCCGTATAGCCCGGCTCGGCCAGAACGTTCACCCCGGCGGCCACGTTGATCCGCGCGGTAAGGACATTGGCCGCGCGGTTGAGGGTAAGTTTGATTTCAGGTCTTCCGTCGGTGATCACCGTCATCAGGGTGCGCCCCTCTTCCTTGGAGAAGCTCACCCGCTGCACATGCGAAACCGGCGCGCCCAGGGCGTATGCAAAGCCCAGCGCGAACGAGGCTAACGCAATGAGGCACGCGATCCCGCGAACGGAACGTTTCCTGACCACCATAACCATGACACAACAATATTACGCCATTTGGAGGAGCAAAACACATGCCGGATACAAGAGAAGATTGGGAGTGAAGGGTTGCCAGTAACATATTGAAATGAAATAATATAAGAGGGTCGGGCGATCCCGGTTTTCGTCAAACCCTTGACGCCCGGCATGAAGGGCCGCCGGAAGGCGTTTTATTCCTGACGCGCCCCGGATTTCAGTTCTTTGGCGAGCCGTTCCATGAGCCGGTACAGGCTTTCGTATTGGGAGGTCATTTTTTTGTTGTTTTCAATGATGGTGAGCAGGTTTCTTTGTATTCCGGTAAGCAGTTCAACGGTTTCAGGTTTATTCATGTCCAAATCTCCATGTTTGACCAATTCCATCCAGGCTAACGCCACACGGCTGAACTCGCCGGTGGATTCGATCCCCATTTCCCGTTTCACCTGTTCGGAGCTGACCGCCGCCGCTTCGGGAATATGTTGCTTGGCGGAGGTGATTTTTACACGAGCGGCGTCGCCGGTTCTGGCGGGCGCGTGAGCGGGCGCCGTTGAAGGGGGCGGTGGAGCGGAGCCCGGTTTGGCGAATTTTCCGCGCAGGCTTTTAAGGGTCTCCTGTGAAATGGCCTTAAACGTTTCAAAAACCCCTCTACCCTCGAAAGCGACGGCTTTAACGGTGGGAACCTTTCGCGGGTTTAGGGCTAGGTTCATCTCGGCGTCGGACGTAAGCGGCGGCAAGTCCTGCTTGTTGAGCTGGATCACCATGGGTATGGTATTGAAATCCAAATTGTTAACCCCCAGGTTTTCCTTGAGGTTTTCCATGCTTTCCACGTTGGCGGCCAGTTGCTTGGCCTGGCTGTCGGCGACGAACACAATGCCGTCGGCCCCGCGCAATACAAGGCGGCGCGTGGCGTTGTAGAAGGTTTGACCCGGTACGGTGAAAAGCTGTATTTTTATCTTAAAACCGCCGATTTCGCCCAAATCCACCGGTAAAAGGTCAAAAAACAGCGTCCGGTCGGTTTCCGTGGCCATGCTCATCATCTGGCCGCGGCGGGAGGGATCCATTTTGTCATGGATGATTTCAAGGTTGGTGGTTTTACCGCACAGGCCGGGGCCGTAATACACGATTTTGGCGGTAAGTTCGCGCGCCGCGTAATTGAGGACTACCATCAGGCTTGGCTCTTGGATTCCAGGGTTGTTTTGATCTGGATCAGCTTTGCCTTGGTGTCCTTGAAATCCTTGTCGGCCTTGAACACCGTGGCGAACATCTGGTACGCCTCCTTGAGTTTACCCATGGTCATAAGGGTATCGGCGATTTCGTAGCGGAAATCAAGCTTGGCGTACTCGTCGGCGGTGGACTGGTAACAGGCCTTGAACGACTCGATGGCGCGGTTATGGTCACCCAGCTTGCGGCAGGTAACGCCGATCATTTGCGTGGCGCGCTGTTTCCAGTCCGGGACGCCGGCGATTTTCTCGAACTGCTCGAGCGCCTGCTGGTCCATGCCCATCCCAAGGTACGACACGCCCAGGTTGTAAAAACTCTCCGCGCTGTTGGCGTCGCCTTCGAGCTTTTTTTCGATGCCCGCCTGGAAGTCGGAGAACATTTCCTTGAACGACTCGCTATCCTCAAGCGGCTTGGGCTTGGTGACCTCGATCACATCCACAAGCTCTGACGGCGCGCGCGGAGCGTTCGTCCGGGGGGCGGCGTGGAACTCCTCCCCCACCGTGTTGCCGTCTTCGTCGAGGACCTGTTCGCGGCGTTCCTCCTCCTCCATTCCGGCGAAGGGGTCGTACTCCTTGGACATCTCATCCCACGAAAAATGGGTGCGTACACCGCCGATAAGGTCGGCGGACTTTTCCGACTTTATGAACCAGGATGAGATTTTGAGTTTGCGCAGCGCCACCTCCTGCTTTACGTCTATGGAGTCGCTGTAGATGAAAATCTCCGTCTCCTTGAAGGCGGCGTTGGCCTTTAGCGCCTCGATGACCTTGAGGGGATGGACCTTGTCCGCGTCGAAGTCGGTGATGATGATGGCCGGTTTGGCGGCGGCGGCCTTGGCGAGCATGTCCGGCGCGCGTTCGATGGAAACAACGGAAAACCCGTCCTTTTCCAGCGTTCCCTTAAGGTTGCGCTGTTTGGTGTGCGCGTCCTCGAAAATGACGATGGGGCGCGAACGGTCAGTCATCGGGCGTATCCCGTCGGTTAACGGTGTCAGTAGCAACGCGGCTTAGCAAGCGCGATTTAACATTATATTCGGTGGCTTCGCCCCGTGTAAATTTAATTGAGCGGTTAGTAGTGTCTCAATTTGAAATTTGAACCGCAAGGCCCTTCGCTCCGCTCAGGGCGCCGGTAAAGGCATCTCACGCTTATTGTTGAAGTCCTGAGGCAAAGCCGAAGGACCTTGCCGCACGCTTTTCTAAAAATAATTCAAACTGACGCACTACCGAGCGGTTCAACCAATTTCAAGGCCCTGTGGCGCCGCTCGCAGTATGCGGCAGTACGATTAGCTCATAGACCATCGGCTATGCTTATTTTGTTAGGCGGCGGAGGTGAACCGGCGTTAAGATTGAAATGAGCGCCGCGCCGGGTGTGACATGGTGTTAAGACCATGGGAGCCGGAAAACGATTATTAACAAAAAATGAATCTCTTTCTGTTTGCGCCGCATCTATCTCACACCCGCATCTTAGGGAACATGGCGGCTTATTCCACGATTTCTAAACGGTATGCCACGCTGTGAAAGGGGTTTGCTATGGCCGATAAGATAGATACTGGCATGGTGGACGAACTGGAGTCGGGTCCCTGGCCCAGTTTCATCACCGATCTTAAAGAACTTTCCAAACGCAAACCGGCGGTGGGCCAGCTTTTAGGGCAGCTCAACCAGTCCTACAAGGACAAATGGAACTACTGGCAGGGCACGGTACTCAACGTTGACGGCTACGGCGGCGGGATCATCGCCCGCTACTCCGAGCTTTCCCAACAATACCCCGCCATCGCCCAGTTCCACACCATCCGCGTCATCCCGCCCGCCGGGTGGGTGTATTCCACCAAGACGCTTCGCAACCTGTGCGACATTTGGGACAAGCACGGCGCGGGCATCATGCAGATGCACGGCATGACCGGCGACATCCTGCTTCTGGGCACGGACAACGAGACCACGTTCGACTGCGCCGAGGAGTTGTTCGAGAACGGGTGGGACCTGGGCGGCTCCGGCGGCGCGTTGCGCACGCTGGCCTGCTGCGTAGGCCAGGCCCGGTGCGACATGGCCTGTTTTGACACCATGGGCCTGACCACGCACCTGACCAACACCTACATCTCCCAACTGCACCGCCCCGAATTCCCCTACAAATACAAGTTCAAGCTTTCCGGCTGCCCCAACGACTGCGCCTGTTCCATGCAGCGCTCCGACATGCCCATCATCGGCACCTGGCGCGGCCCGATGCAGATCAACCAGGACGAGGCGGCCAAGTTTGTAAAAGAACATGGCGAGCAGTATGTGATTGACAACGTCATCACCCGCTGCCCCACCAACTGCATCAAGCTGGAGGGCAAAAAGATAGCGGTGGACGACCCCAACTGCGTCCGCTGCATGCACTGCATCAACGTTATGCCCAAGGCGCTGCGCCCCGGCAAGGACAAGGGCGTCACCATCCTCTTGGGCGGCAAGCGCACGCTCAAGATCGGCGACACCATGGGCTCCGTGCTGGTCCCCTTCATGAAAATGGAGACGGAGGAGGACTACCAGAAACTCACCGATCTGGTGGACCGCATCTGGGATTTCTGGGGTTCCAACGCCCACGACCACGAGCGGGTGGGCGAGTTCATCAACCGCGTCGGCCTGGGCACGTTCCTGGAGGGCATCGGGCTGGAGCCTGACCCGCAGATGGTGCGCGCGCCCACGTCCAGCCCCTACATCAAGTTCGAGGAACTGGCGCCAAGCCGGTTCGGCGGAGAGTCCAAACACAATCCCGCCGTCCGCAGTGAAGAGGTCGAAGCCATGGAACGGGCCGAGTGAGGAGGGAAACCACGATGACCACCGCGACAACCAAAGTACGCAAAAAAGGCCCGCGCGACAACGGCGCGCCTGATTACAAGCAGAACCTGCATCCCTTGATGGTGAAGAACTACGGCACATGGGCCTACCACGAGTTCGTGAAACCCGGCGTGCTTGTGTATGTCGCCGAAAGCGGCGACAAGCTGTGGGTGGTGCGCGCCGGATCGCCCCGCACCATGAGCGTGGACAAGGTACGCAAGATCTGCGACATCGCCGACCGCTACGCGGAAGGCTACCTGCGCTTTACCAGCCGCGCCAACCTGGAGTTCTCGCTGGCCAAGGAAGCCAACATCGAGCCGCTGATCAAGGCGGTGAACAAGGAGCTTGGGTTCCCCGTGGGCGGCACGGGCCACTCCATTTCCAACGTCACGCACACCCAGGGCTGGCTGCACTGCAACCTGCCGGGCACCGACGCCGCCGGTTCGGTGAAGGCGCTGATGGACGAGTTGTTCGAGGAGTTCGTCAACGACGACAAGCTGCCCATGCGCGTCAAGATCGCCGCCTCGTGCTGCCAGATCAACTGCGGCGGGCAAGCCGATTTGTCCATCAACCTGCAGCATCATCATCCGCCCCGGATCAAGCCGGAAGGCGTGGGCATCTGCGAATTGCCCAAGGTGGTGGCCATCTGCCCCGCCGCGGCCATCCGCCCGCGCGCGAAAGATGGTACAACCACGCTGGAAGTGGTGGATGAAAAGTGCATGTACTGCGGCGCCTGCCACGGTCAATGCCCCACCATGGAAATCCGCGACTCCGAAACCGACACGCTTTCCATCTGGCTGGGCGGGAAAACCTCGTCCACGCGCAAGGGGCCGGCGTTCATGCGCCTGGCGGTGTGGGGCCTGCCCAACAATCCGCCCCGCTGGCCGGAAGTGGGCGAGGCGGTGAAGAAAATCCTGTCCGCCTACAAGCAGACGGGCCGCAAGTTCGAGCGCCTGGGCGAATGGGTGGAGCGCATCGGCTGGAAAAAGTTTTTCGAGCTGACCGGATTCCCCTTCACCAAGTACCACATAGACACCACGGAGATGGCCCGTTCCACTTTCAACACGTCCGCCCAGGTGCGGCTGTAACGGGGGGCGCGCATGTTCAGCCATACCGCGCTTAAGGAGATTGAAGCGGGGGAGATGGAGCTTCACAAGGCGGAGCCGGAGGAGATCGTCGTCACCAACGGCAAAAGCTGGAAGTGCCCCACCTACGTCCGCAAACTGCCCCCCTGCCGGTTCGAGTGCCCCAGCAGCGAGGACATCCGCGGCTACCTGACGTTCATCGCGCAGGCGCAGTTGCTCAAGCGCGACCAGGACGCCGCGCTTGACGAAGCCTGGCGCATCCTGACCGACAAGAACCCCATGCCCGGCGTCCATGGCCGCATCTGCCCCCACCCGTGCGAGAAGGGCTGCAACCGCTCCCACAAGGAAGACGGTGCCGTGGCCATCAACAACATGGAACGGTTCGTCGGCGACTGGGGCATCGCCCGCAAGCTCAAGCTCACCAGGCTTACGGACAAGATGAAGGACAAGAAGGTGGCCGTGGTCGGCTCCGGCCCGTCCGGCCTTTCCTGCGCCTATCAACTGGCGCGGCGCGGCTACCGCGTGACCTTGTTCGAGGCGTTCGCCGAAGCGGGCGGGATGCTGCGGTACGGCATCCCCTCCTACCGCCTGCCGCGCGACGTGCTGGACGCGGAGATACAGAACATCCTCGACGTGGGTGTTGATCTAAAGGTCAACACGCGCATCGGCAAGGATATTCTCTGGGACAAGTTCCGCAAGGATTACGACGCGGTGTACCTTGCGGCGGGCGCCCATAAAGGCTCGGAATTGGGCGTGCCGGGCGAGGATGCGGCCAACGTTTTCACCGCCGCCAGCTACCTTAACCGCGTCAATTCCGGCGCGAAAGTGGAAATCGGGAAACAGGTGGTGGTGGTCGGCGGCGGCGATTCCGCCGTGGACGCCGCGCGCACCTCGCTGCGCGTGGCCTTGGCCACGGATGACGCGGAGACCCGCGCCTTCGCCAGGGAAGACCATACGGAAACCGACTCCGCCGGAAAGGCGGCGCTGGATTCCGCCCGCGTGGCCGAACGGTTGGGCGCGCAGGTCACCATCCTGTACCGGCGCACGCGCGAGGAGATGCCGGCCATTGACCGCGACGTGGACGAAGCCGTCGCCGAGGGCGTGAGCATCGAATACCTCACCGCCCCCGTGGAGGTCATCCGCGACAATGGCCGCGCCACCGCCATCAAGCTGATCCGCATGAAACTCGGCGAGCCGGACAAGTCCGGGCGCCGCAGCCCCGTGCCCGTGGAAGGCTCCGAGTACACCCTGCCGCTGACCACGCTGATCGTGGGCATCGGGCAGAAGCCGGACTTGTCCGGCGGGCTGGAAGCCTTGGCCGGCAAGGACGGATTTGTGAAGGTGGACAAGGATTCGCACCACACGCCGGAGAAGGGCGTGTTCGCCGGGGGCGACGTGCTGGGCTTGGGCATCTCCACCCGCTCCGTGGGGGAGGGGCGCAAGGCGGCGCTGGCCATTGACGAGTTCTTGCAGGGCAGGACGGCGCGCAACAAGCCGCGCGCGCGGGTGGTCAGGGAGAAAAGCCTTATCCTCAACCATTACCCCGCCGCGCCGCGCCACGAGGAGCAATCCATCGGGACCGACGTCGCCGAGATCGGCTTTAGGGAGTTGTACCAGGCCATTTCTAAGGACGACGCCGTGGCGGAAGCCAAGCGCTGCATGAGCTGCGGCCTGTGCTTCGCGTGCGACCAATGCCGCGTGTTCTGCCCCTACGAGGCGATCCGCAAGGATATGAAGGCGCCGCAGGGGCAGGTGATGTTCACCGACTATACCAAGTGCGTCGGCTGCCACATCTGCGCGGAAGTGTGCCCCTGCGGGTACATCGAAATGGGCATGGGGCTGTGATAGTATTGGAGCGCGCCGCTTCGGTGGATGGCCGCTTGGGTAAACCTACGAGCATACGGGACGGAGGATTCTATGGCGTTTGATCTTAACGGTGTCACCTACGAGACGGACGAGGACGGGTACCTTGTCAACCTGGACCAGTGGAACAAGGACGTGGCCCAGTACCTCGCCACGCAAGAGGGGCTGGACATGACCGACGCCCACTGGGAGGTTGTGGATTTCCTGCGCGAATACTACGACGAGTATAAAATCGCGCCGATGATCCGCATCCTCACCAAGGCCATCGGCCAAAAACTGGGCAAGGAAAAGGGTAACACCAAGTACCTGTACGACCTGTATCCCGGCGGCCCGGCGAAGCAGGCGTGCAAAATCGCCGGTCTGCCCAAGCCGACCGGCTGCGTGTAGGCCAAGACCGCAAAACCCGAAGTGGCTGCGGCGCGTCGAGGGGCGCGCCACGATCATTTCACCAGATGACGCATACGAGGCACGATGGGCGGGTTGTCCGCGCTTTCGATCCTGTTCGCCGCCATGTTCTATGCCGCGGCGGCGGCGCTGTTTTTCGGCTTCTTGTCGAAAATCTACCAGTTCGCCGCCACGCCGTCGCCGCTTAAAATCCCCACCGCCCCCGCGCCAACCACCGCATTGGGCGCCGCGGGCCGCGTGGCGGGTGAAGTCCTGTTTTTCACCAGCCTGTTCAAGGGCAACAAGTGGACGTGGCTGGGCGGCTACGTGTTCCACGTGGCCCTGGCGCTGGTGCTGTTGCGCCACCTGCGCTATTTTCTCCAGCCAACGCCCAAGCTGGTGGAACTGGCCGGCCCGCCGGGGGTGTGGGCCGGGATCATCATGACCGCCGCGCTGGTCTATTTATGGATCCGCCGCAAGGCGGTGGATCGCGCGGCGTACATCAGCCTGCTGGCCGACTACTTTGCGTTGGGCCTCATCGCGCTGATCGGCGTCACGGGCCTGGTGATGAAGTTCGTCATCCGCACCGACGTGGCGGCGGTCAAGTCGTTCATCATCGGGCTGGTCACGTTCAGCCCCGTGGAGATGCCCGCCGATCCGATGTTCATGCTCCACCTGCTGCTGGTGATGGCGCTGATGGTCTATTTCCCCTTTTCCAAACTTCTGCACGCTGGCGGCGTGTTCTTTTCCCCCACCCGCGCGCAGGTGGACGACTGCCGCGAGCGGCGCCACGTGAATCCGTGGGCATAAGGTAAGGAGGCGTACTTAAACCGTGGCCGCCAAAATCGAAACCGAAACGCTGACCGGCGACATCAACATCCCTTCCATCCAGCCGGGCGCCACCGCCCACTACAAGTCCAACCCGGCCAAGGAAGACCATAACAAGTTTTTGGGCTTCCCCGGCGCCCGCGTGGAAAACTGGCGCGAGGCCGCCGTCGAGCACATGGGCGAACTGTTGGGCAAGTACAAGTCGCTGCGCGTGTTCATGGACATCTGCGTGCGTTGCGGCTCCTGCGCCGACAAGTGCCATTACTACATCGGCACGCGCGACCCCAACAACATGCCCGTGGCGCGCCAGGAGCTGATGCGCAAGGTCTATCGCAAATACTTCACCCCCGCCGGCAAGCTGCTGCCCGATTCGCTCACCGGCGCGTCGGAGCTTACCGAGGCGGTGATGACGGAGTGGTACAGCTACTTCCACCAGTGTTCGCAGTGCCGCCGCTGCTCCGTGTACTGCCCCTACGGCATTGACACCGCCGAGGTCTCCATGGCCGCGCGCGAGATCATGGATCATGTGGGCATTGGCCAGAAATACTGCAACGAAATCCTGGGCAAGGTGCTGAAAGTCGGCAACAACCTGGGCATAGAGCCGCACGCGCTCAAGAACACGCTGGAGTTCGTCGAGGAAGACGTCAAGGAAGTCACCGGCGCGGACGTGCGCTACCCGATGGACGAGAAGGGGGCCGACGTGTTGCTGGTGGCGCCTTCCGCCGACTTTTTCAGCACGCCGCACATCGAGGGTTTCACCGGCTACGGCAAGGTGTTCCACGAGGCGGGCGTGTCGTGGACGGTGTCCAGCTACGCCTCCGAATTCGCCAATTTCGGCATGTTCATCGGCAACTATGACACCATGAAAAAAGTCGCGCAGCGCATAAGGGACGCCGCGCTGGACCTGGGCGTCAAGCGCATCGTCGTGGGCGAGTGCGGCCACGCCTGGCGCGTGGGCTACAGTTTCTGGAACACGCTCATCGGCCCCTTCGATTTTCTGGACCCCAAGTATCCCGCGCCGCAGCATATCTGCGAGTTCACCCTGGATTTGATCCGCCGCGACGGGTTGAAACTGGACAAGTCCGCCAACGACGAATTCACCGTCACCTTCCACGATTCCTGCAACGTCGCCCGCGGCTCGCGCATGGGGGACATGCCCGGCGGTCAGTTTGAAGTGCCCCGCGAGATCATCAAGGCCGTGTGCAACAAGTACGTGGAGATGGATCAGAACACCATCCGGGAGTTCACCTATTGTTGCGGCGGCGGCGGCGGATTGCTGACCGACGAGTTGATGGACCTGCGCGTGAAGGGCGTGTTGCCCCGCGCCAACGCGCTTAAAGAGGTGATGGATCGCCACGGGGTGAACACCATGGCGATGATCTGCGCCATCTGCAAGGCGCAGTTCACCAAGGTTCTGCCCAACTACGGTATCCCGATGGAGACGGTGGCGTCCTTGCACCAGCTTGTCAGCAACGCCGTCGTGCTGGGCGGGAAGATAGGCGTGTAGGCTTTAACAAATAATACAACGATTATATAAATGTAACTCCCGCCTCGGTTGATTATCCCTCTCCCCCTTGCGGGAGAGGGTGGCGGTCCGCCGCCGGGTGAAGGGGCTAGTAACAAGGGAGCGTCTCGC
The DNA here is from genome assembly GCA_016207925.1 of Nitrospinota bacterium. GTDB lineage: Bacteria > Nitrospinota_A > UBA7883 > UBA7883 > UBA7883 > JACQZB01. The sequence continues at coordinate 16,046 of JACQZB010000158.1, forward strand.
CACACCCCGTACCTTTACAAGAATGTTGTATTCGTAGTTGGGGCGCGCCCCGCCAAACGCCGCGACTCCAACTCTTCGCCCCTCTCCTCTTGCGGGAGAGGAACGCGCCGAACGGAAGTGAGGCGCAGGGGGCCGGTTACCCCAAGCCGCTTACTTGCGCGCTTCGAGATCGGCGCGGTCAACGGCCTTGGCCATCTCGTCGCGCCAGGCGGCCAGCTTTTTCGCCGCCGCCTTGTTGGAAAGCGCGATGATCCGCGCCGCAAGCAGCGCCGCGTTCAACCCCCCCGCCTTGCCCATGGACATCGTGCCCACCGGCACGCCGCCGGGCATGTTCACCGTGGATAACAGCGCGTCCACGCCGCCAAGCGGCCCGCCGGGAACCGGCACGCCCAGCACCGGCAGCAGGGTATGCGAGGCGATCACGCCCGCCAGATGCGCGCTCATGCCCGCGCCGGCGATGATGACCTTGGCGCCCTGCGTCTCCGCGCGCTTGACGAGCGCCAACACCTTGCGCGGCGAGCGGTGGGCGGAGGCCACCCGCGTTTCGAGACTGATCCCCAGCTTCTTCAAGGCAGCCGCCGCCTCGCGCGCGATCTCCAGGTCGGATGCGCTGCCGAAAATGATCATCACGTCCATCACGTTTCCTCCTGGGGGGTGATTTTACCCGGGTTGAGAATGTTGTTGGGATCGAAAA
>JACQZB010000154.1 GCA_016207925.1 Nitrospinota bacterium
TCCTTATCTTATCTAGAAACCAGGCTTCTGGGTTGAAAACGTGACTTCCGCCAGCAGCACTACGTGGTCAGCCAGCTCTTCCATCCTGCAGCGAAAAAACCTGGTTTAGTGACACGGCTCTCAGGCAGGGCGCACCACTTCAACTTGGATAGGGGGCCTCTCCCAGCGGGGAGCCAGGACGTACTGCTCGTAGATAGCGGTCAGAATCTGGTCCACGGTGGCGTTCGCGTCGCGCGTGTCCGTGTTGGTCATGGACTGCACGCTCACCGGCGCGCCACCGCCTATGGCCACGGCGCCCACATGAATCTGACGGGTTGGTCGCATCATTCAATTGTAATATATCCGCGCCGTGGACAGGGCGGCGCGGCTCTGGTATTGTAGGCGCTTCCGGATTTTAAAGGAGGGATGATATGCGGTATGTCATGGCGTTTATCGCCGCGGCGCTGATGTTCAACATCGCCCACGCCGCGGATAAAAAGGAGAAGAAGATGGCCGATACGAAAAAGGAGGAAGTGGCCGTCCTCGAAACACGCCACGGGAAAATCGTCATAAAGTTTTTCCCCGACGTGGCCCCGGGCCATGTGGAAAATTTCAAGAAGCTCGCCCGCCAGGGGACGTATGACGGAACCACGTTCCACCGCGTCATCCCCGGCTTCATGATCCAGGGCGGCGACCCGGAAACCAAGAATCCCGCCACCCCCCGCCACATGCACGGCATGGGCGGGCCGGGCTACACCATCAAGGCGGAGTTCAGCAAGCGCCCCCACAAACGCGGCACGCTGTCCATGGCCCGCGCCCAGGACCCCAACAGCGCCGGATCGCAGTTCTTCATCTGCGTGGCCGACGCGCCGTTCTTGGACGGACAGTATTCCGTGTTCGGCGAGGTGAGCGAGGGCATGGACGTGGTTGACAAGATCGTCACCGAGCCGCGCGACCCCCGCGACAATCCCAACGAGCGCGTGGAAATGAAAGTGAAGATCGAGGCTCGGTAGGCGGTACGCGGGGCGCTCCGCCCCAATAGTTACGCAATGGCAGGGGCGATTCACCAATCGCCCCTGTTTTTTTGTCAGTCGCGCGGCCCCTGCCTATATTGCGCGCTACTCGACTTCCACCGCCTCGCCGATCCCCGCCACGCGCGCCTTTTTGCCACGCGCCTCCACGCGGGTGACAAACTCGTTGGGGTCGGTCTGGATCGGCGGGAACGTGTTGTAGTGCATCGGGATGGTCAGCCGGGCGTTGAGCAGCTCCGCCGCGATCACCGCGTCGTCAATGCCCATGGTGAAGTTGTCGCCGATGGGCAGTAGCGCCACGTCCAGCGGGCCGTTCACTTCGCCGATCAGTTTCATATCCAAGAACAGCGCCGTGTCGCCTGCGTGGTAGATCTTCTTGCCGTCCATCGTCACCACCACGCCGCAGGGATTGCCCAGGTACTCGCCCTTGGGGCCGGAGGAGCCGTGATGCGCGATGGTCAGCTTGATGTGGCCGAAGGGGAACATCCGCCCGCCGCCCAGGTGCATCGGGTGCGCCTGGCAGCCCTGCGCCGTGACGTAGTTGCTGATTTCAAAGTTACTGACGATCAACGCGCCGGTTTTTTTGGAAATGGCCACCGCGTCGCCAATATGATCGCCGTGGCCGTGGGTGACGAAAATGGCGTCGAGTTTTTTAAACGAGTCCGGCCCGGTTTTCGCCAGCGGATTGCCCGTAAGGAACGGGTCAATGAGGATGCGGCGCAGGCCGTTGTCCAACTCCCAGCACGAATGGCCGTGATAGCGCAGAGTGACCATGATTCCCTCCCGCCGGAAATTCCACCCATAGGTTCAATGTAGCGCCGCTTGCCGCGCCCTGCAAGCGCAAATTGGCGATGGGAAGTACGCCCAATGGGGGGCTTGGCGTAGGCGCGGCGGCCCATGGCCCGCCAGAGGCGGGCGCTAAAGAAGAAGAGGCGCGGCAAGCGGCGCCCCTGCGGAAACCGCGCTCAGGCGGCCACGGGAAGGCAGAGAGCTTGCTCCTTCGTATCGCAAAAGAGCAGTGTCTCAATTCGAAATTTGAACCGCAAGGCCCTTCGCTCCACTCAGGGCGCCGGTAAGGGCATCTCACGCTTATTGTTGAAGTCCTGAGGCAAAACCGAAGGACCTTGCAGCGCACTTTTCCAAAAATAATTCAAACTGACGCACTACCCGCAAAAGGCTTGACGCGCCATCAGCCGCCGGGTCGTGGTACACTTAACCACCATGGCAAGTGAAAAAGAACCAAAGGAACCTTCCTTTGAGGCGTCCCTTAAACGCCTGGAGGACATCGTCAACAAGCTCGAAGAAGGCGAGTTGGATCTGGACAAGTCCATCGCCCTGTTCGAGGAAGGCGTGGCCGTCACCAAACGGCTCCAGAAAAAACTGGAGGAAGCCGAACGCAAGATCGAAAAGCTCACCCGCGCAAGCGGCGGCGAGCTGACCGCCGCGCCGATGGAGGATGAAGGCGGCGGCGGCGCGCCTTTCTGAACCTGCCATGCCTTTATCCGCCTACTTCACCGGCGTCGCGCGCGAGGTGGACGCCGCGCTGGAACGCCTTGTCCCCTCCGCTTCAATCTTCCCCCCGCGCGTCCACGAGGCGATGCGCTATTCGTTGTTCGCGGGCGGCAAACGGCTGCGGCCGATGCTGGCGGTGGCGGCGTGCGAGGCGGTGGGCTGCGCGCGCGCGCGGGTGATGGCGTTCGCCGCCGCGCTGGAACTGATCCACACCTACACGCTGATACACGACGACCTGCCGGCCATGGACGACGACGACCTGCGCCGGGGCCGCGCCACCTGCCATAAACAGTTCGACGAGGCCACCGCCATACTTGCGGGCGACGCATTGTTGACGCTGGCGTTCGAGGTGATGTCCACGCAGGCCAATTTCCCCGGCGCCGCCGCGGAGGCGTTGTTGACCGTAACGTCCGAAACCGCGCGCGGGGCCGGGTCGCTGGGCA
>JACQZB010000161.1 GCA_016207925.1 Nitrospinota bacterium
CCCGCCAAAGCCGAAAGCGGGGACAAGCCGAAGAAGAAGGCGGAAGAGGTTATCCCGCTGGACGAGGATTTCGGGGATTTCTGACCCACGCCGTTCCCGCAAAAGAAAACCGCGCCGGTTTTTACACCGGCGCGGTTTTTTATCGCGCGATGAACGTCAGCCCTGGCCCCCGGCCAGCGTATCGGCAAGCCGGTTGGATACCTGATTTAGCCGTCGCCTCAGCAGCTTGAGCACGTCAAACACTACCTTGAACGCCGTGCCGGGTGAATCAATTATCAGGTTGCGAAACGATTTCCCAGGAAGAACCAGCGTGCGTGTTTTCTCGCGGGCGCGAATCACCACCGTGCTTTGCGAGGTGACGGGTTGCAACGCCGTTTCACCCACAATCTCCCCGCGGCCCAGTGACGCCAGCGCCACCTTCTCGCCCGAAGCGCTGGTTTTGATGATCTCCACCGAACCTTCGATTACAAAAAACAGCCGCGTTAAATCCTCACCTTCATGAATCAAAAAATCACCCGGCATGAAATCTTCCACTTTCATGTAGCGCACCAGCCGGGCTTTATCATCGAAACTTAAATAGGAAAAATGCGGAGCTGACTCCAATAATTCAATCTGCGGCAAGTTAATATCTTCGCTCATTTCCGGCCTCATGAAACCGTCTGGATCAAGTTGATACTCTCTTCTGGGCAAAGCCATGATTGACCCCTATATTTTTATCTTGCGCCAACCGCCACCAGAGCGCAAGGTTTCTGACAACTGATTGAAAGCAAACGCGGCGCCAAACCAGCCCGCGCCGTCCTGTTAAATAACAAATGAATATACAGCGTGTTACATTTTCCGCTCACAACACGTTTGTGACACATAGCGTAGTCGTAAACATCTCAATCCCCGAATTTTAGAGGCAGGCAACCGGCGGACGCCGTGGGAATTCGCGTTAAACGATTGGTGAAAGGTTGGTTACTACTGCTCGCCGGGGCGGTCTATGCCGTAATCCCCCATTTTTTTCGCCATGGTGTTACGGTTTACCCCAAGGATTTTCGCCGCGCGCAGTTGCACGCCGCCGGTGAGGTTAAGCGCGTGTTCGAGCAGGGCCTTTTCCACCGCGCCCACCACGCGGCCATACATCTCGCCTTCGGGCGCCTGTGATGCCATGCGGCGCACCAGCGCGGCCAACTCGCTCTGCGGATCAACGGCGCCCGCCCGGCCGCCGAACTCCGCGGGCAGGTCGCTTAACGTCACGGCGCCGCCGGGCGACATGATCACGGCGCGGCGGATGGTGTTTTCCAGCTCGCGCACGTTGCCGGGCCAGTCGTAGGCGGTAAGCGCCTCCATCACCCCCGGCCCCACGGTCTTGGGGCGTTCGTTAAGCGTCCGGGCGATTTTGGAAAGGAAATGCTCCACCAACAGGGGGATGTCCGCCTTGCGTTCGCGCAGCGGGGGCAGGCGGACGCTGATGACGTTAAGCCGGTGGTACAAATCCTCGCGGAACTTGCCGGTGGCCGCATCCTTTTCCAAGTCGCGGTTGGTGGAGGCCAGTACGCGCGCGTCGCCGCGAACGGCGCGCGCCGAGCCGACAGGATAGAATTCCTTGTCCTGCAGCACGCGCAGCATCTTGGCTTGCAGCGACAGCGGCATGTCGCCCACTTCGTCGAGCAATATGGTGCCGCCGTCGGCGGCCAGAAATTTTCCCTTGCGGTCCTCCACCGCGCCGGTGAAGGCGCCCTTGACGTGGCCGAACAACTCCGACTCCAACAGGTCGTTGGGAATCGCCGCGCAGTTGACGGTGATAAAAGGCCCATTGGCGCGGCTGGAACTAAAGTGCAGCGCGCGCGCGACAAGCTCCTTGCCGGAGCCGGTGGGGCCCATGATCAGGATGTTCTCGCCGGAGTTGGCGGCGCGGCCAATCAGTTTGAACACCTCCTGCATCGGCTCGCTGCGGCCCACCAGGTCGTCGGTGGATTGGGGCGCGGCGGCGCCGGACTTGAGCCGGTCCAGTTCCCGGCTCATTTTGCGGTATTCAAGGACGCGGTTGACCAGGATGTCCACCACGTCGAAATCGAAAGGTTTAGTGATGTAGTCGAACGCCCCCTTCTGCATGGCGGTGATGGCGTTTTTCATGGTGGCCTCGGCGGTCATCACCACCACCGCGGGGGGATGGGGGCGCGCCTTTACCGTTTCCAGCAGATCGAACCCGGAGCCGTCCGGGATGATGATGTCCAGGAACATGATGAAGTAGGCGCGCTCGTTGAGCAGTTCCAGGGCCTCGGCCAGCGAGGCGGCGGCGTCCACGGTGTAGCCCTTGCGCTCCAGCCCGCGGGCGAGGACAAAGCGGATGCCCTCCTCGTCGTCCACCACCAGCACGCGCCGCGCGGCGCTATCCGTATCCATGTTCATGTTGTCACCGTGGGGATATTCTAGCAGGATGCTGGCGCCCCGCGCGCGGACAGAGCCAGTTTTGACAACCATACGTTGCCAACGTATAATAGGCTCATGGAGATCCTCGAGACATCCAGATTCATAAAACTCGCCGGGGATTATCTGAATAACGAGGAGGATGGATGCGCTTAAGCTGTACTTGGCTTTGCGGCCGGATGCGGGCGCGGTGATTCCCGGCAGCGGCGGGTGCAGGAAATTACGCTGGGGAGGTCGCGGAAAGGGCAAGCGCGGCGGCTACCGGGTGATTTATTTTTACCGGAGCATGCCGGAGCAGATTTGGCTGCTCACCATGTACTCAAAAAGCGAGGTGGAGAACATTACCTCCGCCATGCTGAAAAGGTGGAAGCAGGAGATTGAGTCATGAAAAAACGGAACATCGGCATTGAGGTATTGGATGGCATCCGTGAAATAAAAAGCGGCAAGGCGGCGCGGCGGACCACCATTGACATTCCCGCCGAGATAAGGGCGATCAGGGAAAAAATGGACTTAAGCCAGTCTGATTTCGCGGAATTGTTGGGAATCAGCAAACGCACCTTGCAGGAGTGGGAGCAGGAGCGCTGCAAGCCTACCGGCGCCGCGCTCAAATTATTGATGGTGGTCCGCAGTCATCCGGAAGTCATGTTTGGGTAACGCTGGCAGGTCAAGGCGCCTGTTCCCAGCGTTATTACCTAGACCACCCGCGCGCGGCGGCTATTGCTCCCCCAGCAATTCCCTGAAATAGGGTTGCGCGCGGCGGTCGCCCGCAAGCTTCATCACGGGCACGCCGTAGCCGCAACTGGTCTGCACACGGTACGCCTCGAACACGAAAAGCTGGCGGAATTCCGCGCAATTGAATTCCTTGTAGTGCGCGGCGCACAGCGCGTTGAACTCGTCCGTGTCCTTGGCCGCCACGCGCCCGGTGCAGTAAAAACGCAGGATCAGCGGCTTTTCGCCGAAGGAGATGAACACCAGCGTCGCCTTGCCGCCTCCGGCAAGATGGGCGGCGGTCTGGTTGCCTGATCCCCAGTAGTCGGCGTAGATCACCGTGCGCGCGTCGAGCACGCGCAACGGGGCCACACCCTTGGGGGAAAGATTCACGTCATCGCCGCCCAAGGCAGAAGCGATGAAGAACACCGGCTGCTCCATGGCGAATTTCGCCAGATGATCGGGGATGGTTCCCCACTCTTTTGCCATCAGCGGACTCCAGAAAAATGAACGTTTCAACCATGATACGGGGTGATTCATGCGGCGGGCAAGGCCGGGAGCGCATTTGAAGCAGAATCCCGATTCTTTTTTCAGCGGCGCTCATGATACATTGATTCAATTCGGGACGATCTCGCGCGGATATTCTTTATGTTGCTGAGGGGGGGTCATGCGGAACTTTATTGTAGCGGTGGTGATCGCTTTGGCGGTGTTTTTCTATAACCAGTTTGGCGAGTCGCTCTTCAAGTCGGAGGAGCAACAACGCCTGGAGATGGTTACGGGCTGCGTTGAGGAGTCGGTTAAGCAAAGCGACGAGGATGTTCCGGAGGAGGCGCTTCAGGCGTTTTGCGAATGCGCGTATGATTCCCTGAAAGAAAGCGGGCATCTTAAATCGGGGGACATCGCGCGGTTGAGCTTGGGCATGTCGCTGATGCCCAAGGCCAAGGCGCTGGTCGCCAAGTGCGCCAAGGACGTGGGGAACGAATACGACATCATGATCTTGACGTACTAGCGGCGCCCCCGGGGTCAGCCGTCGCGCTTGAGCGCGGCGACAAGCTCCTCCAGCGTCCGGTCAGCGGCGTCATGATCCGCCTGGCAGGTCCCCACCCGGCGATGGCCGCCTCCGCCGTGGCGGAGCATCAAACTGCCCACGTCTGTTTTTGACGCGCGGTTGATGATGGAATGGCCCACGGCGAAAACGGCGTTCTGCCGGCCTTTGCCGTCCACCACCCAGATGGAGATGTTCGCTTCCGGGTACAGCGCGTAGATCAGGAACCGGTTGCCGGTGAATATTTCGTCCCGGCCCCGCAGGTCGGTGATGATGACGTTGCCCTCCACGCGGGTGGTTTCGGCGAGCATCCGGCGGAATTGCCGGTCCTGCTCGAAATAGCGTTCCACCCGTTCGCGCACATCGGGCTGGGCCCGGATCACCTCGGCGGTCATGCAGCCCAGGTAGCGCACCAGGTTTTTCATGAGCGTAAAGTTCGGGATGCGGTAGTCGCGGTAGCGCCCCAACCCAGTGCGTGGATCCATGATGAAGGAGAGCAACACCCACCCGTGCGGCGCCAGTATCTCCTCCGGGGAAAAAAGGGCGGAGTCGGCCTTGTCCACCGCGGCGATAAGCTCGTCGAAACCGGGGAAGCTTTTGGGGCCGTAGTATTCGTAAATCACCCGCGCCGCCGAAGGGGCGGGATGAGACGCGCCCTTGAAATCGGCGGGATGCGCGCCGCGCTCCTCCTCGCTGGTGTGGTGGTCGAACCACATGCCGCACCCGGGAGCGTAGGGCATGTTGGCCAGGATGTCGTTGGCGGTGACCTCCACCTTGCCGTCCTGCACGTCCTTGGGGTGGACGAAGTGATAGTCATCCGCGGCGCCCGCGTGAATCAGCAGCGCGCAGCAGGCCAGCCCGTCGAAGTCGGACCGGGTGAGCACGCGCATGGGCCTAGTCCCTTTCCACCCGCGCCACCAGCCAGTACACGGCGCCCAGAATCAGGATGGTGAGCACAAGCGAGAGCTGGTCCTGCCAGGTGGTGTGCCCGATGCTGGTCATCAGCGCCTTGCGGATTTCGGCCACCAGCGCCACGCTTATGAACACCTTGATGGCGAACGCGCGCCCTTTCAGGTGATTGATCTGCGTGTCCAAAAGTTCGATCACCACCCACAGGATCAGCAACGACCCCAACGCGCCCAGCACACCGCGCTCCACGCTGTCGGAGGCGAAGTGGCTGAAGTCGTACACGGACAGCGCCAGCGCCAACGCGCCGGTGACCAACAGCCCCAGCACCAGCGCCATGTTAAAACCGGTGACGAACCAGCGGGCGGTCTGGATGATCCAACTGTCCAACCGGAAGGAGAGGAAGTTGACCTTAAGCTCCTCTTCCCGGTATGAGCGGGTCATCAAATCCAGGCTAAGGTCCAGCGCCTTGTTCATGCTGGCCAGCAGGCGCTGGAGCGATTCCTGGTCGCACTCGACGCAGTTGATGACCATCTCGGTCAGGTCGGCGCGCAGGTTGGCCATGGCGATGTTCACCTGCTGGGCGGGCAGGCCGATGCGCACATGCGTGGCGCCCATGCGGTCCAACTTGGCGGCGTAAGCCAGGTTGTAGTTGGCGGCGGCGAAATCCTCCAGCCAGCCAATGAAGGCATGGCGCGCGCGCTCCAAGGCCCCGGGCGGCGTTAGCAGCCGGCGCGTGTCGGGGTGGGACAGCAGCCGCTCGTAATGCTGGTCGGCCAGGCGCTCCTTGTTCTCCGCGATCAGGGAGGCCATGGCGCGCACGTTGATCAGGTCGTCCTGGCTGATCCGGTACGCCTCCAGCGCCTTGGTAATGGCCATCATGGGTTATAGCGCCTCCGCCTTGGTCATGCGCGCCTTGGCGGACTTGATCCGGTCAAGGCGGGCGTGAAGTTCAGCATCGGTTATTGCGCCATCATCCAGCAATCGTGTGATCGCGGCGGCCGCGGCGTACTGGCGGCGCGGATCGTGGCAGGCCAGCAGATGATCGCACCCGGCCAATAGCGCAAGGCGCGCGGCTTCTTCATCCGGCCACCTGTCCGAGAGGGCTTTCATATCCAGATCGTCCGATACGATAACGCCATCATACCCCAATTCCTCGCGCAAAAGCCCTGTGACGATGGCTTTGGACAGCGTGGCGGGCAACGTGGCGTCAAACGCGGGATACATGACATGCGCCGTCATGATGAAGTTGGCGCGCTCCTCCACCGCCATGCGGAATGGCGCCAATTCCACATCGCGGAAGCGGCCCTTGGCGCGCCCGTCCACGGGCAGGTCCAGGTGGCTGTCCAGCGCTGTGTCGCCATGACCGGGGAAATGCTTGCCGCAGGTCAACAGGCCGGCGGAACGCAATCCGCGCAGCGCCGCGCGGGCAAGACGGCTAGCGATTTGCGGTTCGGCTGAAAATGAGCGGTCGCCGATGATGGGATTCGCCGTGTTGGTGTCCAGATCAAGCACGGGAGCGAAATCCACATTGAACCCAAGCCGGATCAGGGCATGACCCATGTGTTGATGGACTTCCTCGATCAACTCCTCGCTGCCGTCGGCGGCCAGATCGCGCGCGGTGGGGAACATATAGTTTGTGGCGGGCCAATGTTTACGCGGCGGCGCCCCTTGGGGCCATACGAATTGTTCATAGTCCTTGGGCATCCGCGACACCCGCCCGCCCTCCTGATCCACGCAGATGAACGGCGTTACGCCGGTGACATCCTGCGCGAGCTTTATCAGATCGGCGGTGAGCCGTGCCGTCTGCGCGGCGTTGATGATGTTGCGCGCGAACAGGATGAACCCGCCGGGTTCAAGTTCGCGTACCCGCTTGCCGAGTTCGGGCGTGTACTTCGCCCCATCGAAGCCGATGGTGAGCAGGTGGCCGGGGGAAGATGTTTCCATTCATTTACTGCCAACTTTTTCTTTGCGTTCTTCCAATCATCAAACATCACCGTTGGATATTTCTGCCCGATCCGCGCGTTCGTCGAGATCGGGAGACACTGAAGAATTGGATTCGTCAGCAGATGCTCGCTTTTCCAGTGTTTTAGCTTTTTCCAAGCGTTTTATCATCCGATCAACTTTCTTTTTAGCTTCTAACGCACGATCCCCGTCAACTACATCTCGCTTGAAAACATCGTTGATTAACACATGTTCGATGTCGTCAAGTGAAACCCGCGCATCCGGCGCAAGCCGTTTAAGTTCGCGTCGAACTATCATAAGAACTGGTTCGCTGCGGAGTAGCGCTCCAAGCATATATCGGCTCATCGCCTGCCGCTGAATGTGGTATTCGTCAAGCGCGGATTTTCGAATACCTTCCCGCGATAATACATAGAGGGATTCAATCTCGTTGCGTTTGCGCGGATTCAACGTAAGCAAATCCACCTCGAAAACCAGTTCATGGGAAATGGGCTTTTCAAAGGCAACTCGATAGACACACCAAATGTTTCCGTTAGTGAGAGCGACCCACTCAATACCCTCGTTTGCGGCATAATCAACCGCTTGTTTCACATGCGAATCTTTAAGTTCCAATCCGATGGCTTTCACTTCGATCAGGAGACATGGTTTGCCATCAATTTTTACCGCAAGATCGCAAAAGGTATTGCGGATAACGAATTCGCGGGTTATTTCGGCATAGCGGTCATATCCAAATACATCGGAAAGAAGATCAACAATAATTGTTACCGTGTCGGATTCATTGACATCGCGAGATTTTGCCGAACTCATGATTGGCTGAAGCCGTTTCAAACCATCGCTGATACGGTCAACAACCTTGGCAGGAATTGCCGCCATTGCCCCCTCCTATGAATCAAGTGATGTAAATAATACCATTAAACTCCATCCCGCATTCAACCGGCAAGCGCAACGCTCATCCCGTTAAAGACTTCCAGCGGCGTTTTGTAGCCAAGGCATTTCCTCGGACGGTTATTGAGCCAACGCTCGACCTCCACGATCTTATCGTCACTC
>JACQZB010000054.1 GCA_016207925.1 Nitrospinota bacterium
CGCCGTGTCAAGCGCCACGGACCGCTTCTCGCCGGTTTTGCGGATCTTCAATTCCACCTCGCCGTTGGCCAGCGACTTCTTGCCCACCACCACCTGAACCGGCGCGCCCATAAGGTCCGCGTCGGCGAACTTGGCGCCGGGCCGCGCGTCGCGGTCGTCTATCATCGGCTCCAGCCCGGCCGCCAGCATATCCGCGTACAGCTTTTCCGCGGCGTCCCTCACGGCGGCGTCCTCCATGTTCAGCGGCAGCACGATCACCTTGAACGGCGCGATGGCCACGGGCCAGATCACGCCTTGTTCGTCATGGTTCTGCTCGATGGCCGCGGCGGCCGTGCGCGTGACGCCGATGCCGAAACAGCCCATTATCATGGGCCGCTCCTTGCCTTCCTTATCCAGGAATGTGGCGCCCATGGCTTCCGAATACTTTGTCCCCAGCTTGAAGATGTGCCCCACCTCGATGCCGCGCGCCAGCTTCAGCCTTCCCTTGCACCGCGGGCAGCGGTCGCCCTCTTTTGCCTGACGCAGGTCCGCGTAGCGCGCCTTGGGGAAATCACGCGCGGGGCTGACATGGAGCAGATGCGCGTCCACCTTGTTGGCCCCGGTGACGCCGTCGCCGATGGTCTTTATCCCGTGATCGGCGATGATGAACACATCCTTCAGTCCCACCGGCCCCGCGAATCCCACGGGCGCGCCGGTGGCCCGCGCCACCTCGTCCGGCCCGGCCAGGGTCGCGGCGGCGCAGCCCAGGGCGCGGGCGAGCTTGGTCTCGTTGATCTCGTGATCGCCGCGGGCCAGCGCCGCCACTAGCGGATGATCCGGGTGATCGGTTTTATAGATGAGCGTCTTGATGAACCGCTCCGGCGGCAGCGATAAAAACTTCGCCACCTCCTCGATGGTCTTGGCGCCGGGGGTGGGAGTTTCCTTGAGCGCCGGCGTTATCCCGACGTTGGCGGCGTGCGGCTCCGGCAGTTCCACCTTCTCCACGTTCGCCGCGTACTCGCACGTATCACAAAAAGCGATCAGGTCCTCGCCGGAGTCGGCCATCACCATGAACTCGTGCGAGAACGAGCCGCCGATCTGGCCCGTATCCGCCTCCACGGCGCGGAAGCTAAGGCCCAGGCGGGTGAATATGGCGGTGTAGGCCTCTTTCATCTTGCGGTAGCTCTCCTCGGCGCCCGCGTCGTCCGCGTCGAAGCTGTAGGCGTCCTTCATGGAAAATTCGCGCCCGCGCATCACGCCGAACCGGGGGCGGATCTCGTCGCGGAACTTGGTCTGTATCTGGTACAGGTTCAGCGGCAGGTCGCGGTAGGAGCGCGCCTCGCCGCGCACCAGGCTGGTGACCACCTCCTCGTGGGTGGGGCCGTAGCAGAACTCCCGGTCATGCCGGTCGCGGATACGCAACAACTCCTTGCCGTACACCTCCCACCGGCCCGACTCCTTCCACAACTCGGCGGGCTGGATGGAGGGCAGGAACACCTCCAGGGCGCCGGCGCGGTTCATCTCCTCGCGGATGATCGCTTCCACCTTGCGGACCACCATCACGCCCAAGGGCAGCATTGAATAGACGCCCGCCGCCAGCTTGCGGATCATCCCCGCGCGCAGCATGAACCGGTGGCTGACGATCTCCGCTTCGGCGGGGACTTCCTTGAGCGTGGGCAGGAAAAAGCGTGAACGGCGCATCGTGTCTCCAAGTGAAAAGTGGAGTCAATGTTAGGAGAGGCGAGGGGGCAAGTCAACGGGTTGTGAAGCGGGCGGCGTTTCCGGGTGTAGGGGCGGCCCCCCCGTGGCCGCCCGTGGAGGGGCAGGCACAGGGGCCTGCCCCCACGAAGAGGGCATAGCGGCGCGCATCGGGTGTAAGGGCGCAGCATGCTGCGCCCCCGCCAATACGTTGTGCCCGCGGCGCCGGCATTGGCCAGCGAACCCGCGGTTCAGCGCCCCGCCAGATACTTGTCCAAGGCGCCCGCGATTTCCTTCTGCGCGCTGTTCCAGCCGAAATGCTGGACGATCCCGCCGGTTTTCCCGTCCACGAGGTCCATCACACCGGTGACCACTTCCTTGTCGAGCAGGGCTTGCAGGTTCAGGCTCCGCGCCTGCTCCCGCGCCGCGGCAAGGGTGGATTTGTCAGTCACGTCGAACCGGACAAAACGCAACGGTTTGCCCCGGTATTTCGCCTTCAACCCGTCGAAGATGGGACCCATCTTCTTGCAGTAGGGTCACCAGTCGGCGTGGTAATAGACAAGGCTCGCCACGGCGGCGGTGGATGGCGCCGCCTTTTCCGCCGCCAAGCCAACGCCAGCCGCCGTTATCACCAGGGCCGCTATCACCACCGCAAGTGTTCTCATATGATCTCCTTGTGTTAGCAGCAGGATTCCGTCTCGCAGCCGCAGCTCGGGCCGCCGCCCTTGAGCGCCGCCGCGTACATCGCCGCGGCGCAGCCGACGCCGCTTTCCACCTCGATGGCGCCGCTGGGGCAATTCATCCGGCACGCGCCGCACTCCATGCACGCCTCCGCGCGCGCCAGCGACGCCACGCCGTCCCCCTCCGCGAACACCGCGTGAGGGCACACCGTCCAGCACATGCCGCAACCGATGCAATGATCCGCGTCGTAACGCAGGGTGTTAATCGTTTCGGTCACCATACCATCGCGCTCCATCGCAACGCGCCTTCCACCAGCGCCAACGCAAACCCAAGCCCGAAGCAAACCGCCATGGGCCGCGTATAGCGCGCGATCTCCCGTTTCACCGCCGACGGCGAGGTGAACGTGGTCGAGCCGGTGAAATTGAGGGCCAGAAACGCCGCCGCCGCGCCGCTTATGCAAAGGTACGCCGCCGCCTCGATCCAGCTTGAGCGCGACAGCGCATCGGCGGAAAATGGCGCGGCGGACAATGCGCCCAGCGCCGCGCCCTGCACGGCGAACTGCGTCCCCGGCATCAACGGCAGAAGGACAGGGAACAGCGCGATCCCGGCCAAAACACCAGCCAGCGCCGCCCATCCACCCGTTGGGCCAAGCAACGCCCACAGCGCCGCGGCCAACCCCAACCCCGGCAACGCCGCCGCCTTGGCTTCAATGGGGATCAACACCAGCCGGTCCCACAGCCCAAAAGTGACGCGCCGCATGTCCGCCGAAGCCGCCCCCGTCCGCAGGTATTCCTTTATGTCCCCCGCCCGCACCGGGCCGTACTCCACCGAAAAACCCGTTCGCCGCGCCACCGCGTGGGCCGCCACGCCCGGCGCGCCCAACTGGGGCAGGGTCAGCCTCCGGTGATCCACCACGTTGGCCAGACCGGCGTTTTCAATTCGCGCGCACAACTCGTTTGCGCCGAACGTCCCCTTGCCCGCGGCGCACCACACGTTGACCCCCTTGGTGTCCAGAACCATAATCCAGGCGTCCACGCCGCCCAGCGATCCGCGCAGGGCGTCGAAACTCAAGGTGTAGTTGGCGGTCACAAGGACAGGGGATGAACGGTCCGGCGCGCCGAGCGCGTACAGTCCCGGCGCCACCCGGCAGTTCATTCGGTTGATGCCCAGGCGCGCCTTGATATGCGTAAGCCGGTCCGCCGGCGTGATGCGCGGCTCGGCCCGTATCACCACGGGAGACGCGCCGCTCGCCGGTTCAACGGAGCAGCATTTGTCAGGGCCGCTCTGGCGCGGCGCGCAACACGATTCGCTCATAATTTCACATTTTAACACGGATAACCTGACGCGCCCAATTACCTCACTCCCCTGGAGTGACAAAGGTGCGCTTTGAGCGCGGCGCTACAGCTTTTTCGCCGCTTTCTCCGCGGCGGCGACCGTGCGGTCTATGTCTTCCTCGCTGTGCGCCAGCGACATGAACCCCGCCTCGTACTGCGACGGCGCCAGGTAAATCCCCTGCGCCAGCATCTCGCGGAAGAACCGGCCGAAGCGTTCCGTATCGCTGGTCTTGGCCGTGGCGTAATCCACCACCTCCGGCGCGGACGTGAAAAACGTGGAGAACATCGCCCCCACACGGGCGCCCACGTTGGCGATCCCCGCCTTGTCCAGGACGGTTTTCAACCCCTCCGCCAGGCGCGCTGAAAGCGCCTCCAGCCGTTCGTACACCCCCGGCTCCTTGAGCAGCTTGAGCGTGGCGATGCCCGCCGCCATCGCCAAGGGATTGCCCGACAACGTCCCCGCCTGATAAATCGGCCCGGCGGGAGCGATTTTTTCCATGATCTCCCGCCGCCCGCCGTAGGCCCCCACCGGCAGCCCGCCGCCGATCACCTTGCCCATCGTGGTCAAATCCGGGGTGATGTTGAACCGTTCCTGCGCGCCGCCATAGGCCAGCCGGAACCCTGTCATCACTTCGTCGAAGATCAACAGCGCGCCATGTTCCGTACACAGCGCCCGGACGCCCTCCAGGTACCCCGGCTTGGGCGGCAACACGCCCATGTTGCCTACCACCGGCTCCAGAATTACGCACGCCACCTGGCCCCGGTTTTTCTCCAACGCGCGCCGCAACGCGCCCAGATCGTTGAACGGCAACGATAGCGTAAGCTCGGCGAGCGCCTTGGGCACGCCGGGGCTGTCCGGCAAACCCAGGGTCTCCACGCCCGATCCCGCCTGCACCAACAAGGAGTCGCCATGGCCGTGGTAGCAGCCGTCGAACTTGATGATCTTGTCGCGGCCCGTGTAGCCGCGCGCCAGCCGTATGGCGCTCATGGTGGCCTCGGTGCCGGAGTTGACCATCCGGACCACTTCCACCGACGGCACGGCGGCGATGACCATTTCCGCCATCTCCACTTCCATCGCCGTGGGCGCGCCGAAACTCGCTCCGTTCCGTAGCGCGCCCTCCACCGCCTCCACCACCTTGGGGTGCGTGTGCCCCACGATCATCGGACCCCACGAGCCGACGTAGTCAATGTACTCGTTGCCGTCCACGTCGTAGATTTTTGATCCGCACGCCCAAGAGATGAACAGCGGCTGGCCCCCCACCGCCCGGAACGCCCGCACCGGGCTGTTCACCCCGCCGGGGATGATCCGCCGCGCTTTCTCGAATAACTGCCTGGACTGTTCCACGCCGCTCATTTCACATATTTGCCAATGATGAGTTTTAAGTCCTTCTTGACCTTCTTGGGGATGCGTTCCGGGGCGGTGATGATCCCATGCGCCAAGGCGCCGCCGCACCCGCAGGCGGAAGGCGCGCCCATCAACGGCGCCACGGCGCGGATCGTCGCCTTGGAGCGTTCAATGTTGGCGTTCATCGTCGCGATCACCTGCTCCACGGTGACCACCTCGTCGTGCCAGCAGTCGTAGTCCGTGGCCAGCGCCAGCGTGGCGTAGCACATCTCCGCCTCGCGCGCCAACTTGGCTTCCTGAAGGTTCGTCATGCCGATCACGTCCGCGCCCCAGGAGCGGTACAGGCGGCTCTCCGCGCGGGTGGAGAACAGCGGCCCCTCCATGCAGACATACGTCCCGCCCTTGTGCGCCCTCCAGCCGGTGTTCTGCGTGGCTTGATACAGCCGTTGCGCCAGATCGCCGCATACCGGATCGGCGAAAGCGACGTGCGCGACGATACCCTTGCCGAAAAAGGTGCTCTCCCGCGCGCCCCGCGTGCGGTCAATGAACTGATCAATCACCACCGCGTGGCCCGGCTCGATCTCTTTTTTCAGCGAGCCGACCGCGGAGACGGAGATGATCCGCGTCACGCCCAGCTTTTTGAGCGCCCAGATGTTGGCCCGGAAGGGAAGCTCCGAGGGGAGGATGCGGTGCCCGCGCCCATGCCGGGGCAGGAACACCATTTTCACGCCTTCAAGGACGCCCGTTACCAACTCGTCGGAAGGTTTGCCGAACGGGGTGGCCACCTTCACGCGGCGGACCTTTGCCAGCCCCTCCATTTCATACAATCCGCTGCCGCCGATAACGCCGATGGTCATGTATAGGGCCTCCTCGATCACGCGTGGGGAAAAACGAGCTAACTATCGCATACTCATATCATGGGGCGCAAGCGGCTGGCGCGCCACGGACGCGCGATGATATGGTACAATCTCAACGCTCGTCCCGGGCGGGCGGCGCCTCCCGGCGCCAAGGGGGATGAACGTCTGACAAAAACGTGCGAGGGAACA
This sequence comes from Nitrospinota bacterium, assembly GCA_016207925.1. Taxonomy (GTDB): domain Bacteria; phylum Nitrospinota_A; class UBA7883; order UBA7883; family UBA7883; genus JACQZB01. The sequence goes on from JACQZB010000054.1 coordinate 6,084, forward strand.
ACGATGCCCGAACGGCTTGGCACCACCGTAACCAAACATATCATGGACGCCCAGCGCGCCCATCCCCACGCCACGGGCGACTTCTCCAACCTTATGAACGAGTTGGTGGTCGCCGCCAAGGTCATCCACCGCGCCGTATCCAAGGCAGGCCTCTCCGACATCCTGGGCAAAACCGGCCTGACCAACGTCCAGGGCGAGGAGGTCCAGAAACTCGATGAGTTCGCCAACATCACCATCATCCACAAGATGGACCATACCGGCCTGTTGTGCGCCATGGCCTCCGAGGAGATGGACCAGATATTCGAAATCCCCGACAAGCACCCCCAGGGCGGCAAGTACGCGCTGGCCTTCGACCCGCTGGACGGCTCATCCAACATAGACGCCAACGTCTCCATCGGCACCATTTTCTCCATCCACCGCAAGGTAACCTCCGGCCTCAAGGGGAAAACGGACGATTTTCTACAACCCGGCTCCCGGCAGGTGGCCGCCGGGTACATCATCTACGGCTCCTCCACGATGATGGTCTATACCTCCGGCGCGGGCGTCCACGGTTTCACCCTCGACCCTTCCATCGGCGAATTCCTGTTGAGCCATCCCAACATACGCATCCCCGCGCGGGGCAAGATTTACTCCGTCAACGAGGGCAACTACCGCAAGTGGGACGACCGCACCCGCGCCGTTGCGGACTATTTTAAAACCGAGGATAAAGCCACGGGGCGGCCCTATTCGGCCCGCTACATCGGCTCGCTGGTGGCCGATTTCCACCGGAACCTTTTATACGGCGGCGTGTTCATGTATCCCGCCGACGTGTGCAATCCCCACGGCAAGCTGCGCCTGCTGTACGAGGCGGCGCCGCTGGCCTTTATCTGCAAAGAGGCGGGGGGCGACGCCATCTCCGGCGAGGAGGACATCCTGGACATCCAGCCCAAGGAGTTGCACCAGCGCACGCCGCTGTTCATCGGCAGCCGCGACGACGTGGCCGTATGCCGCGGAATCCTGAAAGGCGAAGCGGCGCCCGTCAGCCGCTGATACTTCCGCGGCGGCCATGAGAAGGCTCGGTAACGGTTGCCAACCTCCCGGCGATATGCTTTAATTACTGTTTGTTTCAGGACAGGCGTCCTGAAAATATCGCATGTTTTCCGATCCTCGATCCGGGATCGTGCGGCCCCGGTGGCCGCCCCGCGGGGAGATGACGAAAACAGAGGAACAACGAAACGCGTTCAGGAGAGTTTATCGTGAGTGAAATCACCCTCAAGCGGATGATGGAGGCGGGTCTCCACTTCGGCCACCAGACCAAGCGCTGGAACCCCAAAATGCGCAAGTACATTTTCGACTCGCGCAACGGCATCTACATCCTCGATCTGCAAAAAACCCTTCCGCTGCTCAACAAGGCGCTGGCCTTCGCGCGGACGCTGGCGGCCGGCGGCGGCAAGATATTGTTCGTCGGCTCCAAACTGCAAGCCAAGGAGATACTGGAAACCGAGGCCAAACGCGCCGGGATGCCGTATGTCACCGAGCGCTGGCTGGGCGGCATGTTGACCAATTTCGAGACCATTCGCAAGAGCGTGGCGCGGCTGCGCCAGCTTGAGGAAATGGAGCAGGACGGCTCGTTCAAGGTGCTGGCCAAAAAAGAGGTGATCCGCCTCCAGAAGGAAAAGGACAAGCTGCAGAAAAACCTGGGCGGCATCAAGGAGATGGGCGCCCTGCCCGGCGCGGTGTTCATCGTGGACACCAAGAAGGAGCGCATCGCGCTTGCGGAGGCCATCCGCCTGCGGGTGCCGGTGATCGCCATCGTGGACACCAACTGCGACCCCGACGGCATCGAATTCCCCGTCCCCGGCAACGACGACGCCACGCGCGCCATCGAACTGGTCACCCACGCGCTGTCCGATGCGCTGATGGACGGCGCGGCGGAATATGCCGCCCGCGAGAAGGCCATGGCCGAGGAGCGCGAGCGCGTGGCCGTTGAGAAGCGCCGCGATGAAGAGCAGCGCCGCGCCGAGGAGACCGCGCGCCGCAAGGCCGCCAAAGCCGCCAAGGCCGAAGCCGGAAGCGAAGCGCAGGCCGAAAGCCAGGAGGCCGGGGCGCAGGCCGAAAGCCAGGGCGGCCAGGCGTAACCGTACAACACCAATGGGCGTTCCGGCCGCGGGCCGCGAGTACGCCGTGAAAAGGATAGCGACATCATGACCATTACCGCGGATATGATCAAGGACCTGCGCCAGCAAAGCGGCGCGGGCATCATGGAATGCAAGGAAGCGCTCAAGGAGTCGGGCGGCGACATGGATAAGGCGCTGGACTGGCTGCGCAAGAAGGGCGCGGGCAAGGCCGCCAAAAAAGCCGACCGCGCCACCAAGGAAGGCGCCGTGGCCGTGGCCATGGGGCCTGCCGCCGCCGCGATGGCCGAAATCAAATGTGAAACCGATTTCGTCTCCCGCAATGACCGGTTCCAGGACCTCGCCCGCCAGCTCGCCGCCCAGACCTTGGCCGCCGGCGAAGGGGCGGGCGACGAGGAATTCCTCACGCAAAATCTCGTCTCCGGCGCCGCCCACACGGCGCGGGATCTTATCAACGCCCGTGTGCATGAACTCGGCGAGAACATCCAGCTTGGCCGCCGCGCGCGCTTTACCCGCACGGGGCCGGGCGTGTATGGCTGCTACGTACACGGCATGGGCGCCATCGGCGTGATCGTGGAGCTTGCCGCCCCTTCGGACGCGGCCGCCGCCGATCCGGCGTTCGCGGAACTGGCGCGCGACCTGGCCATGCACATCGCCGCCTCCAATCCCCAGGCGGTCAGCCAGGAAGGGCTGTCCGCCGCGGCGGTGGCCAAGGAACGCGAGATTTTCGAGGCACAGGTGCGCGAAAGCGGCAAGCCGGAGAACATCGTGCCCAAGATCGTGGAGGGCAAAATGAAGAAGTACTATACGGAGGTCTGCCTGAACGAACAGCCGTTCGTGAAGGATCCGGACAAAAGCGTGGGCCAGCTTCTCAAGGAGACTGGCGCCCGCCTGGGCGGCGCGGCGACGGTCACCCGCTTCGCCCGCTTCCAGTTGGGCGAGTGAGCGCCGCCATGGCGCAGGGAGAGCCTCCGTTCAAGCGAGTGCTGCTCAAGGTCACCGGCGAGGCCTTCTGCCGCGCCGGGAACCAGGGCATTGACTTCGAGGCGGTAAAGCACCTGGCGCAGGAAATCGCCGACGGCAAGCGCCTGGGCGTGGACATCGCCGTGGTAGTGGGCGGCGGCAACATCTTCCGCGGCTCCGTGGCGCACTCCAAGGGCATGGACCGCGTACAGGCGGACAACATGGGGATGCTGGCCACCATGATCAACGGCCTGGCGCTGCAAAGCGCGCTCGAGGGGCTGGGGCTGGAAACGCGGATGCTCACCGCCATCGCCATCCCCCAACTGGCCGAACCCTACGTGCGCCGCCGCGCCGTCCGCCACCTGGAAAAGGGCCGCGTGGTCATCCTGGCAGGCGGCACCGGCAACCCCTACTTCACCACCGACACCACCGCCTCCCTGCGCGCCATGGAAATCGGCGCGGAGGTGATCCTCAAGGCCACCAAGGTGGACGGCATCTACGACGCCGACCCGATGAAGGTCAGCTCCGCCCGCAAATTCACTGAGCTTAAGTTCATAGACGTGCTCAAGGGCAACCTCAAGGTCATGGACGCCGCGGCCATCTCCCTGTGCATGGAGAACAACGTGGCGATCATCGTGTTCAACCTCACCGTGCCCGGCAACATCTCGCGGGTGCTTTCGGGCGAAAAGATCGGAACCATCGTCAGAGAGGGCTAACCATGACCACCGACCGCGTGTTCAGCGACATCACCCACAAGATGGACGTCACCGTGGAGCACCTGGGCAAGGATTTGGCCGGTGTGCGCACGGGCCGCGCCTCCCTGGGCCTGCTCGACGGCATCACCGTGGAGTATTACGGCGCCAAGACCCCCATAAGCCAGGTGGCCAGCCTTTCTTTGCCCGACCCGTTGACCATCGCCATCCAGCCGTGGGAGCCTTCCATGGCCGCGGTGATCGAGAAAGCGATTCTCACTTCCGATCTGGGGCTTAACCCGCGCACCGACGGCAAGATCGTGCGCATCCCCATCCCCTCGCTCACCGATGAGCGCCGCAAGGAACTGGCGCGCCACGTCAAGAAAGTGGCCGAGGAAACCCGCGTGGCCCTGCGCAACGGCCGCCGCGACGGCGTGGACCACATCAAGAAAATGGAAAAAGCCAAGGAAATTTCCGAGGACGACGCCCATAAGGGGACTGACCGCGTTCAGAAAATCCTCGACGAGCATATCGCCCGCGTGGACAAACTGGCCGCCGCCAAGGAAAAGGAAATCATGGACCGCTAAAAGGCGGCCCGCCTCCCATGTCCCACGAAACGGCGGCGGCGCGGCTCAACCGCGCGAATCTTCCCCGTCACCTTGCGGTTATCATGGACGGCAACGGCCGCTGGGCGCGCCAGCGCGGCTTGCCCCGCATCGAGGGCCACCGCGCCGGCGCCAAGGCCGTGGACGAGGCCGTCTCCTTCTGCCGCTACCTGGGCATTGGCGCCTTGACCCTGTACTCCTTCAGCAAGGAAAACTGGAAACGCCCGGAAGACGAAGTGGGCGCGCTCATGGGCATCCTCAAAAGCTACATCGCCCGCGAGTTGGACCGGATGCTGCGCGAGGACATCCGCTTCAACGTCATCGGCGTGCGGGCCGACCTGCCCGCCTTCGCCCGCGAGGCGGTGGAGGAAGCCATGGAACGAACCCGCCATGCGCAAGGCATGACCCTTACCCTGGCGCTCTCCTATGGTTCCCGCGATGAAATCGTCCGCGCCGCGCGCTCGCTGGCTTCGGACGCCGCCGCGGGGCGCATGGCGCCGGAAGCGGTCACCGAGGAGGCGTTCGCCGCCCGGCTGGACACAGCCGGTCTGCCCGATCCTGACCTTTTGATCCGCACCTCCGGCGAATTGCGCGTTTCCAATTTCCTCCTGTGGCAGCTCGCGTACACCGAATTTTACTTCACCCCCAGGCTGTGGCCCGACATCGGGGCGGATGACATCGCTGATGCCATACTGGCCTACCAAACCCGCGAACGGCGTTTCGGCGGCTCCTCCGCCTCCGTCGCTTCAGGGAGATCCTTCCGTTCAACCGGGGATTCTCCGCATGCCTCGAGGTGCGGGCGTGTCGGCGCCGGTTCCTCGGCGGTCTCACCCTGGGCCGGTGCTTCCGGCCTCTTGCCGAACATCCCTTTGAACAGCCTGCCGAAGAGGCCAGCGCCTTGCGCATTCCGCTCGCCGGGGCGTTCGGGTCCTTCCGAGGCCTCCAACACCGACCCGCACTTCACGCACA
>JACQZB010000055.1 GCA_016207925.1 Nitrospinota bacterium
AGGGAGAGGGCAGGGTGAGGGTGGAGAAGAATTCATCTGCGTTCTCGCGGGGGCGAGGCTTGCATTGCCCTCTTCGTAGGGGCAGGCCCCCGCGCCTGCCCGTTCACGGGCGGCCACGGGGGGCCGCCCCTACACTTGGCGCCGCGTTCTTACTGCGGCGGCTCCAGCACAAGAAGCTCGCCTTTGCCCACGGTGTTCACATCACCTGAATACCGGCGAAATACGGGATTCATGGGTACGTTAAAGCCCATCGCCGAGGCGCGCTTCATCACCAGGTTCACGGCGGGCGAGCGCAGAAGGGAGTTGTACACAAAGCTGGGCAGCATACGTTCCGGCGGGCGCGTCAGGACCACCGACCCGCGTTTCATGTTGGCGCCCACACGCACGCCGGCCTGGCCCAGTACCAGCAGCGTGCCCGCCAGCATGAACAGGCCGGGGAAATCGCCCGTGTCGCCGCCCACCACGATGAATCCGCGCCGCATGAATCCGCCCGTCTCATGCCCCGCGGAGCCGTGGACGAAAATCTCGCCCCCGGTCATGCCGCTGGTCTCGCCCTTGTAGGCGCCGCCCAAGAAATGGCCCGCGTCCCCCTTGAGGACGATCACGCCGCCTTCCATCATCGCGCCCAGGTAGTCGCGCGCGTTTCCGTCTATGGTCAGCGTTCCGCCGGTCATGTACGAGCCGGTGTTGTAGCCCGCGCTTCCCTTGATATGAATGGCGCCGCGGCTCATTTTATGCCCGATCAGCTTCACCTTGTCGCATTCGCCGGTGACCACGGTGATGTGCTCCGCGCGTTCCCCCTCAACGGTGAACAAGTCGCCGATGGTCAGCTTTTTATTGCCCCAGTACACGGTCTGCCGCAGGATGTCATCGCGTGATTTGTCATGCAGGTTGTCCGGTGTGATGCAGTCCGCCTCGGCGGGGATCGAGAGCGGTTCCTTGAGCGTTAGCGTAATCATGCCGCTGATGCTCCGCAGGCCGCCTCGACGGGGTCACGCAGGTATTCCAGCCCCACGGGGTAGTTGGCCAAGTTCACCGTGTAGTAGTTCTCGAAAAAATTCTCCAGATCCGCCTGAATGTCCGCCCGGCCCCGCTCCGGCTTGACGTAATACGTGGCGCCCTCGACATGCTTGACCACCTTGCCGTCCTTCACCACCACCTCGCCGTTCTTAATGACATAGGCGGGCTTGGCGAACATCTCCTCGTAGTTGGAGGATTTGCGGTAGATGGTCACGTCCGCGTCCGCGCCCGCGCCCAGATGGCCCTTGTTCGCAAGGCCAAGGCGTTTGGCGGTGGCCGCGCGCGTGATGATGGCGATTTCGTACAGCGAATACTCGCGCTCCAAAACCTTCAAGGGTATTTCCGAACGCGCCTCCGCGCTGATCTTCTCCGCCTGCTCGCGGCGGTAATCCTTGTCCATCAGCATCCGGATGATGTGGGGGTACGACATGAACGGCCCCGCGTTGGGATGGTCGGTGGTCAGGTACACCCGCCACGGGTCGTCAATGAGCAGGAACAGCTCCAGCCCCGCCGCCCACTGCACGGAGTTGACGAAGGATTTGCGCTTGTAGTCATAGGGCACTACGCCGCAGCCGTCCTCGCATTCCACGTCGCCGTTGTACCACTTGGAGCCGGTGATCTGATGCAGGTGATACTCAAACGGCCCGTCGGCGGTGATGGTCACCGTTTTGCCGAAGATCACCTGGCCCACGTCCACGGTGACGTTCAGGTTCTGGTTGACCGCGTCCGCCAGCGCGGGCGCCATGCTGTTGAACTTGCGTTTGCCGCCGGCGCCGTAGCTGTTGAACTGCAAGTGCGTCAGGTGGATTTGGCGGCCTTCCAGCGCCTTGATGGTGGCCAGCACGGTTTTGTAACTGTCCGGAATGCCCAGGTTGTTGCAGTGCAGGTGCAAGGGATGCGGCATACCCAACTCCGTCATCGCGTCGGAAATGCCGGTGATGATCTGGCGCGGGGTCACGGCAAAGTCGCGCATCTTCTCGTCAAGGTCATGCAGATTGCCCCGGTACTTCCAAAGGTTCGCCCCGCCGGGATTGACGATTTTCACCGAGTACGCCTTCGCCGCGTCCACGATCCAGGCGAGGTACTCGGTGAGTTTGGCTTTCTCGCCCTTTTCAAGGTACTGATGGACGATTTCCGAATTGCCCAACAGGACGAACATCGCCTTGTCCGTCATCGGGATGTCGAACAGTTCCTCATGGGCGTGGCGCGCGCCCAAGGGCGGCACGGCAGGCTCCACAATGGTGGTGTAGCCAAGCTCGGCGTAGCGGTACCCGGTAGTGAACACGGTGGCCGCCACGCCGCCCGTGCCGCTGCGCTCGTAGCCCCCTTCGCGGGAGATGTGGTCGTAACGGTGATCCTCCGGCGTCATCAGCCGGGCGAAATTCACTTTCGGCCCCGCCACGTGCGTGTGGATGTCCACCCCGCCGGCCATGACCACGCAGCCGCGCGCGTCAATCACCGCGGCGCCGCTTCCCGCGTCCGCCACGACCTTGCCCTCGCGGATATGGACAGCGCGCGGTACCCGGTCCTCGCCGTGGGCCGGATCAACCACCTCTCCGTTTATGATGCTCAACGCCATGCGTTTACCTCTTCTCCGCCGCGCGCAGTTCCTTGACCCGCGCGATGATCTTCGCCAGCGGCACGTCGTCCTTGGGCCAGGGCGACTCCAACACCGCCTGCATCCGGATCGCCACGTGATCCATCCGGTACGCCGTCCCCGCAACCGACACGGCAGCAGGTCCACCACCGAAAATTCGCCGGGGTTGAACTGCGGGTAGCCGCGCCCGAAGTTGACCGCGAACGGGTAGCCCGTCTGCCAGCACATTGTGTTGCCGCTGCCCACCACGTTATAGTGGCCCCGCATCGGCATCGTCAAAAATTTGCTGTGCCGGTTCATGTCCTTGCCGAACTGGTATATGGCCACGGAGTTCTGATGCTTGCCCCGCGTCTCGGTGATACCCTGGCCGAAGAACAGAACCCCCATCCGCGCTTTCTTGCACCGCTCCACCAGGGCCGCCAGCGTGGCCACCTTGACGCCGCCGATCTCCTCCGCCTCCACTTCGATGCCCTTGGTGAGCATCCGCATGACGGTGAATATCTCGTAATCATGGCCGGGCGCGACGCGGATGCTCTCGTCGGCGTATTTCATCGAGGGCGTCTCGCGGATGTCCGCCACCACCACGTAGCGGTCCTTGCGCCCCTTGGGCGTAAACCGCCCCTTGGCCGTCCCCGAATACCGCGCGAAATGCCGCGGATGGTTATCCGCGGGGTTTGACCCCCAGAAGATCACCAGGTCCGCCCGGTTTCTCACTTCCCCCAAGGTGGCAGCCGGCGCACCGCCGAGCTGGAGCGCCACCATCGTGGGCGAGTGTCAAACCGAACTGGCGTTGTCCAGGTTCGCCCCGATCAGGTCGGCCAGCTCGATGCACTTCTTCTGCGCCTCCACGTCGGTGGCGGACAAGCCGAAGATCAGCGGATTGTGGGCGCGGGCCAGAATCTGCGCCGCCTCCTCCACCGCCTCCTCGTACTCCGTCTCCTCGCCGCCGATCATCGGCCGCGTCCAGTCCTTGTGCGCGTTGAGAAACACGCCCTTGCACAGGTTGCAGCCGTTGACCTTGGTCACCTGGTTGTCCTTGACGTGGACGGTAAGGTCATCGCACAGCGTGGCGCAGAAAGGGCACACCACGTTCTCGAACACCTTGGTCCCATCTTCCATCCGTACCGCCTCGGCCATGAGCGTTACACTCCTTTATGCTTTGACGATGGTCACTCGAGTATTCTTGAATCCCGGCACACCGGCGCCATGCGTATCCGCCGACACCAACCGGTTAGCCAAAAACGACACCGGCATGAAAAAACTGCCGGACTGCACATCCATCTTTTTCACACTAATCGTCACTTCACCCTGCGCGGAGGCGACCTTTACCTTGTCGCCCACCGCCAGCCCTTCCGCCGCCATATCCGCCTCGCACAGCCCCACGTAGGAAACCGCCTCCAGATATTCCGGATCATGCTTGGAGATGTTCATCGTGGTCCCCTGCTTGAGGGTGCGCGCGGTATTAAGGGTTCCGGTTAACGCCATGACGGTTTCAAAAAGTTATCCACACCATCTTCAGTCTAAACAACATGCGCGGACGTGACAAGTCAAGTCACGATTGTGCAAGTGGCGCTCCAAAATCCCAACATGCGCCATGAAGGCCCAGTGAATTGATTTGCCGCTGATTAGCCAGCGCGCAGGCCGCTGATTAAGATTTGCTCTTTATGCTGTGTCACCAGGTGAAAACAAGGCTGTTTCCATTGGTAACCATGCGTAAGGGCAAAAAGCTGCGCCGGCGGAATGGCGGTACGGGCGAGGGACGGGCCATCCGCGCCGGCGCGGCGACAGGCCGGCGGGGTAGGGGGAGGCCCGCGCGGCGGAGTCAGCGCTCTATCAGATCATCACGTCAACGGCCTGGCTCGCGGCTTCCTGCGAAGCGTCGCCGGTTTCAGCAAACGCCTTTGCGCCGTGCCCGCCGCCGGACGTATCTATTTTCTGATTGTTGAATGATTCCTTGGCGCTCACCTTCTCGTCGGGCTTGGGGCCGTCCTGGGGGCCAAGGAATATTTTGCCGCTTACCTTGGTGGAATCGGAGGTTTTGCCAAACACGGGGACTTCCCCGGAAGCCTTTTTGGCGCCGAAGAAATCCGGTTTCTCCACCTCTTCGGCCGCCTGCGCCGCGCCCATGATCTGCTCCTGGGGCGTGGTTTCAAGCTCCTCCTGGTTGAGCGCTTGCATCTCGCCGGACGCCATCTTCTCCGCCTGCTTGCCGGAGAGATTGTATTCGTCATACTGCTCGTGCGTCTTGGACATGTTCACGCGGAACTGCAACTGGCTGGTGATGGATACGTACTTGGTCGCCGCGAAGTCATACGGCTCGCGCGAGAAACCGATCCGGGGCCGGCCATAGGTGTCGTACTGCTGCGTGAAATGTATCTCCCGGTGGTTGACTTGGCGCCCTTCCTCCTGCGTGGCGATCACCTCATGCTGCTTTTCGGGCGTGGCGTTGATTTCCATTTTCACGTAACCGCCGGGCTTCCCCGCATAGGCGGCTTTGTTGAACCGGGCGGTCAGGCCGTTGGCGCCAAACTCTCCGGCGGCGATATTCTGGCCGGAAACATCGCCGCTGGCGGTTTTTTCACCACCGCTGGCGCCTTGGCCGGGAAGGGGGATCGGTTCCGCATCGGGTTTGCCGGAACCAAGCGCCGGGGCGGGGCCGGTATCGAGCTTGAATTCAACCCGCTTGTGGGGCTTGGGGATGAAAATCGCCTGTTCGGCGATGCTGGGCGCCACTTTGTGCGCCCGGGACAGCCGCATGGGTGCGGACGCAACTTGCCCACCCAGCGTCGAACTACCTAATCCTATGCCCATGGCTTTCTCCTCCTAATCCTCCATGCCCCCGCCATCGCCAAAGCCCGAGGCGACAGCGGCTTTTTTGACGCAATCCATGCGCCAATCCTCTTGCGCGGGCCTTCTTTCAGCCCACGTTAGTTTCTTTACGGCCTTCTCCGCCAAAATCTTTAATTCATCCGGAGACTTTCATTCATGCTGATAAGCATTTGATTTGTCATGTAAAATGGATGGGAGGGAGAGCGCATTCTCCTGTTCCCAAAATGAGCCGAGGGGTGTATTGTAGGTATCAACAGGCGCGCGCCTTCGGGGCCTTCGCGCCGGCCAACGGCGCGCAAGGCCCTGAAGGGCAATTCATTCTTTCGACAGATATTCCAAAAAGGGCGAGTCGGGCGTCAACACCATGGTGTTGCGGCTCACCAGCGAGTTGCGGTACGCCTCCAGCGAGCGCATGAACCCGTAGAACGCCGGATCCTGGCTGAAGGCCAAGCCGGTGATTTTGGTGGCTTTGGCGTCGCCTTCGCCGCGGATTTCCTGCTCCTTGCGATAGGCTTCCGCGAGCAGGATGACCTTCTCCTTGTCGGTGAGGGCGCGGATTTTATCCGCCTCCTCCTTGCCTTCGGAACGGAACTGGCGGGCGATACGCTGGCGCTCCGCCCGCATCCGGTCGAACACGGAGCGTTGGTTCTCCGGGGGCAGGTCGGCGCGCTTGATGCGCACGTCGGCGATTTCCACGCCCATTTGCAGTTCCTTGACCTTGGCGTCGGAGCGTTGCGTCACTTCCTTCATCAAGGCGGAACGCTTGATCGAAACGATTTCGCTCAAGTCGTAGGCGCCAAAGTCCTGGCGCAGCTCGGAGTAGATGATGTCGCGCAAGCGGCTTTGCGCCACCGCCTCGCTTTTAATCCTTTTGTAGAACAGTTCCGGGTCGGTGATGCGCCACTTGGCGAAGTTATCAATCACCAGCGCGCGTTTGTCCTTGGTCACCACCTCCGTGGGCTGCACGTCATGGTCCAGCAGGCGGTTGTCGTAATAGATCACGTCCTGGATAAAGGGGACCTTGGCGTGGAATCCAGGGTCCTTGATGGCTTCCACGAACTTGCCGAACTGCGTGATAACGCACTGCTGGTTCTGCCCAACGATGAAAAAGGTGCTGGAGGCCACCCACAGCGCCGCCAGAAGCGCCGCGGGGATGATGATGTTCTGAAACTGTTTCATCGCGCCGCCTCCTCCTTGGGCCGGATTACGTCCACCTGCCGCCCGCCCAGCGGCAGCAACGGCAGCACGGATTTGGCGATCCGCTCATCCACAATAACATTGTCCACGTTGGCCAGGACCTGCTCCATGGTCTCGATGTACAGCCGCTTGCGGGTCACCCCCGGCGCCTTGCGGTATTCTTCCAACTGCGACAGGAACCGCCGCGCGTCGCCTTCGGAGGTTTTTACCCGCTCCTCGCGGTAGGCTTCCGCCGCCGCGAGGATCTGGGCGGCGCGGCCCCGCGTTTCCGGGATGATGGCGTTGTTGTAACCTTCGGCCTCGCGGATAAGCCTGTTTTTATCCTCGTTGGCGTTGGTGACGTCGCGGAACGCCTCGCGCACCTCGTCGGGCGGGAACACGTCCTGCAACTGCACTGCCTGGATGGTAAGGCCCGCGCCGTAGCGGTCCAGTATTTCCTGCATCAGCGCCAGTATCTCCACCTGAATGCGGTTGCGGTCGAAGGTGAGCACCGCGTCCACGTTGCTGCGCCCCACCACCTCGCGCAGGCTGGCCTCCCCCACGCCGCGGACGGTGTCCTGCAACCCGCGGTCGGACAGCGAGCGGTAGGCGTCCGCCACATTGAACAGGAACGCCGCGGAGTCCTTCACCTTGTACTGCACCGACATGTGCACGTCTATGATGTTCTCTCCCTCGGTCAGCATCTGGGCTTCCTTGCCCAACTCCTGCTTGCCGACCTCGGTCATCCCGGAGCGGAAGCCGATTTCCACCCGCTTGATTTCCTCCGTGCCTACCTTCACCACCCGCCCGAAAGGGGTGGGCAGGTTCCAGTGCAGACCCGGCTCGGTGGTATCGGTGTGCTTGCCGAACAACATCACCACGGCCTGCTCCTGCAACTCCACTTTGTAAAAGCCGGTGGCCAGCCACAGCATCACCAGCAGGGGAATGATCCACAGGATCTTTCCGGTGTCGAACTGGAAGGACTTGAAACGCGAAAAGTCGAAGTCCGGCAGCTTGTCAAATCCGCCGGAGCCGCCCCGCCGGGGGCCTGGTCTTGGTTCCCAAGGCATTGGTGTTTATCTGGTATTTGTGATTGGAAGGCGACAGTATAATCCGGACCCGCCCACCCGTCAACATCGCGCGTCACAATGAAAGATTCGCAATTCCCGTCATTGGCGGCTTGAGCGCACGGTTCACGTTAACCCGTCATTGCCAGCGAAGCGAAGCGATCTCAAATTCGTGATCGCCACGGATCGCTGACGCGATCCTCGCGATGACGGACAGGACAGCGTGGAATAGTATAGGGGCGCCGCTTGCCGCGGCCTCATTGGGAGCGCCGGCCTCCGGCCAGCCCTTGACCGCCGGGACGGCGGCGCTACAAACGGGCAGGGCAAGCCCTGCCCCTACAAGGTATCGCCGCGCCGCGCGCCGGTGGTTGGGGAGGCCCGGTGGGTCGTCCGCCAGAGGCGAGCCGCCGCGCCCCTTGCTCCATCGGCTGACTTAAGGCTATATTCGCCACATGACGGGGAATGAAACGGCCTCTTATGAAATTTCGCGCGCGTGGAGCGCGGCGCAGGCGGTCATCCGCTTTGTCAGCTTCCCGTTCGTGGATTTCTTTTTCAAAATCCTCAACCGCGCCCGCGCCATCGGACGGGAGAATATCCCCGCCGGCGGCGGGGTGGTCATCGCCAGCAACCATGTGTCGGGGGTGGACACCCTGCTGATCCCCGCGTTCGCCACGCGCCGGTGGGACACCATGCCGTTCATGGCGCCCGCCAAGGAGGAGTTGTTCCGCTACCCGGTGATGGCGCAGATACTGCGCGCGTGGGGCGCGTTTCCGGTAAAACGGCGCGCGCGCGATTTCGACGCCATGCGCCGCATGGCGTATTACGCCGGGCGCTACCACGTGATGCTGTTTCCCGAAGGTACGCGGACCAAAACCGGCGCGTTGGGCCGGGGCCGCGCGGGCGCGGGCTGGGTGATCCATACGGCGCGCCCCGTGGTGATCCCCACCCTGGTTATCAACACGGACAGGTTCTTCTGGCCCGGCAGGCGGCGGCCCTGGTTCGGCGTCCCCTACACCGTAGTGTTCGGCGAGCCGCTGGATTTGTCCCGCCACTACGCCATGCCGGAGAGCAAGGAGACCTCGCAAGCCATCGTGGACGAGGTCATGTCCGCCATCGCCGCGCTCAAGGAACGGCACAGGGACTTGTACCTGCCATGATGATGGAATTCGAGCGCAAGGCGCGCGAGAGCGGATACGCCGCCGTCGCCGGGGTTGACGAGGCGGGCCGCGGCCCCCTGGCCGGCCCGGTGGTGGCCGCCGCCGTGATCCTGCCCGAAGGGTTGGCCATCGAGGGGCTGACCGATTCCAAAATGCTGGCGGAGAAAAAACGAGAAGAGCTTTTTACGGTCATCATGGAGCGCGCCGTGTCCCACGCGGTGGCGGTGGTGGAGGCGGAGACGATAGACCGGCTGAACATCCTGGAAGCCACGCGGCTGGCGATGCTCCAGGCGGTGGAGGCGTTGTCCCCCGCGCCGGGGATCGCGCTGATTGACGGGAACCAGAAAATCGCGTGGCGCGGGGCGCAGTGGGCCATCGTCAAGGGGGACGCGCGTTCGCTCACCATCGCGGCGGCCTCCGTGCTGGCCAAGGTCACGCGCGACCGGATCATGGTGGAACTCGCCGGGCGCCATCCCGAATACGGATTCGAGCGGCACAAGGGATATGGCTGCGCGGAGCATCTGGCGGCCATCGCGGCGTGCGGTCCCTGTCCTATCCACCGCAAAACCTTCCGCGGCGTGCGGGAACATCTGCCGCAAAGCGACCCCATGGCGGACCGTCAGCGCCGCCTTGTGCTGTGACCCTGCGCGGACTTGTGCGCGCCGTGGCCGACGCCTGGGCGCGGCTGCGCCATCGTTTCGACAAAGGCCCCCCGCATCAACGCTTGGGCAGATTGGGTGAACGGCTGGCGGCCAACCTGTTGCGCGCGGAGGGCTACCGCATACTGGCGCGAAACCATAAAATTTCAGGCCACGAGGTGGATATCATCGCCGCCGAGGGAGATTTGGTGGCGTTCGTGGAGGTCAAAACCCGCTCCGGCGGCGGGTTTGGCAGGCCGGAGGAGGCGGTGAACCATCACCGGCAAAAACGGTTAAAGGCCGCCGGGCAGATGTACCTTTCGCGCCTAAAAAAGCGTGTGTCGCTCCGGTTCGACGTGGTGAGCGTGGATTTTTCAAGGAATCCCAAGGGGGAGATCACTCATATCAGAAACGCTTTTTTCCCATCTCGCTAATTTTCTTGATAAATTCCTGAGTTGAGCGACGAGAGGAGTCAACGGTTTTGGAGTCAGCGAGGAAATCCGCCTTGTCCATTCCGGCAAGATAGCGGTCTATTTTCCCGATGGCCTCCAGGATATCCTCGATCAACGCCTTGACCGGCCTACTCGACATCCACAAGCTCCGGTTGGATGATTTCCATGTTCCGCTTGTTGACGGCGCGGGCGGACACCAACTCCACCCGCTGGCCGAGGATGCGCTCCAATTCATCGGCGAGGGTGACAAACTCCAGCCCGATGGAAGGGTCGGCGTCCACCAGAATATCCACATCGCTGGATTCATTCTGGTCGCCGCGGGCGTAGGAGCCGAACAGGGCCAAGCGGCGCACCTTGTAGCGGTTCATGATCCGGGGCTTTTCCCGTTCCAGCAACCGGATTATTTCATCCCTGGTTTTCACGGCTTTTTCATTCTAACTGGGTGGATTCTTACCCATTATATAGCAATACGGCGGTCACAAGTCCAAACCATGGCGCATGGTGACTCTCACAGTATGGCCACGGCACAGGCGATCTGACATCCACCCCCCAATAAACTCTTTTCCCCGCGCGGATTTCCCCCCATAATTGTGTGTCGAATTCCGGCATAGGGGAAACATGAAGGAAACGTTCCGCCAGGCGCTGGCCAAACGCCTGCTGGTGTGCGACGGCGCCAACGGCACCATGCTGTACGCCAAGGGCGTCACCATCAACCGCTGCTACGAGGAGCTTAACCTCACCCAGCCGGACCTGGTGCGCGAGATACACCGCGACTACATCAAGTCCGGCGCCGACATTATCGAGACGAACACTTTCGGCGCCAACCGCTTCAAGCTGCGCCAGTACGGGCTGGAGGAGCAGGTGGCGCGGATCAACCGCGCGGGGGTGGCGCTGGCCAGGGAAGAGGCGCGCGGCGCCGTGTTCGTGGCGGCATCCCTGGGCCCCATCGGGTTGAGCGTGGAACCCTACGGCAAGGTGAGCCTGAAAGACGCCGAGGAGGCGTTCGGCGAACAACTCGCCGCCTTGCTGGCCGAATCGCCTGATCTGATCATGTTCGAGACGTTCCACGGCCTGGGCGAATTGGAGGCCGCCATCGCCGTGACGCGCCGTTTGGCGCCGGATGTCCCCATCGTGGCGCAGATGGCGTTCGAGAACGACGGCAAAACCATCCACGGCGCCACCCCCGCCCAGGTGGCCCGCCGGCTGGAGGAATTGAACGTGGACGCGGCGGGGGCCAATTGCTCCGTCGGACCCGCCGCCATGCTCGACGTGGTGGAGGAAATGACCCGCGCCACGCGCCTGCCGGTCATCGCCCAGCCCAACGCGGGGATGCCGCGGCAGGTGGACGACCGGCTGATCTACCTGACCACGCCCGATTACCTGATGACCTACGGCAAACGCTTCATCCGGGCGGGGGCGCGCATCGTGGGCGGCTGCTGCGGCACCACCCCGGCGCACATCGCCGCGCTCAAGGGAGCCGCGCTGGCGCTGTCTCCCTCGCGGGTGGAGGTCAGCGAGCAGGCGGCGGCCAAGGCGGAAGCGTTGCCGGAAATTCCGCGCGATAAAAAATCCCCCATGGCGGCCAAATTGGCGCGCGGCGAATGGGTGACCTCCGTGGAGCTTTTGCCGCCCAAGGGGCCGGACCCGTCGCGCACGCTGGCCCACGCGCGCAAGCTCAAGGAGGCGGGGGTGGACTGCATCAACATCCCCGACGGGCCGCGCGCCATGGCGCGCATGAGCCCCATGGCGCTGGCGGTGTTGTTCAAACGTGAAATCGGCGTGGAGCCGATCCTGCATTACACCTGCCGCGACCGGAACCTGCTGGGGATGCAGTCCGACATACTGGGCGCCTCGGCCATCGGCATCCGCGACATTCTGGCCATCACCGGCGACCCGCCCAAGCTGGGCAACTATCCCAACGCCACCGCGGTGTACGACGTGGACGCCATCGGCCTGGTGAAAATGATCAAAAACCTTAACCGCGGCCTGGACATCGTGGGCAACTCCATCAACGGCCAGACGGCGATCCACATCGGCGTTGGGGTCAACCCCGGCGCGATGAATATGGACGAGGAACTGCGCCGGTTCGAGAAAAAGGTGGAGGCGGGCGCGGAGTTCTGCATGACCCAGCCGATTTTTGACAGCGAACGGCTGTTCGGTTTTCTCGACCGTATCGAAGGGTTCCGCATCCCCATGCTGGTGGGCATCCTGCCGCTGGCGTCGCTCAAAAGCGCGGAATTTTTACATAACGAAGTGCCCGGCATGCAGGTGCCGCAAGCCATCCGCGACCGGTTGAAGGCCGCCGGGGACAATGCCGCCGATGAAGGGGTGCGTATCGCGCGCGAGGCGCTGGCCGCCACCCGCGCCCGCGCGCAAGGGGTGTACATCATGGCCCCCGTGGGCGCGGCGGAAACCGCGCTTAGGGTTCTGGCCCCATAGCCCCTTCCACCATGGCGCGCGGCGCAAGTAACGTTTTATTCCACTTGCCCGGAATTGGGGGGCATAGGCAAGGATGCACTGTAACTTGCCGCCGCATCTTGTTATAATAGTTAAGTTTACCCGCCACCGGGGGAAAACGCATGGGGGCGCATGGATAAGGAAAGCCAAAAACTTCTTGAGCGGTTCGCCAACCGGCGCATCACGATAGTCAATCCCAACAAGAACGAGCGCAAGCAGATCAGGGCCATGCTGCGCGGCGACGGGTTCCTGGACGTGATAGAACTGGACACGTTCGAAGAAGCGTGGGAGAAACTGAAACTGGCGACCACCTCGGTGCTGATTTTTTCCGTGGAAAAACAGGAAGGGCTGGACTTTCTGGGCGACCTGATTGAGTCGGCCCGCTTTGTCAAGACACCACTGATTCCCTTCACCAGCAAGTTCAAGGAGCATCCCAAACTGTTCGCCCACGCCGAGGGGATCATCGAGTGGGGCGAAGCGCCCATGACCGCGTTGTCAGTGGAAAGCGCGCTGTTGAGGGTGTTCCACAAGGGCCTGGCGGAAAAAAGCCAGGTGGCGGACGAGTCGGCGGCGCTGCGCCATTTCACGCAGGCTATCGAGGCTATGGCCTCGGAGGCGTGGTCGGTGGCCAAGGGCCTTTTGCGTTCCGCGCTCAAGGAAAGCCCCACCTTTTTCGAGGCGTACCTGAAGATGGGCGAAACGCTCACGAACATGGGCGAGTACGAACCGGCGGAGCGGGTGCTGGCGCGGGCCAACCAACTGCGGCCCGACCACCCCAAGGTGACCCTGGCGCAGCTCAAGCTGACGGCGCTGACCAAGCCCAAGGACGAGGCGATTCGCCAGATGGATTACGCGGTGGGGCGCCGGCCGCACGACGCGATGTTCATCATCGAGGTGGGCAACATCGCGCTGGAACGCGGCTGGATTGACGACGCGGTCCGCTACTTTGAAATGGCCAAGGGGGTTGACCCCGACCTGATCCACGTCTATAACCGCCTGGGCATAGCCTACTCACGGCAGAAAAATTATGACCGGGCGCTTTCGATGTACCATCTGGCCCTTGAAATTGACCCGAACGACGCGGGCATCCATTTCAACATAGGGATGACCTACTACCGCATGGGCGACACGGCCAAGGCGAAGGACAATTTCCTCAAGTCCAGCGAACTTGATCCGGAACTGGCCGAACCGCGGGAGATGATCGAAAAACTCGGCGGGGTGTGACGGGGCCACGCCCTCTTCACCGTAGGGGCGGTTCGCGAACCGCCCCTACAATGGTCACGGCGCGCCCAAGGCATTCACCGCCCGCGCGCCGCCATCCGGAACGAATACCACAACGCCGCGGCGAATACGGCGCCGCTGACCAAAAGCTCCCGCAGCGCATGCCACAGGTTGCCCAGCGACCACAGGTGATGACGGTCCACCCCGTCCATCAGTTGCAAGGCGTAATATTTCCCCGTAAGCGGCCATAACGCGGGCAAGCCGATTCCGTTAAGCGGATACGTGTCCACGCCTAACAGGTCCAGCGCCACGTGGGCCGCCACGCACAGGAACACCAGCGCCGCCGCGCGGTCGGCGGGCGCGGCCCCGTCACCTTTGCCCGCGCGCGACCGCGCCCACAGCCACACTCCCAGCGCGGCGAGCAGGGCGAAACCAAGCGAATGTGTATATCCGTGATGGTATAGCGCGCGGCGATCCGGGCCGGCGCGTCACGGCCCACAGGGCAAGCCCGGCGAATGTGTGGCCGATGGGTGTGGGCATGGCCGCTCAATCAGGTTAACAACGTGCGCTGATTGTAGCAGACCGGCTTAAGGGAAACCCGGTGGAAGATGGTTCACGGCGCCGCCCCCTCTTTGGGAGCGCCGGCCATTGCCCGGCCCTGGGCTTGCGGGACGCCCGCGCTCCCATGGGGCGATTTACGAATCGCTCCTACGACCGGCGGGCCATGTACTTGGCCCAGCTTTCCAGATGCGAAGGCGGCGCATTGCGCGGCGCAAAATTGAAAAGCAGGTACTCCGGCTTGGAGGGCGGACGCAATAACCGCATCCCCGCCTCCGTCAGCGTGCGCGAACCCTTTTTAAGGTTGCACCGGCGGCACGCGGTCACCACGTTTTCCCACGCGCTTACCCCGTCCTGTGAACGCGGGACCACATGGTCAATCGTCAATTCAGTATGCCGCCCGCCGCAGTATTGGCAGGTGTGGTCGTCGGTACGGACGAAAAAGCCGTCGTACTCAAGCGCCTCCGCCTTCCCCGCCAGGCTCAACAAAAAAGCGCGCCGGGCGCTGGTGAACTGCAATGGCTCGAAGGTGCTGTTGAGCACAAGGGTTCGCAAATGTTCCATCGTCTGGGCGATCCCCCGCCAATCTGCGTCATTCTACCGATGCGCGCGCGGCCTTGTCAATCGCGGCCCAAACCGCCGCGCATTGTTTAACAGGGGGTTAACCCTGCCGCCGTCCGCGCAGAAAACGCTCAATCGCGTCTTCCATCCGCTCGCGAAACAACGGCCGCGCGAATTTTTCCGCCCGGGCGCGCAACAGCGCCGCGTCGAACTCGTTCTCATGCGCCTCGAACCGCTCCACCGCCGCGACGATATCTTCAACGCTCTGCCGCGGGAAAAATAATCCCGTGGCCGGCGCGCCGGAACCGCCCAGCGGGATAACCGATTCCACCGCGCCACCTTTGCCGTAGGCGATCACCGGCGTCCCGCACGCCATGGCCTCCACCGGCGTGATGCCGAAATCCTCCTCGCCTGGGAAAATAAGCGCCCGCGCCGCGCCATAGAGTTCCGCCAGCGCCGCGTTGCCCACCGCGCCCGCGAAACGGATATGCGGCCCCGCCATGGCGCGCAGCCGCGCCTCGTCCTCCCCGGACCCAACAATCGTAAGCGGACGGCCCAACCGGTTGAACGCCTCAATCGCCAGGTCAACCCGTTTGTAGGGCGCGAACGCGGAGACCATCAGGTATCCTTCGCGCCCCTAGCGCGGACGCAGTGGGAACGCCGCCACGTCCACCGGCGGGTGGATCACCTCCGCTTCCACCCCGTAGATGCGCCGGGCGCGCTCCGCCACGTAGGCCGAATTGGCGATGTAACGGTCCACCCCCGGCGCCGTGCGCACGTCCCATGAGCGAAGATACGGCATGATCCGCCCGATGGCGAACAGCGTCAACGGCCCGAAGCGGCGCGGATTGAAATATTCCTCGTACATGTCCCAGGCGTAACGCATGGGCGTGTGCAGGTAACACAGATGCGGCGCGCCTCCCGTTGTTATTCCCTTGGCCACGCAATGGCTGGATGACAGTATCAGGTCGTACCCCTCCAGCCGGAACGATTCGATGGCCCAAGGCATCAGCGGCAGGTACCAGCGGTAGCGCCGGGCCACTTGGGGCATCCGTTGCAGGAACGAGGTATGGATGACCCGGTTCTCGATCACCGGCGGCGCCGAGCCAGGTATATGCAGCAGGGTGTACAGCGGCGCCTCCGGGAACATTTCGCAGAACACTTCCAGTACCTTTTCGCCGCCGCGAGTTCCGGTCAGCCAGTCGTGAACCAGCGCCACCTTCATCGAAGGGCCTCTTCGTACACTTCCAGCGTGCGCCGCGCCGTCTCTTCCCACGAAAAAAGCCGCGCCCGGGCGATACCCTTTTCCACCATGGCCGCGCGCGCGGCGGTGTCATCGCGCAGGACAAGCAGCGCCCGCGCCATGCCCGCGTGGTCATCGGGATCGAAGAGCGCCGCCGCGTCGCCTGTCACCTCCGGGATCGGGGCGCGGCGGGAGGCCACCACCGGCGTATGACACGCCATCGCTTCCAGCGGCGGAAGGCCGAACCACTCGTGATATGAGGGAAACAAAAGCGCCGCCGCGCCGGAATACAAGGCGGCCAGCGCGGGCTTGTCCACCTGGCCGATGAACCTGACGCGCTCTTCCATCCCCGCGAACATCGTCCGTGACGGCTCCCGGACCCTGCCGGCCACCACGAACCGCGCATCCGGCGCCGCGCGCATCACCCCCGCCGCCGCCCTAAGGTTTTTGTGCGGGCGGTCGCTCCCCACGAACAGGAAATAGCGGGGCGTGATCCCCAAAAGCTTCAGCGCGGACAGGATCGCCGCTTCGGCGGGGCGCGTGAAATCGTCTCCCCCGCCGGGCGGGATGACCATGATCTTCGCTTCCGCCGTCCCGATGACCTCTACCAATTCGCGCTTGGTATGCTCCGACACCGTGATCACCCGTTCCGCCCGCCGCGTGGCGGAGCCGAGCATGAACCGCGCATAGGCGCGCGCCGCCGCGCCGAACGACGGCTCCCGCAGGTGGATGATGTCGTGCGCCGTCACCACGGAGCGGCGCGACAGCAACAGCGGCAGCACATAGTGCGGCGCGTGGTACAGGTCCAGCCCGTACCGGCTGGCCTTGCGCGCCAGCGACCAGTGTTCGGCCAGGGAATAGTTCCCCGCGGTTTCGACAACCGCGGTGAGGCGGCCCTTGGGGTACGAATCGTCCAACTCCCTGCCGGGCGGCAGGAACAGGACATACTCGTTGCGCCCGTCTATCCGCAGCAGCGCGCGCGCAAGATTCTCGATATACCGGCCGATGCCCGTGTCGTCAATCTTGCGCGCGTCTATCCCTATCCGCATGGCTCCCCGCGCGGAGGCGCTTTCACAAGGGCGCCGTTCCGCGATATACTTTTAGGTTATTATCATAACAGACCTCCGCGCGCCGCCCGGAGGTTCCGTAGGAGCCAAACGGAATTTCCGCCCCGTAGTATGACACCTGACGAAGACTCTTCCCATCCGCGCAGCCTTGGCCACAAGCTGCACGACTACCTGGACCGCGCGCGGTTATGGTTCCGCAGAACCCTGCCGCGCCAAAGCCACCTTACCGAAACGCGCGCCTACAAATGGCTCGGCTCCACCCTGCTGCGCCGCGAAATGTGGAGCTTCAAGCCGGAGCCAGTCGCGCGCGGCCTGGCCCTGGG
>JACQZB010000160.1 GCA_016207925.1 Nitrospinota bacterium
CGAAACCCTCGAAGGTGTCCTCGGCGCCGATGGGTATCTGTATGGGGGTGGCCTTGTGGCCGAGGCGCTCGCCGATCTGCTTGACGACTTCGAAGTAGTCGGCGCCGACGCGGTCCATCTTGTTGACAAAGGCGATGCGGGGGACGTGGTACTTGTCGGCCTGGCGCCAGACGGTTTCCGACTGGGGTTCCACGCCGCCGACGGCGCAGAAGACGCCCACGGCGCCGTCGAGGACGCGCAGCGAGCGCTCCACCTCGACGGTGAAGTCCACGTGGCCGGGGGTGTCAATGATGTTGATGACGTGCTTGTTCCAGAAGCAGGTGGTGGCGGCGGAGGTGATGGTGATGCCGCGTTCCTGCTCCTGGGGCATGTAGTCCATGACGGCGGTGCCTTCGTGGACTTCGCCGATCTTGTGGGTGATGCCGGTGTAGAACAGGACACGCTCGGTGGTGGTGGTTTTACCGGCGTCAATGTGCGCCATGATGCCGATATTACGCACACGTTCCAGCGGGGTTTTTCTTGCCACGGGGTCGCTCCCTAACTTCTCGTCACCACTTGTAATGGGCGAAGGCTTTGTTGGCTTCGGCCATTTTGTGGGTGTCTTCGCGTTTTTTGCAGGCGGCGCCGGTGTTGTTGGCGGCGTCCATCAGCTCCGCCGCCAGCCGGGCGGGGAAACCGCGCTCGCCGCGGGCGCGGGCGCTGTCGATGAGCCAGCGCATGGACAGGGCGACGCGCCGGTCGTGGGGCACCTCGACGGGGATCTGGTAGGTGGAGCCGCCGACGCGGCGGGACTTGACCTCCAGCGAGGGTTTGGTGTTGTCAATGGCCCTGCGGAACACCTCGGCCGGTTCGGCGCCGGTTTTGGCGCGGACGATGCCCATGGTGTCGCGCAGCATCCGCTCGGCGACGCTTTTCTTGCCGCGTTTCATCACGATGTTGATGAATCGGGTGGTCAAGGGGTCGTCAATGCGGACGTTCTTGAGCGAGGCTTTTTGCAGGGTAACGTGTCTTCGTGGCATGGGTCACGCTCTTCTATGTTATTTGCCGCCCTTGGCGCCCTTGGCGCCCTTTGCGGGGGCGCCTTCCTTGGGACGCT
Source organism: Nitrospinota bacterium (assembly GCA_016207925.1). Classification (GTDB taxonomy): domain Bacteria; phylum Nitrospinota_A; class UBA7883; order UBA7883; family UBA7883; genus JACQZB01. Next base: position 1,097 of record JACQZB010000160.1, read on the forward strand.
TGGCGCCATACTTGGACCGGCTCTGCCGGCGCCCATCCACCCCCAAGGTGTCCAGGGCGCCGCGCACCACGTGGTAGCGCACACCGGGCAGGTCCTTGACGCGGCCGCCGCGGATGAGCACAATGGCGTGCTCCTGCAGGTTGTGGCCCACGCCGGGGATGTAGGTGGTCACCTCGTACCCGTTGGTAAGCCGTACGCGCGCGACCTTGCGCAACGCGGAGTTGGGCTTCTTGGGGGTGGAGGTGTACACGCGCACGCACACGCCGCGCCGCTGGGGGCACGTGGTGAGCGCGGGGCTTTTGGTCTTGCTGGCGGCCATGAAGCGCCCTTTGCGGACCAGTTGATTGATCGTCGGCACCTGCTCGATCTCCTACGCCTTCAATATCTCTTAGGTTATGGCGGTTAGGCCGCCGCGGGAAAACTCTCCCGCTGAAAAAAAGAGTAAGTGTAACGGATGCGTGAATGGCTGTCAACAGGTTCTTGGGGAAAAATCTTCGCCGGGCGCGGCGGAGCGCATCGGTTGTAGGGGCGGTTCGCGAACCGCCCCTTCGGAGAGTAAGGACTCCCTCGGCCCCGCGGGCCACTCCCCCGAGCTTCGGGGGCGCAAGGTGTAGGGGGCAGAGTTTGCGGGATCATCCCATCATGTTCACGGGATCCACATCCACCCACAGGCGGGCGCCGGAAGGCAGAACGCCGGGGCGTCCGGCTTCGGCGAGGGCGTGGTGGATGGCCAGCGACAGCGCGCCGGATGAGGCGGCGCGCAGAAGCGTTTTCCAGCGGTAGCGGTTGCGGGCGCGGAACACCATCGCCTCGACGGGGCCGAGGATTTCCACTCCCGTAGCGGCGCGGGCGATGTTGTGCAGCAGGGGGCGGAGACGGTCTATGGCGTCCTTGCCGCGGGCGGGGGTGGGCGCGTCGAGCCAGAGAAGGGCCGCGCGGGTAAAGGGGGGATAGCCGGCCATTTGGCGCAAGGGGGCTTCGGCGGCGTAGAAGGCGTCGAGGTCGTGGTTGACGGCGGCTTGCAGGGCGTGGCTTTCCGGCGAGCGCGTCTGCACGATGACTTCGCCGGGGACATCGCCGCGGCCCGCCCGGCCGGCGGCCTGGGTGATCTGCTGGAAGGCGCGTTCGGAGGCGCGGAAGTCGGGCATGTGCAAAGTGTCGTCGGCGGAAAGCGCGCCGACGAGGGTGACGCCGGGGAAGTCGTGGCCCTTGGTGACCATCTGGGTGCCGATGAGGATGTCCACCCGGCGTTCCTCCATCGAGATGAGGATGGCGGCGCCGGAGGCGGGGCGGGTGGTGGTGTCGCGATCCATGCGGACGGCGCGGGCGTTGGGGAACAGGCGCGTGATTTCGCGTTCCACGCGCTGGGTGCCGGCGCCGCCTTCGTATAACTCCCCGCCGCCGCAGGCGGGGCAGACGCTGGGGGCCGGCTCCTGATAGCCGCAGGTGTGGCAGCGCAGGTGGCGGGCGTGTTCGTGATAGACGAGGCTGATGTCGCAGTTGCGGCACTCGAACACGTGGCCGCAGCGGGAGCACTGGATGTAGCGGGCGGCGCCGCGGCGGTTAAGGAACAGTATGGCCTGTTCGGCGCGTGCAAGGCGCGTCGCGAGGGCGGCGGCCAGATCGGGTCCGATGGCGTCGTGGATACCCGGAGGGGCGATGACGGCGCGAGGCATGGGGCGGTGGTCTATCCTTCCGGCGAGGCGCAGGAGGCGGTACTTGCCGGTTTTGGCGTGGTGATAGCTTTCCAAGGAGGGGGTGGCGCTGCCGAGAAGGATGGGGACGCCTTCGAGCTGCGCGCGTTTGATGGCCACGTCGCGCCCGTGGTAGCGGGGCGCCTCGGCCTGCTTGAAGGTGGGGTCGTGCTCCTCGTCCACGATAATCAGCCGTAGCGACGGCATGGGCGTGAAAACGGCGGATCGGGCGCCCACCACAAGCCGCGCCTGGCCGCGCCGGGCGGCGTTGATCCGCTCGTCGCGTTCACGCGGGGGCAGTTCGGAGTGGATGGTGAGCGCGGGGACGCCGAGGCGGCGCTCCAGCCTGCGGGCGACCAGCCCGGCGATGGCGATCTCCGGCGCGAGGGCCAGGACGGAGCCGCCCTGATCGAGCGCGCGCCGGGCCAGTTCGGCGTACACTTCGGTTTTGCCGGAGCCGGTGACTCCATGCAGGAGGAACACGCCGAATCCCCCCTGCCCCATGGCGGCGCCCACGGCGTCCACCGCCTCGCGCTGATCCGGATTGAGCTGTACGCCTTGCTTCCCGGCGAGGCCGGTGGACGCGGCCACATGCCGCGCCTTGACGGCGCGGCTGTCCTGGCGCAGGGCGAACCAGCGGCGCGCGGCGGGGGTGGCGAGAGTTTTTTTAAGCGCGCCGTGGGTCACGCCCAGATCAACCGCCAAACGGTCGAGCTTGCGCTCGCCCCCGGCGAGGGCCTGGGCGATGGCGCGCAGCTTCGGCGGACGGAGGTTCTCCGGCGGCGGCGCGGACAAGCTGACGTAGGTGTCCACGGCGATTTCGCCGCGCGGGGCGGCGAGCGCGGCCAGTTCGCCGGGCGGGGCGAAGTAGTATCCGGCGGCCCACAGGATCAGCGCGAGCAGTGTTGGGGGGATCAGTTCCTCATCGCCGGACAGTTGGGCGATGGGTTTGGTTTCAACATCCGCGCGGTCCACGCGGGCGGCGATGTAACCCACCAGAAGCCGGGGGCCGAAGGGGACGGCCACGCGCCTGCCGGGCAGCGCG
>JACQZB010000159.1 GCA_016207925.1 Nitrospinota bacterium
CCGCACCGGCGAGCGCGGCGCGGACGCGGTGTAGCGGACGTTTACCGGATATAGGCGGCGGGGGAGTGGATGCTCCCCCGCCGTTTTTATGCAAGCGGCTGGTCCTCCACATCAGGCGGCGGTTTTCCTGACCTTGACCTCGCGCGCAAGCCGGTCGCCGATCAAATCCATCGCCACATCCATCTCGTACCGCTTTTGGAGGTTGAGCCAAAAACCGGCGGACACGCAGAAATGGCGCCCCAGCCGGAGCGCCGTATCGGCGCTGACGCCGCGTTTTCCAAGGATGATTTCGTTGACCCGTCGCGGCGGCACGCCAATATCCTTGGCCAGTTTCCTCTGGCTTATCCCCAACGGCTCAAGGAACTCCCGCAACAGCAGTTTGCCGGGGTGTACAGGGTACTGTGCATAATAACAGCTTGTAATACAATAATAAGCCGCGCGTTGGTAGAATCGTCCGGATTGTTTCAATTTGCTATTCCTTGTAAATTTGTTAAAATTAACAAATGGAGATTTGGGGATACATATCTCCATACCCCTGGCTTATTAATACGCGGCGCCTGGGGGGAGTTCCGGGCGGCGCGTGGGGATGTCTTTGCTCTAGGGGACTTAATGGGAGACAGAGCGGAACAAGACGCTCGCGAAAATCACCCCGATTCACCGGCAATGTTCAGGGTTGTCACCGTCGCCGTGTCCGATAGCGGCGAGCGGGGGGTGGGATGCGCCTGCGGTTTGAACGCGGGAGGCTTCGCAAAAATCTCGGCGCCGGTGGTGACAGGCGCGCTGAAAAGGGCGCGCCTGTTCCGTCTGCTGGAGTCGTTGCGTTCGTCGCGGGCCGTCTGGATTTCCGCGTCGCCCGGCGCGGGCAAAACCACGCTGGTAAGCCACTATCTTGAGCAAAAAAAGATACCTTCCCTGTGGTACCAGGTGGACAAGGGGGACAATGACCCCGCCGCATTTTTTTGTTATTTCACCGTGGCCGCGAAACGGGCCGCGCTTGGCGAAAAAATAGAATTCCCTCCTTTCGTTCCCGATCCCGATTCCGGCGTCCACATTTTTTCCCAGCGGTTTTTCGAGTTGGTGTTCGCCTCCGCCGCGCGTCCCCTTGCGCTGGTGTTCGACAATGTTGATGAGGTGGGGGAAAACTCGCCGCTGATGGACATACTCGCGGCGGGGCTTGCGTCGGTTCCCGGCGGATTCAAGGTGTTCATCATAAGCCGGGGCGGACCGCCGGCGCGGTTCATGCGCCTTGTGGCGAACCGTGAAATGGCGGTGGTCGGCGGCCCCGATCTCCGCCTGTTGCCGGAGGAGATCGAGGGCATCGTGCGGCTGCGCCGCGGACGGGCGCCCGCCGCCGAGGAGGTGGAGGATCTGGCCCGGCTGACGGATGGCTGGGCCGCGGGCCTGGCGCTGGCGTTGGAGTGGGATGACGCGGGCCGCGATCCGGGCGAAAATCCCGCGCGGCGTTCGCTGGAGCCGATCTACGGCTATTTCGCCGCCGAGATATTCGGAAAACTTGACGAGGAGACGCAGCGGTTCCTGATATACAGCGCGGCGTTTCCCGCCGATGCGATGGAGGAGGGGCTGGCCGCCTCCGGTTTCCCCGGCGCCGGCCGGATATTGGCCTCGCTGGCTAAGAAAAACTGTTTTGTGTTCCGCAAGGTCGGCGACGGGAAGGTGTACGAGTTCCATCCCCTGTTCAGAAAGTTCCTCACCGAAAGCGCTGGCGCCACCCTGGATCCGGAGGCGGCGCGCCGCTATCGTGAGCGCGTGGCGGAATTTCTGATCAGCCAGGGCCGGTGGGAGGAAGCCGCGGCCCTATGCGTGAAAACCAGGTTGTGGGACCAACTCGCTTCCATGCTTACGCTGCCCGGCGACCTGTATATCGCCCAAGGCAGGTACGGCGACCTGGGCAACCTGACGGCCCCCATCCCGCGTGAGGAATTGGAGCGGTTGCCCTGGCTTATGCACTGGAAAGGGATGTCGCTTACCCTTGCGGATCCCGAAGCGGGCTTCGCCATGTTGGGCGCGGCGCTCAACCGGTTCATCGAGGCGGGGGACGCCAACGGCAGGCTGTATTCCGTGGTGGGCATCATTGAAAACATCCACCACCAGGGGGGCGGGTATCACCGTTTTGGCCCGTGGCTGGCGGAACTGGAAAAACTCACCCACAACGGTCGCGCGATCCGTGAAAACCGTTTCGGAGCGCGGCTGCGGCTGGCGGCGCTGCGCGCCTGCGTGCTGGCCAGGCCGGTGTTCCCTTCCTCGGGGGACTGGATCGAACGGGCCGAATGCCTGCTGGATATCGGAGTGGATCCCAAAGTCCGCGCCGAGGCGATTTATTGTTTCAGCCTGCTTGCGGGTATCCGGGGCGACACCAGCCGGTTGGACTATTACGCCGGTCTGCTGGATACCTTGCCCCATGGCGGCGAGGGCGGGGCGGCCCGGAAACAGTGCAAGGCGCTTCTGGACGCGCTTTGCGCGCTGTTTTCCAAGCCAACCGCCGCGCCGGAGCAGCGGGTGGAAGCCGAGGATGGGGACGTCAACCTGCCATGGAGCGGCATGACATGGCTGGTGGCCGCCAACGCCGCATTGACCGGGGAGAACCTTGCGCTTGCGGAGGAATACCTGCGCCTGGCCCAGCCGCGCGTTAATGGGCGCAGGGACATAAGCTCCAGTTTCTACCACGCGATCAAGGCCGGGGTGAGCCTGCTCAAGGGCGATTCCGCGGCGGCGCAAGCCGAATGCGACGAGGCGCTGCGCGGCGTGGACGATCTGTTTTCCACCTATCCGGCGATTCAGGCGCGGCTGGCGTGCGCGTGCGTGGCCACCGTCAGGGGAGAGCGCCGCCGGGCCGTAAAATTGATGTCGCAAGCCGCGCGGCTTAACCGCGAGTTGAACAACCCCGTATGCGCGTGGGAGTTCAAGCTGTGGAGCGCCTGGTCGCTCCTGGAGATCGGGAAGAGCGAGCTTGCCGCCAGAAAAGTCCGCGACGCCATGGCGTATGGAAACAAACGTGGTTTCGCGGAGCAGGCGCTTTTCTTTTTCCGTGACCGTTGGCTTTCCCGCCTGTGCGCCTACGCGCTGGAATGCGGGGTGGAGCGCGAGTTTGTCGCGCGCATGATCCAGTCGCGCAAGCTGTCGCCGCCGGAGAAAAACGCCGCGGACGCCGCCTGGCCCATGCCCGTGCGGGTATTCACCCTGGGCCGGTTTGTCATCCAGAAAGGGGACGCCCCCCTGCGCTTCGCCGGCAAGTCGCCCAAGCGGCCCCTGGAACTGCTCAAGGCCATCATCGCCCTGGGCGGCGCCAACATCCCCGCGCACCGGCTGATGGATATGCTCTGGCCGGAAAGCGACGGCGACATGGCCTATAAAACCCTTACCGTGAACCTCGCCCGGCTTCGCAAACTTCTGGGAACCGAGTCCGCCCTGATTTTCTCCGGCGGGGCGGTGGGCATTAACGAATCCGTTATGTGGGTGGACAGCCTCGATTTTATGCGCCGCGTGGAGGCGGCCAGAAAGTCCGGTTCCGCGGACGCGCGTGATTCACTGCTGAACGGCGTTCTGGCGATGTACGGCGGATCGTTCCTGCCCGGCGACGAAGACACGCTCCCCTGGGCCGATACCCTCCGCGGGAAATTGGCGAAGGCTTACGAATGGGCCGCGGCCGAGGCGCAGAAAAATGGCTCAACCGCCAGTTCGCAAGTCAACCGCTCCCGCATCGCGTAAAGCGCCTTAAAATATTTTTCATCCATCGCTCAATCTGTAGTCAATCTGTTGTCTGCCTCCGTTTATCCTGAATCCTGATTGGGGCCATACACGCCAATGCGCGACGACCCCGGGGAATCAGCAGCGATGTTGAAAGATCATGATGGCGGCGCTGGGGCTTCCTGATTGATTAATTCTTCAGAGAGGGAGAGTGATATGGGAATGGCAAAGCGTAACTGGTTGTATTCATGGTCATTAATTGTGGCCGCTGCGGCGTTTCTGGCGATGGGGCCTCTGGATTCCGCCGCGTACGGGGCGGAGGCCAAGGTGGGCAAAACCATTAAGATCGTCAAGAACATCGCCTGCCAAAGCCCCTTTATCAAGGATGGCACCTTGCAGGGAAGCAACGTGCATCGCCTGGCGCGTTCCGAACGGGGCAAATTGCCGCATCTGGCCTACAGCACCAGCAAATTCTATGACGCGGGAAGTTCAGTGACGCCCGGCGCCGCCATCAACGAAGTCCGCGCCGGAGTGCCCCTCGTGGGTCAATGACACCTGGAACGCCCGGCTTGACGCCGAAGGGCGCGGCAGCGAGGTTTCCATTAACGAAAAATAAGGAAGGATACCCCCAAATGATCCTCCTCCTGGCCTATATTTGGGTATAGGCTCAGGACCTCCCTCCCCTGCTCCCGCCAGTAGGGGAGGGATTCTTTTTTACTGCCACACGCCGCCCCGATTACTTGGGGCGACATCATCGAGTCGCCCCCGCTTCCGGCGCCAGGAATCCGTAAACGCATGACATTCGTATGGGAAAAGAATCCCTATCCGCCCAATGGACGCACAATGATGGGGGAGTAAAAGCGAGCTAACCAAGCGGCGGAAATGCCGGACAGGGGCGTTCGTTATAGACACCAGTCCACGATGGGGAAAAAGCTTCAGGCGACGCTGGCGGGGGCGGGTTCACCGTGTTTGAGCAGGTCCATAAGCGCGCTGACCGGCATCACCTGCCGGGCCAGACCCGGCACGCCCAGGTTGGAACCGGCGAAAAACAACCCCTCCTCGTAATTGTCGCGCAACGCCTCGACAAGGTGGGCAAGGATGCAATAAATCGCGTCCTTCTTGGCGCAGGTGGCCAGGCAGGCGCTGGGGCAGTCGTGCGGTTCATTGACAATTGAGCCGTTGTTCTGGAACGCGAACCGGCGCGAGAAAGGGGTGGACAGCGCCCGGCCCGGCAACCCCGCGGGGGAGCGTTCGAGTATCGTGGGCGAATCGTTTTCCAGTATCAGGCGTTTGAACAGATGGGCGCCGCCAAACTCCAGCCCCGCCTCCATGGTCAGCAGGAAACGGCTGGCCATTTGCACGCCCTGCGCGCCCCAAGAAAGGTAACGCACGATGTCGTCGCGGTCCCACACCCCCCCGGCGGCGATTACCGGCACGTCCGTCAGGCCTTGGTCGTCCAGCAGTTTGCGCGTGGCGCCGATGACCTCTTCGGGTTGATGCAGGCCGCCGAGGATGTCCTCAACGTCGCCGCCCTGATGGCCGCCGGAATGATGGATGGACTCATACACGATGGCGTCCGGAGCGCGGCCCTTGGAGAGCCATTTTTTGACCATTACCCGCGCGGCCTTTACCGACGAGATGATCGGGGCGATCATGGTGTCCGGGAATTTGCTGACAATTTCCGGCAACTGCATGGGCAAGCCCGCGCCGGCGATAATCAGGTCAACCCCATTTTTCGCGGAGGTATAGGCCAAATCCTTGAAATCGCTCACCGCCACCATCAGGTTGACGCCCACGAATCCGCCGTCACAGCGCGTTTTGGCGTCGTGAATCCATTCGATAAGCGCCAGACGGTTGGCCTCGAACGGTTTTTCGTCCAGATATTTGTCCAGAATGCGCTGAAAGGGGTACCCCAAGGCCACGCCGGTCAGCACACCGCCGCCCCCGGCGTTGGTGATCTCCGCGGCCAGCGCTGGCCCCGTAAGGCCCACCCCCATGCCGCCGTTGATGATCGGCGCGGCGAGGATTATGCTTTTCGTGGATTCGGGATGATGGCTGCGGATGGTCAGCGAGGGAAGCTCCGGCTCCCTGCGGTCGGCTACCATGTACGGCTACTGGCCCCTCAATAATTTCGGATTGTAACCCAATGCGGCAAGGTTCAGGGTACCCTAAAGCGCGCCCGCGGGCAATGAAAAAGGCGCGTTTGTATCAAACGCGCCCCTGGGGGATCACGGGCGGCCTGCCCCTTGATCCGCCTTACATGCGCATGAACAGCGGGGGAAACTTGCCCTTGGGCGCGCGCATTAAATCTGGGCGCTCCTTATGCTCCCGCGTAGCCGTCATGGCATGATGCGCCTCTTTTTGCCCCGCGCGCATCCTCATCCCTTGCGCCCGCCGGACGGGAACCGGGCGGCGCAGAAACACAGGTTGCCTCATGAAAATAGGCATAATCGGCCTCCTTCAAATCAACAGCCAGTACCAAACCCACGCAACCGACCAGAACAGCCCTATCGCCGCAACGAGGATATACATGGCGCTTAGTGCAAGAGGAACGAATTCAACGGTGTTGAACATATCCAGATATTTGGACACATGTGTCATGGCAAACCTCCAGCCGCTATCCAAGTGTAATATCGGACTTTGAAATACAAACCGCAAACAGCAGGAGTTTTGCATAACTGGTATATCCGCGCCCAATTGAGGCGATGCGGGAAAATTATTTCCCCTCTCCCTGAAGGGAGAGGGCAGGGTGAGGGTGGGTGAATATATTTTTCAACCCCCTCACCTCACCGGCGCTCCGCGCCACATCTCCCCCCCGGGGAGAGGGTGAAGAATTGATGGACGCCTTTCATGAATGAGTTATGCAAAGCTCTCGTAAGCATCCGCTCATCCGCGCCGCGCGGAACAAAAAGCATACGGACAATTTCCGCCAATCCCCAATGAGTTCGCCATATAATAGGACACAGGTAGCGCGCCGTGAGCGCTGGCGCCACACCGGCGGGTTGTACTTTGGCACAAAAAATAATACTGGTTCGCCATGGAGTCACCACGGCGAATAGCGAAGGCCGATTCATCGGCGCCATGGACCTGCCCCTTTCCGAGGAGGGGGTAGCGCAGGCCAAGGCGCTGGCCGGCCCCTTTTCCGCCGCGCGGATTTCCCGCGTGCGTACCAGCCCCTTGTTGCGCGCCGCGCAGACCGCCCGGATCGCGTTCGATTCCAGCGGCGCCGTCATGGAAACCGTGGACGAGTTGCGCGAAGCCAATTTCGGCGCGTGGGAAAGCCTGACCTTCGCCGAGATCAAGGAACGGTATGGGCGCGAGGCGGGCAAGTGGCTTGCCGGCGACCTGGATTTCGCCTTCCCCGGCGGCGACCACATGGGTGAATTCGCCCTGCGCGCCGGCCGCGTGGCGGAGTCGCTGCGCGACAGCCCGGAGGAGGTGGCGCTGGCCGTCACCCACGGCGGCTTGATAAGCCTTACGCTGTGCCACCTGCTGGGCCTGCCGCTGTCGCGGCACATCAATTTCCGGCTGGCGCCCGCCTCGGTGACGGTGATAGACCGCATCGAGGGAGTATGCGCGCTGCGCTGCGTGCTCGATCCGCAAAACCGCTACCTCGCCCCCCGGAGGAGCGCGTGAAGGCGCCGGATACGAAGAACATTCTCCCGCCGGCGAGCGAAGAGCGGCCGTTGCGCTGGTGGCGGACCTTGGCCTTCAAGGTCACGGCGGTGGGCGTTATTTTTATCGCTCTGACGGCGGGCAGCCTTACGTGGCTTTTTTCCTTCATGCGCGAGGAGCTTGTGTTCAGCGAGCGGGACAAGGCCCGCGCGCTGGCCGAGGGGGCGCAGGCCGCCATCATGACCTTCGTGCTGGAGACAGAACAGGGCGGCGCCTTGATCCCGGAACTGCTCAAGCGTATTAACGAAAGCGGCGTGGGCGCCCGCGCCCAAGTGCGCCACAGCGAGGCGGTCAACCGGCAATACCCCGCGCTGGATTCGGAACTGCCCCAGTCGGAAAGCGAGCGCCTTTCGTTGGCCGACGGCGAGGAACGGTACGTGGAGACGGAAGGCGCGTTCACCTTCATCGCGCCGGTGCGCAGCGTGGAAGGATGCGCCGCCTGCCACCAGTTGGCGGACGGCTCCCCCATACCCGCCGGAACGGTCATGGGGCTTTTGGTCATGGATGTTTCCAAGGATCGCATGAACGAAAGCCTGCGCTCCTTCAACTACCTTGCGCTTTCCACCGTCGGCGCCGTATCGGGCCTGGCGGCGCTGCTGGCGCTGTACATCGGCTTGGGGGTCACCCGGCCCGTGAGCCGGATGTACAAGGTGATCCGGCGCGCCACGCGGGGCGAGCGCGGCCTGCGCGTCCCCGTCACCCGCGACGACGAGATCGGCAGACTTTCGGGCGCGTTCAATGTCATGGCCGGGGCGGTGGAGGACTCCATGACCCGGCTGGAAAACTGGAACGAGGAACTGCGCGAGGAAGTGGAACGGCAAACCCGGCGCGCGCAGGAAATGTACGATTACACCAGCGCCGTCATTGACTCCACCCGCCGCGTCATCATCACCACCGACAACAACCTGGTGGTTGACTTCGTCAACGCGGAATGGACGCCGCTGGCCGCCCTGCATGGCGTGAGCCTGACCCGCGCGGATATGATCGGCAAGAGCGCGGAAACGCTGCTGCCGCCGCGGGCCAGGCAGGAATACGAGCGGCTGATGCGCGACACGCTGGTGCGTTCCGTCCCGCTCCAGCGGGATTTCGATTTCCCCCTTCCCAACGGCGAGACGCGGTATTACAGCGTGGGCGTTTCCACCTTAAGCGCTCCGGACGGCAAGGCGCTGGGTCTGATCATCATCATCACGGACATCAGCGCCCGCATCCGCGCCGACGCCGCGGTGCGCGCCGAGCGCAACAAGCTAAGCGCCATCATGAACGGCATGGGCGACGCGGTGCTGATCGTGGACACGTACCGCCGCATCAACTTCGCCAACCGCCTGATGGAAACCACCTTTGGCGGCGATCAGATGGAGGGGAAGCGCTGCTACGAAGTCATCGGGCGCCAGATCAGCCCCTGTCCCGGCTGCATGGTGGAGGCGGGCGAATCGTTTTCCGTGGAGATATGCGGCGCCAACCAGCGCTACTACATGGTCACCCACTCGCCCATCATGGACGCCGGGGGCAAGCGCTACATGGTCGGCGTGTACAAGGACATCACCTTCCGCAAGGGGATGGAGGAGGAGCTTCGCAACCTCACCGTCACCGACACCCTCACCGGCCTGTACAACAAGCGCAGCTTCAATGAACGCATCCGCGACGAGGTGGCCCGCGCCGGGCGGATGAACACGCCGCTGTCGCTGGTGTTCGCGGACATTGACAAGTTCAAGAAGCTCAACGACACCCACGGCCACCTGACCGGCGACGACTGCCTGCGCGCGCTCGGCGAAATCATCCGCGAATCCATCCGTGACCGGGTTGATACGGGGTTCCGCTA
>JACQZB010000029.1 GCA_016207925.1 Nitrospinota bacterium
CGGCGAGGTGCTTGCTCGCGACCTTGATAGCCGTCTGGGTGTCCATCATCGTCATCGCGTGCGGCTCCCTGTGAAGTCCTTCAAGAGAGCCGCGGGTGCGACACCGAGTGCGCGTGCGATCAGAAGCACGTTGAGGAGACCTACGTTCCTCTCGCCTCGCTCGACGCCCCCAAGGTACGTCCGGTGCATCTCAGCACGGTCCGCGAGTTCCTCCTGCGACATGCCGAGGCGTTCACGCTCTGCGCGAACACGGGCACCGAATCGCTGGAGATCCTTCTCGGCCATGCGGGCATTGTCTCCGCATGATGCCTATCCGTCTACAGCCTATGAGTGTCATGCACCTGGGGGTTCTTGTGCGCCCGGCGCCTTGGTGGTGTTCGCCATCCTCATCGCGCCCGCGTTCATCGTCACGGCGGCGCGCGTCCGGCATCCGCTGGCATGGGCGTGGGCGCTGGGCGTGGCCCTCAACGCCCTCGCCGTGGCGGCCTCATACCAGTTCGACTTGCCCACGGGCTTCACCGTGGTTTTCGTCAACGCCGCCGCCGCGCTGACCGCGGGTATCGCCGCCGCGTTTCGCCAAACCCGCCCGGATGTGGTACGGTGAGGGAGTGGTCCAATAACTTTACAGGATGCTCCGTGACCGATAACAAACCGGCAAACCCGCTGTTCGCCGTCCACGGGACGCTCGAAAAGCTCCCCACGCTCAACCTGGACTCCACCTTCACCTTCCGCTGCCACAAGGGCATCGCCTGCTGGGGCGAATGCTGCCATAACCCGGATTTGTTCCTGACCCCTTACGACGTTCTGCGGCTCAAGCGCGCGCGGGGCATGACCTCGCAGGATTTCCTCGCGCGTCACACCGTCCATTACATCGGCGAGGATTTCGGCCTCCCCGTGGTCAAGCTCAAATGCGATGGCCCGCGCGGCGCCTGCCCCTTTTTCGCCGGAGCCGAAGGCTGCGCCGTGTATAACGACCGCCCCACCAGTTGCCGCGCCTACCCCGTGGGCCAGGCCGCCTCGTCGGGCAGTTCCACCGCTAACTCCGCCACCGTACTGTTCCGGATCGAGGAAGACCACTGCCTCGGCTGGCGCGAGAAGGACGAATGGACCCCCGTGACCTGGTTCGAGAACGAGGGCGTGCTGCAATATAACGACTATAACGAGTTCGTCATCCGGCTGGCCTTCCACCCCCGTCTGGGCGCGCCCGGCGCCTTGGACGAGCGCAAAATGGGGATGTTGTTCATGGCCCTGTACGACCTGGACCGGTTCCGCGAGTTCGTGCTGTCCACCAGCTTTCTGGACAAGTTCATGGTGGACGAAGGGGAGTTGGAGGCGATCCGGGCCAAGGACGAGGCGCTGCTGCATTTCGCCGCCCGGTGGATCAACCATTCGATACTGGGCGTGAAAAGTTTCGACGTGAAAACCGCGCATTAATCCGCGCCCGGTTTTTAGTAGTATTGGGATAGGGGAACGATCAACAGCGGAGGGTTGTGATGGAATACCTTTCAATCGCGTTGGGGGTCATCGGCGCGGGGATTGCGGTGTATTTCCTCGTGCGCTCATACATGGGCAAGGTGAGCAAGAAAAGCTGATATTTTTTGCCGCCGCAGTGGCCGCCGGGCGCCCCCCGGCGCGCCGCTCGCCCGCCGGGGGAACAACAAATGGCGCGCTTTATGGTTTCGGCGACGGCCACGCACCTTCTTGTCCGGCCTTTGCCTTCGCACCCGCCTCAAGCTGTTCGTAGGCCGACGCCACCGCGCACGCCGACAGCGGAATCGTCACCAGCAGGCCAACGCCCAGGGCGATAAGCCCCGCCAAATTGACCAGCGCCAGCACGGCCACGAACCCGAACGCCTGCACATGGTTGGAAAAACCTGTTTCGCGGCTTTTCTCCATCGCCGGCCAGAAATCCATGTCCTTCTCGAAAACGTAAAAGTAGCTGAACAGGTACCAGCCGGCCACCAAAATGCCGGGCAGGATGATGAAAATAAATCCGATGGTAGTGAAAATGGAGGTCAGGATGCCCACCAGCACCAGCGGCACCAGCTTTGTCTTGAATCCGTCGAACACGCGCATGACGTTCAGTTCGCGCTTGCGCACGGCGTCCAACGCCAGCATCAACAGGCCCGCGGTCAAGGGGCCGCTGATGAGCATCGAACCAATGAAAGGAATAAGCACGTTGAGCAACGCCATGATGGCGGCCACGATCAGCGTCGCCACCAGCATGATCGGGAAGTTCCCTTTAAGCGCTTCCCACCCTTCCGAAAGAGACTTGCTTATCTCATACCCACCCGACATATTAACCTCCCTTAGGAAAACGGCCTGATTGTATCCTTATTCATGAGCGCGGAGCAATAAATCGCCGTTAATATGTTATAAGGGACGCATGGGCGAATCACCGCACAACGCCATCGTCACCAGGAAGGACGAGTTGGCGCCGGGCCTCATGATCCTGCGGGTCAAGCCCGCGGGTTGGGAATTGCCGGAATTCATTCCCGGCCAATTCGCCGCGCTGGGCCTCTTGGGCGCGGCGCCGCGCGTGCCCGTGTCCGACCCGGATGATCCCCCCGCTCCGCCGGATAAACTGATCCGCCGCGCCTATTCCATCGCCTCCTCGTCGCGCCAGCGCGAATACGTGGAATTCATCATCACCCTGGTGCGTTCCGGCGCCCTGACCCCGCGCCTGTTCGCGCTCAACGAGGGCGACGGCGTGTTCCTGTCGGACCGGTTCAAGGGGGTGTTCACGCTGGCGGACGTGGCCCCGGAGCGCGACGTAGTGATGATCGCCACCGGTACCGGCGTGGCGCCCTACATGAGCATGATCCGCACGGTAGTTACCGACCGGCCGGGCCGCCGCTTCGCCATCATCCACGGCGCGCGCCATTCGTGGGACCTGGGCTACCGGGCGGAGTTGTCCACGCTGGCGTTCGTCAAGCGCGGGTTCGCCTATCTGCCCGTGGTCAGCCGCCCGCGCATGGAACCGGGGGGATGGGCGGGCTTGACCGGCTATGTGCAGGACGCCTGGCGGGCCGGTGAGGTGGAAAAACAATGGGGCGGCGCGCCGCCATCGCCGGAAACCACCAGCGTGTTCCTGTGCGGGTCGCCGGGAATGATCGAGGAAATGGTGTCGCTGCTGACCGCCGCGGGCTACCGCGAACAGACCGCCAAGCAGCCGGGCCACATCCACGTGGAGCGGTATTGGTAGCGCAACAGGACGGAGTATTACTACCGTCATTGCGAGGAGCGCGCACGGCGAAGCAATCTCAAATTAGCTGATCGCTTGGTTATGAAATCGCTTCGCTTCGCTCGCAATGACATAAAGACGTATTCAACGGCCCGCTATTCTCCCTCCTCGCCCCAGCGGGTAAACAGCCGGTGGGGAATGCCGAGCTGATCCAGCGTTTTGCCAAGCACATAGTCAATGAGGTCGTCCACCGTCCGGGGCCGCGTGTAAAACGCGGGGGCGGGCGGCAGGATCACCGCGCCGTTTTCCGCCGCGCGCGCCATCAGCGCGAGGTGTCCGCGATGTAACGGAGTCTCGCGCACAAGCAATACCAGCCTGCGCCCTTCCTTGAGTGTCACGTCCGCCGCGCGCGCCAGCAGGTTGGCGGCGTGGCAATGGGCGATTTCCGAGAGCGACTTGATGGAACAGGGCGCCACCACCATCCCCAGGGTTTCAAATGACCCGCTGGAAATGGGCGCCGCCAGATCGTCGTAATCGTAGCATTCATGGGCCAGGGCGCGGGCCTGGGCGGGGGTATAGTCGGTTTCAATGGCCATGGTGCGCGCGGCGGCGGGGGAGATGACCAGGATCGTATGAATCTCCGGCGCGTGTTCCTTTAGCCTTTCCAGCAGGCGAAGGCCGTAGATCGTCCCCGACGCGCCGGAAATCCCCACCACGAGCCGCCGTTGATTCATGGAGCCTCCTGACGCATTGTACGGCCCGCCGGTGGCGGGGGCAACATCCGTTACAGCCCCGGCAGGGATTCCTGCTGGCGGGTGTGATCCTTGGGCAGGGACAGGCGGAACACGTTCCCCTTGCCCGGAGCGCTTTCGGCGGACAGTTTGCCGTCGCACCCCCGCGCCACAAGGCGGCAGTAATATAGCCCCAAACCGCTTTCCTCCCCGCCATGAAGCGGCGCGCGGAACAGCCGTTCCAGTTCCGCCGCGTCCAGCCCCGGCCCTTCGCCGGCCGCCTCGAAGCAGACCATGTCCCCCTCCTCGTGGACGCTTACCCGCGCCTTGCCGGCGGCGCGCAGGACGGCGCTTTCCACCAGGCTGTCCATTGCCAGCCGTGTCCGGGCGCGGTCGCCCAGCGCCATCAAGGACGCGCCATCGTTCTCAAACACAAGCGCCACCCCGCGCGCGGCGGCGCGCCGGTGAAACCGGTCAACGGCTTCACGCGCGGCGGCGGAGAAGTCGAACGCGGCGCGTTCCATCGTCAGCATCTCCCCCTCCGCGGTGGCGATGACAAGCCCGCGCTCCAGCGCTCCGGCCATCTCCTCCATCGCTCCGGCCAAGCCCGCGGAGCCGCCGGACTCAACCGCGCCGGACCGCGCCAGCGCCTGCGTCACGGCGGCGCGCAGCCGGTCACGCGCCCTGCCCAGGGCGGCGGAGCGGTCCGACGCGGCTTCCAGCCTTTTCCTGAGCCGTTCGATTTCCCGCTCCTGCCGTTCCGCGGTTTCGGCCAATCCGGCCAACGCGGCTTGCGCGCCCGCCAGCGTCTCCTTGAGTGACGCCAATTCTTCGTCTCCCGCCTCAACCAGGGTGGCCAGCGCGTCGGCGTAACGCGATTGTGTGTGATCGCGCGATTCCAGGTCCTGCCGCAGCGCCGCAAGCCGTCCGTTGAGGTCGGCGAACAAACCCCACAAACTGAGAATTTCATCCGGCGCCTGGCCGGGGCCGGACTCATGAAAACGCGTCCCCTCTCCGGCGGCGGATTTGACCGCCCCGGCAAGCCGCGCCAACGGATCCAACGCGCCGCGCCGCGCCAGCCAAACCGCTCCCGCCGCAAAACCCAGCGCCGCCATCAGCGACCCCGCGAACACCTCTTCCCCGCCTTGCCAAACCACCCTTTCCGGCGCAACCCCGCTGGACGCGGCCAGCGCCCCGTCATCGGTGTACAGCGCGACCGCCATCCCCTCGCGGGCCGCGCCGGGCGAAAGCGACATCTCCACCCGTTCGCGGGAGATGATTCCCGCCAGCGCCCCCACCACGCGGCCGCCCTCCGTCACCGGCGCCACGGCGAGCCATCCCCCCAACGCGCTTTCGCCCGGAACGGACAACTGGGCGGCGCCCTCTCTTTCTTTGAGCGCGCGGGCCACCGCCGGCACGCCGTCAAGCCGCGCGCCCCGCCGCGCGGGGCCAGACGCAGCGTAGATGACCACTCCCCCTTCCGGCGACACCAGCAGAAGGTCGGCCAATCCCATCCCCCGCGCCAGCGTTGAGAATGTGGAATGATGCCGGGCGAACGCCGCGTGGTACAGCCGGGCGGGATCATCGGGTAAAGTTCCCGCGGGCGGATTGTTGAGCTTTTCCATGCCGGCGCCAAGCGACGGGGCGAGCAGATAGGCCCCTTCCTCAAAGTCGTGAATCGCCAGCGCCGCCTGCCCCTCAGCGGCCAGAGTCTCAATGCCGGCGGCGGCCTGGTTGAACAACCCGCTGATCCGCGCGCGGCGGTCATCGCGAAGCGCCGCCGCTTCCCTTTCGCGTTCGGATTCCAGGGCGGCGCGCGCCGCTGTATGCGCGGCGATCCCCGCGGTCAACGCCGCCGCCGCCGCCAGCGCGGCGAACAGCGCGGCCAAGGTTGATGAAAGCGACCGGAACATCATCCGCCATCCCCTCGTTGTGCAGGTTATTGTAGCGGCGCGGGAGGCGGGGGGGAAGGGTCAGTCGTTCTCGGCGCCGGAAGCGTAGAAATGGCGGATTTTTCCCCGGAGCAGGGCCACGGCCCGCATGGCCTCGATAAACGCCTCGAAATCCTCCGGGGGCAGGATTTCCAGCGCCATGCCGAACTCCGTCCCGCCCGCGCCGTTCCAGATGTCCCAGGCGATGCGGGCCAGCGTCTCCTCCGGCTCGTGAAGATCCAGCGCTTCGGGCGTGGCCGCGGGGTCAAACAATCCACTGCCGTTGAGCATCCGGTTCAGCAGCGCCGGATGGTGGCGTAAAAGCGCGCGGATGGCGTCCACCCGCATGGTGACGTTGACGGCGCCAAGCTCGCTCATGGCCGGTTCACAACCCGCAGGCGCCGCGTCCGCAGCCGGGCAGGTTGGGCGTGGCGCATCCGCCCAAGGTTTCGCACCGCGGCGCGCCCGCCGCGGCTCCCGCGGAAACCGCGAAGCTCGAGAGCGACTTGGACACCTTCCCGCCGCCGCATGAGGGACAGCGGGGCGGCGCGTCGTCGCCGGAGCGCAAACGCAACGCCTCGAACGAAGCGCCGCAACCGGAGCAGGTAAATTCGTAAATGGGCATCGCGAACCTCGGGAAAAAAAGCGCCGCAATCCGGCGCTTGCCTTTTCATTGTAGGTAAAAATGATTGCGTTTTCAACGGAGGGTGGTATGATTTTGAGTTTCAGACCAATAAGCTATAACACTCTACGACGGACGAACCATGGCGAAAACGACGACCGAAAAGCTGGAAACCGCCAAGAAAAAACTGGCGGGGCAAAAAAGCGATCCCGCCGCGGGCGCGAAACTGCGCGCGGCGAGCAAAAAAGTAAAGCGCCTCCAGCGGCGCGCCCGATCCGAAAAAGTCCGCGGCGCCAAAGTGGCGGCCCAAACCGCCAACCGGCAGAAAAAACAGCAGGAAGCCGAAGAGAAGGCCGCCAAGAAAAAGGCCGCCCAAGAGGCCTCGCTCAACGCCGCCGCCGAACGCCAGGCGCAAGAAGATTCCGCCGCTTCCCAAGAGGGGTGACCGGCGCCCATTAATGCCCCGCGCCGTCCCGTTCGCCGGGCGGCGGGCCGGGCCTGCCGCCCTAAAACCATATCTTGACCGGCTCCGCGCCCGGTTCGACATCTCAATGCTCGAACCGGACCCCTTGGCCGCCACGCGGGGTTATGCCGATCCCGGCGATCTGGAAACCGCGTTGCTGTTCGCCGCGCTGTTCGCCTACGGCCGGGCGGATCTTATCCAAAAAACCGTAACCCGCATCCTCGCCTCCATGGGAGAAAGCCCCGCGCGCTTTTGCGAAAATATCGCCCGCCGTCCCGCGCCCGGATGGATGCGCGGGTTCGTGTACCGCTTCCATCGCCAGGCGGATCTAGCCGCGCTGGCCCGCGCCGTGGGCAAGGCCCGGAACGAACATGGCTCGCTGCGCGCCCTGTTTTTGGCCCACGACGACCCCAACGCCGAAACTCCCCTGCCGGGCCTTACCGGCATGGCGCGGGCGTTGCGCCGTTACGCGAAGCGCGACACCACCGCGTTTCGAACCCTGCTCTCCGACCCTTCCGGCGGCGGCGCGTCCAAACGCTGGATGCTGTACCTGCGCTGGATGGTCCGAAAGGACGGCGTTGACCCCGGCCCCTGGCATGGCGCGATTTCCACCGCGCGCCTTGTGATCCCGCTGGACACCCACGTCGCCCGCGTGGCGCGCAGGCTTGGCATACTCAACCGCGCCGCCGCCGATTGGAAGTCGGCGCTTGAGGTGACCCGGTTCCTTCGCCAACTTGAACCCGCCGATCCGGTTTCTTACGACTTCGCGCTTTGCTCTTTTGGCAAGCTTGGGTACTGTGTCGCGCAGGTAAATAAAAACCGATGCCAGCGATGCGACCTGGCGCAAGTATGCCTGAGATAACAAATCGTTACGAGCGAAGCAAAATTTCCCTTGCGCGGGGGGACGATTACTTTATAATTAGTCTAAACTAGGTTTGACATCAACCGGTGATTGGTCGCAAATTGACCGCATCCATTCAAGAGGAGAGAGTAACAATGTCCGCTCAAGTGCAAAGCCAAGCTCCCGATTTCAAAGCCGAAGCCGTCGTCGGCAAGCAGTTCAAGGAATTAAAACTGGCCGACTTCAAGGGCAAGTGGCTGGTGCTGTTTTTCTACCCGCTCGATTTCACTTTCGTCTGCCCCACGGAGATAACCGCCTTCTCCGATCGCATCGCCGACTTCAAAAAGCTGGGCGCCGAAGTGGTGGGTTGCAGCGTGGACAGCAAGTTCTCGCACCTGGCCTGGATCGAAACGCCGCGCAACAAGGGCGGCCTGGGCGACATCGCCTACCCGATCCTGGCTGACATCACCAAGGACATAGGCCGCAATTACGACGTGTTGCTGGACGCGGGCATCACGTTGCGCGGACTGTACATCATTGACCCGGAGGGCAAGATCTCCTACAAGCTGATCCACGACCTGGGCATTGGCCGCGACGTGGACGAGGTGCTGCGCGTGCTGGAAGCCATCCAGACCACCCGAAAAACCGGCGAGGTGTGCCCCGCCGGCTGGCGCCCCGGCAAGAGCACCATGAAGCCGGACCCCAAAGGTTCGCAGGAGTTCTTCGCGAAGGTGAAGTAAGGGCGGCTCGGCCCCCCAGGGTGTGTTCAAATGTAGGGGTACGGCGCGCCGTACCCCTACATTTCCATATATAAACACCAACCTTACACGCAGGCCACGGTGATGCTGTGGTCGTGGCCGGTGTCGTCCGCGTTGGTGGCCAGGTTCACGCTGGTGTTCCCCTGCAACGTGGCGAACGAGGCCGCGGCAAGGGTGAAGGAGTGGGTATGGCCCGCCGTGCCCACATCGGTGGCGGTGACCGTTGGCGCGGTGTGCCCGTGGTTGTCGTTGATGGTCACGGCGCCGCCGTTGGCCGCGCAATTTCCTCCGGTCTGCGGCGGGGTTTCGGGCGCCGGCGGGGGTGTGGAGGATGAATACGTCGAACCGCCGCACGCGCCGGTCAACGCGGAAAGCCCGCCCGCCATCACCGCCACGCCGAACGCCTGCTGGAGAAAAGACCTTCTGGTGGAATCCATGACCGTCTCCTTATGCGTGATAAGAGCGCTTGGTCCAACACCTGTCCTGAAGCGCGATGGGCGGGCGCCGGACAGCGAAGGGATGGAACGCGGGATAACCTCATGTGGCGCTGGGGTGAGAGTTCGATCTGGCCACCATCCCTTACCGCCCGCCTGGACTTTAATTTTAGTCTAAACAAAATCGGTATTCAAAATAATTCGCGCCCACAAACACGGTAGTATCGGTCATGCCCCTGAAAAAAGAATCGCGCATCAGGCCCCCGGCGCTCACCCGCCCGTGGGGCGCGCACATGTCCATCGCCGGAGGGGTGGAGCGGGCCGTGGAACGCGGCGCGAAGGCGGGGGCGCGCGCCATCCAGATTTTTACCAAAAACAACACGCAGTGGAAAGGCAAGCCCATCGGCGAGGCGGAGGCCGCGGCTTTCGCGGACAACATGGCGCGGCTGAAGGTCGCCGCCGTGGCGGCGCACGACTGCTACCTGATAAACCTCGCCGCGCCGGATCCGGTCATTTCGCAAAAATCGCGCGCGGCGTTCCTGGATGAAATAGAAAGGGCCGATTTGCTGAACATCCCAAACCTTGTGTTCCATCCCGGCTCGGCGCTCAACCAAAGCGAACCGGAGGGCATTGCGCGGGTAGCGGAATCGCTTAACTGGCTTATCACGCAACGGCCCGCTTCGCGGGTGACGCTGGCGCTGGAGACCACCGCGGGCCAAGGCTCGTCCTTGGGCTGGCGGTTCGGGCAGATCGCCGCGATCATCGAACGGGTGGAACGCCGCGAACGCCTCGGTGTATGCTTCGACACCTGCCACGTGTTCGCGGCGGGTTACCCGATAGATGAACCGGAAGGTTACGAGAGAACCATGCGCGAATTCGACGCGGTTATCGGCCTTGCCCGGCTGAAGCTGTTTCACATGAACGACTCGCTACGCGAGCGCGGCTCGCGGGTGGACCGGCACGAGCATATCGGCCAGGGGCGGATCGGTTTGAAGGGATTCCGGCTGTTGGTTAATGATCCGCGTTTCGTGAACACCCCCATGATTCTGGAGACGCCCAAGGATGAAACGGGCCGGGACGACATCATCAATCTGCGGCGGCTGATGCGGCTGGCCGCGCGGCAGGTAATGGATGAATAGACGCGGCCTTTTCTTGCTCGCCCCTCGCCGTAGGGACAGGCCCCTGTGCCTGCCCTCGCGGGCGGCCACGGGGGGCCGCCTGACTATACCCGCGTATCCACCTGCGTTCCACCGTAGATGAGGCGCAGCAATTCCTCCAAACGATCGGCGCCTTGGGGATGCATCACCGGCGGATATTTGGGGTTGGCGAAGGCGCGCTCATAGGTCACATTCTCCGCCCGGCCGGGCCGGTAGATGGGTTTTTCGACCTTTGCCCGCTCCGCCTGACGCGCCGCGAACTGGTTCACGGGCCGGACCGGTTCGATGGTGGGGAATCCAGCGCGTATGTTGTATGCCATTGCCGCCTCCCTTTCAAGGGACGACTTTGTGTACGCTATTCCTGTTTATAACTTAGGGGTTCATGGGGCTAAAACGCAACGGTGGCGTACGTACTTTGACCTTGACGAAACGGCGCGGGCTACCTAGACTGTCCTTTCCTGCAAGGATACACGAATGAAAACACGGACATCACCATGGCGCGCGGCGGGCTTGGCCGCGGCGCTGTTCGGCCTGTGCGCCGCGGGATGCGAAAGCCTGCCCGATTCATTGATCTGGAAAAATCCGGATCCCGACCAGACCCGCGCCAGCCGTGACCATGCCAAACCCTCTGAAATCACCCCGCGCGGGCTGGAGGGGGGCATGGCCACCCCCATCTCCGCCGAGGAGGCCCGCCGGACCGCGTTGTCGCGCCCCAAGGTGGTCAGCGTGGAGGAGCCGGGCAAAACCAAGACCGAAAAGAAATATTTCGACGTGGTGGAGGAACGCCAGCAGACAGAAGCCGCGCCCGTGATTGACGAAGCGGCCCGCCCCGTCAAAATCGTCACCTTCGACAACAACAGCGTCCAGAAAGATTACCCCATGACCTTCAACGTGGCGTGGGGCCGCCTGATGGAAGCGTTGCTGGAACTGCCGTTGTCCACCGTGGACCGCTCCAGCGGTTTGATCGTCACCGACTGGATACGCGACGAGAGCGCCGGAGGCTCCGGGCTTACGGGGCTTAATCCTTTCGCCGGGTCCGCCCAGGTGATTCGCTACAAATACACCATCCGGGCGCTGGACCGCGGGGGAATGACGCAAGTCAAGGTGGTACCCCACGCCCAGATCATCAGCGGCCAGCAGTGGACGCCCGCGCGCCCCAGCCTTACGGTGACCGAGCGGATGTTCACCCGCATCGAGCGCGAGTTGGCGGTTCCCCTTCCCAGCGAACGGTACTGACGTTCCGGCAGGTTACGGACTATTTCATAGCCGTCAGCGCGAGGTCGCTTCGCCGCCTTCGGCTCCTGGCAATGACGCGCCAACGCGATTCCGCGTTCTCATGGCGCCAAACGTTGAGGCCGCAATTTGCGGCCGCAAAGCTATCGGAGCGCTTTGGCGCCCCGCTGGCGTTTGCCCGCCGGGGAGGGGTACAATACTTCCATCTCCAACCTGGTGGAGCTTGTGGTGGAAACGGCCGAATCCAGCCTGGCGCGCCCCATACAATTCCTCAAGGGCGTTGGGCCCCGGCGCGCCGAATTGTTCGAGCGGCTTGGCGTGCGTACCGTCGGCGACCTTTTATTCCACCTCCCGCTGCGCTACGAGGACCGCTCCAGTTTCCGCAAAATCGCGGAGCTTGAAGTTGACCAGTTCGCCACCGTACGCGCCGAGGTGCGCGCGGCCGGCGCCATGCCGCGCGGACGGGGGCGCAGCCGGGTGTTTGAGGTGGCGTTCGCCGACGAAACGGGGATACTGCGCGCCACCTGGTTCCACTTCTCCGCCAAGGCGCTGACCACCCGTTTCCCCATCGGTTCCAAGTGGCTGGTCTCCGGCAAAGTCACCTTCAACCGTTTCCGCGGCTCCAAAGTCATCACCCATCCCGACACCGAACGCGACGAGCCGGAGGAGGCGGCCGAAACGCTGAACACGGGGCGGATCGTGCCGGTGTATCCGCTCACCGAGGGGCTGCCGCAAAAAGCGGTTCGCAAGGCGGCCCACGCGGCGCTGGAGTTCGTGGAACAGGTGGAGGAGATCGCGCCGCCGGGTTTGAACGAGCGCTACCGTCTCCCTAACGTGGCGGACGCCTTGCGCCGCGTCCACTGGCCCCCGGAAGGGATGGACCTTTCCGCGTTGACGGCGTTCACCTCCCGCGAACAAAAAAAACTTATTTTTGATGAGCTGCTGCTGTCGCAGGTGGCCTTGGCCCTGCGGCGCGCGGGGGCGCGAAAGCCGGAGGCGGGCGCCGCCTTGCCGGTCACCCCCGCACAACTTGATGAAATCCGTTCGCTGTTCCCCTTCCCGCTCACCGGGGCGCAGAAACGCGCGCTGGATGAAATCGCCGCGGATGTGTCCGGCGACGTTCCCATGAACCGGCTGTTGCAGGGCGACGTTGGCTCCGGTAAAACCGCCGTGGCGCTGGCGGCCTGCATGATGGCGGTGAAAAATGGACGGCAGGCCGCCATCATGGCGCCCACGGAAATCCTCGCCGTCCAGCATTTTCGCAACATCACGCGCCTGTTGGGCCTGGGCGGGCCGCGCGTGGAGTTGTTCACGTCGTCGCGGCGGGACAAGGCCGCGGCGCTCCATGCGCTCAAGCGCGGCGACGTGGACATCGCCGTGGGCACTCACGCGCTGATACAGGACGGGGTGGAATTCCTTAACCTGGGCCTGGTGGTGATAGACGAGCAGCACCGGTTCGGCGTGGCCCAGCGGGCGGAACTGCGCCGCAAGGGAGAACGCGCCCATACGCTTATCATGACCGCCACGCCGATCCCGCGAACGTTGGCGATGACGCTGTATGGGGACCTGGACGTTTCCGTTCTCGACGAGATGCCCCCCGGCCGCTCGCCGGTGGAAACCAAAGTGTACGCCCCCGCCCAACGCGCCGCCGCCCTGCGGATTATCCGCGAGCAGGTGGCCCAAGGCCGGCAAGCGTATGTGGTTTACCCGCTGGTGGAGGAAAGCGAGAAACTGGAACTCAAAGCCGCCACGGAGATGTTCGAACATCTGCGCGCGGCGGACCTTGCCGGGCTGCGCCTGGCGTTGACCCACGGGCGGATGAAGAGCGCCGATAAAGACGCGGTGATGGAGCGCTTCGGGCGCGGCGAGGTGGACGTGCTGGTGGCCACCACCGTGATTGAGGTGGGGGTGGACCATCCCAACGCCACCGTGATGATGATCGAACATGCGGAGCGCTTCGGCCTGTCCCAACTCCACCAGCTTCGCGGGCGGGTGGGGCGCGGCGCCGCGCGCGCCCACTGCCTGATGATGGCGGACACCTTCCCCGGCTCGCCGGCGTGGAAGCGCCTCGAAGTGATGACCTCCACCACCGACGGATTCGCCATCGCGGAGGCGGACTTGTCCATGCGCGGGGCGGGCGACCTGTTCGGGGAGCGCCAATGGGGCCTGCCGGGATTCAAGATCGCGAACCTTGCCCGCGACGGGCGGATATTGGCGGAGGCGCGCAAGGTGGCCTTCGTCATCGTTGAACAGGACCCCGCGCTGGTCAGGCCCGAACACGCTCCGCTCAAGCGCGCGCTGGCGGGAAGGTTCGCCGAGCGGCTGGAATACGGCGAGGTGGGGTGATGGTGGAAGCGGCGAACGCCCTGCCGGCCCTGTTTGTTTCCCATGGCGCGCCCACCATGGCCGTGGACGACGGACCGGACGCGCGCTTCCTGCGGGCGCTGGGCAAGGCGTTGGGCAAACCCTCCGCGGTGGTGGTCATCAGCGCCCATTGGGAGGAAGACCGCCCCACGGTGGGCGCCGCCCCCTGGCCGGAGACCTTGTATGACCTGTGGTATCCCGCGCCCGGCGCGGCGCCTTTGGCGCAGGAAATCGAAACCCGGCTGACGCAAGCGGGTGAAGTATGCGGCGTGGACGGGCGCCGCGGCCTGGATCACGGCGCATGGATTCCGCTGTCGCTTATGTTCCCCAACGCCAACGTGCCGGTGACCCAGCTTTCACTGGTGGATGACTTAAGCCCCGCCCGCCATTACCGCATCGGCGCCGCGCTGCGCCCGTTGCGCGAACGCGGCGTGCTGATCCTGGCTTCCGGCGGCGCGGCGCATAACCTGGCCGAGGCCTCGCCGGAAGGGGGCGAGCCGCCCGAATGGGCGCAGGAGTTCACCGCGTGGCTGGCCCACGCCGCGGGCAAGCGCGATGTCTCCACGCTGCTGCGGTACCGCGAGCTTGCCCCCTACTCCCGGCTGGCCCATCCGCGCGATGAACACCTGACACCGCTGTTCGTCGCCTTGGGCGCGGGGGCCGAGGGGCCGCAAAAGGTATGGGCGCGGCGGCTTTACGCCTCTTTTTCCTGGCGCAGCGTGGGGATGGACGCGTACGCCTTCGCCCCTGACGAAGACACGGTGCGCCGGTTGGATGAAGCGGTTAAAGAAAAACTCGCGGGGTAATCAGGGTTGCTTGCGGGGAAAACCGGAAAAAAGATGGGGCGAAGATGAAGTAACTACTCCGGCGACGGCCCGGCAAACTGCGCCGGGCGCTAACTGCGCGCCAATTACATCAGCTTCGCCCCATTACAGCGCGCAAGGAACAATTCAACTGCCACGCTCCCCGCGCGAGTTCGCCGGCAACCGCCCTTGCCGAAGCTCACACCAAGAATATAAATTATTCTTCCGCCAAATTTAATGGACACCCGTCCGCCGGATCGTTTTTTTTAGGTCCGGAAGCCGTAAATCGGCGGCCGGGCGGCAACGCGGACAATTATGAATAGCAAACCTGTAGCGCAAAAACGTCGCTATGGCGTATCAACACTGTGCAGCGACCATGAGTCGCCATTTCGAGACAGACAAGCCACCGTGCCGGGTGAAAAAAACACCGGCTCGGCCTGGTCGTGGCCAAACAGAAGCCACGACGCCAATTTTTCCATGAACGGCAGATGCCCCACCAACATCGTATCCCCAGTGAAGCCATTGGCTTGTTTGGCGATGGGCGGGACGGGGTCATCCGGCTCCAGACCGGGCAGGATGGTGATGGGAGCGCCCGGCGCCAGCGATCCGGCGATGATCTCCGCCGTCTGCCGGGCGCGGGTCTTTCCGCTGTGGAAGACGGCGGCGGGGGCCGCGCCGCGGGTTTTAAGCGACAGCGCCACGCGCCGCGACTGCTCCACCCCAAAGGGGCTTAGCGGGCGTTCGGGGTTTATGGCCGCCGGTTCCGCCTCCCCGTGCCGCGCCAGGTAAAGTTTCATAACGCTTCATATACCATGATATTATTGTGGAATTCCAGCGCATAAAATGGCCGCCGCAATGACGTTTCGAAACCGTTGTATCAAACCGGGAGAGCCGCGCCACATGCTTCGAATGGTGATATGCCTTTGGGCGGCGATTACCGTTTCCGCCACCGTGGGCCAAGCCGGCGGGAAACCGCCCAATATCGTCGTGATCCTTGCGGACGATCTCCCGATGGATCTGATGCCGGTAATGGTAAAAACCCGCGCGCTGGTGGCGGACAGGGGAGCGACTTTTACCCGTTACTTCGTTCAATCCCCCGGCTGCTGCCCCTCGCGAGTGACGTTGTTGCGCGGCCAGTACGATACTAACCACGGCTGTTTTTTCTCAAACGCTCCCAAAGGATGCGCCTACCGCCAGAAAGCGATCCGCAATGACCGGCAGACCATCGCCACCCAGCTTGCCGCGCGCGGTTACCATACCGCGCTGGTGGGGAAATACCTCAACTCGTATGAAACCGTCGCGCCCTATATCCCCCCCGGCTGGACGAGTTTCCACGGCCTTATGATGGGGAAAAAGAAAAGCTACTCCGCATTTTCCTTCAACCATAATGGGCGAATCCGGGAGTACACGGGGGAAGCCTACATGACCGACCTGATCGCCGATCTTGGCGTTGAGCAGATCAACACCGCGGCGGCGGGCGGCAAACCACTTTTCCTGTTGATCGCTCCGTTCGCTCCCCATGCGCCGTTTACGGCGGCGCCGCGCCACAGGGCCGCCGCTATTCCGCCGCTTATTCCCGCGCCCTCATTTGGCGAGGCTGACACAAATGATAAACCAACATGGATCGGGACCAGTCCAGCCTTTACCGGAACAACAGCGGCGAAAGTCTCCCAACTTTATCAAATGCAGGCGCAGGCGTCCCTTGCGCTGGATGACTTGGTGGAACGCATTGTCAGCGCCCTTGAGGCCAAGGGGATACTGGACAACAGCTACGTGATCTTTACCTCGGACAATGGTTTCCACAGGGGCGATCATCGTATCGTTCGCGGAAAGGGGTATCCCTATGAGCGAAGCGTCCATGTCCCTTTCGCGCTGCGCGGCCCTGGAATCGCCCCCGGCTCGCGGATGGATCAATTTGGGATGAACGTGGATCTGGCGCCCACGATACTGGAATGGGCGGGAGCGGCGCCGCTTCCCTTCTTCGAGGGACGCTCGCTTGCGCCGCTTGTCAAAGACTCCCGCAAAACCACCTCATGGCGGCGGGCGGTGTTCACTCATAACCGTCACGCCGACTCGAATCGGGGACAGGAAGACATTATTCCGGAATGGTTCGCATTCCGCACGGCGGAGTACACGTATGTTGAGTACCACGATGGCCAGCGCGAACTGTATGACCTTGCCCGCGATCCCGATGAAATGGAGAACATTTTTCCCAGCCAGCCTGAAACTATACAGGAGGCGCTGGCCTATTGGGCGTACCGTTTCGCTTCATGCCGCGGGCAGGAGTGCCGCGACGCGGAAGAAACCGTGCCGGTGAACCTGAAGCAAATGCGATAAAGCGCGTTTACTGCGCGGTGGCGCTCAACGTCACGTCGCGTTTGGTGGATGATTCCTTGACCAGCGCGGCGCCGATGTACAACCCGTGGAACGCCTTTACCGGCTTCTCCCACGCCAGGTAGCCCTCGCGGCTGATCTTGACGTGATGCACGCCTTCCTTGAGCGACACCTGCAAGGGGGTGGAACCGATGTACACGCCGTTGACCTCGATGTCGGCGTTGGCGGGGGTGGACTCCACCAGCACGGACACCTTGCGCACCATGTAGGGCATGGGGGTCACCGTGATGGCGGCGCGTTGTTCCGCCTCCATCTCCTCCGCGCGAACCACGGGGGAGGAGGCCGAGCCGCCGGAGGACGGCCCCATGGGGGAAGGCTCGCCGGAATCGGTCAAGCCGCCCGTGGCGCCCGCCGTGTTGGACATCAGCGCGCGGCGGCGGGCGGCGGGTTCGTCGGGGGTGCCCGCGGGGCCGTCGGCCAAGGCCGCGGGGGCCGCCAGCAGAAGCGTCATCAATGAGGCGAAAAGGGCGCGCATGGCATCGGCTCCTAGAAAGGCGACTCGCCGGTCAACATTTTTTCCAGCTCGCGCGTCATCTCAAGCTGGAAGGAACAGGACGAAAGGATAAGCGGGCTGTTGATGTCTATCAGCCGCGCGTTGATGATGATGGTGCGTTCCGTGGCCACGTAGGTGCCGGCCAGGATGGCGCGGGCGTTGGCGCGGGAGAGCACCTCGCGCGCGTCGCGCGACAGGATCAACTCGCCCAACTCCTCGCGGAGGAAAATGTCCTTGCCCTTGCGGATTTCGGAGACGGTAAAGCCGGCCTGGTGCAACTCATTGAGCAACTGCTCGGCCATCACCCGCCCGAACACCGAGGAGCGGTTGAGGTTGTTGAGGTCCACAAACGTGGTGACGATGACCGGCTGATTGATGACCTCCGCCTGGCGCAACTGCTCGCGCAGCACCGTGACCATGTAGGCGGCGCCGAACTTGTCGTCGTGGCGCACGGGGGCGCCGGTGGAGGGGGCAAGCCCGCCCGTGGCGCAGGCGGAGAGCGCCAGCGCCATTACGGCGGCCCACAGCCGCGCGCGAGCCATCAGAAGCCCTCCACCGTTTCGGTAACCGGCACGGCGGTGATCTCCCGGTCAAGCATGGCGGTGACGAACGGATTGGCCTTGCCGGCTTCCACCACGATTTCGGCGGCGCCCGCCACCTCCTGCGTGCCCGCAAGGGCCATGCGCGCGCTCACCGCCACCTTGTCTCCCGCGCGGGCGTAGGTGCCCACCAGCATCGCGTCGGCCCGGCGGCTGGCCAGAAGCTGGCTCATGTCGCGGGTCAGGCCCAACTCGCCCACGAACAGATCAATGTACAGGTCGGGGGCCAGGCGCGCTTCCAACGCCGTAAAGCCGCGGTCGGCCAGCTCGCCGATAAGCCGCTCCGTCAAAAAGCGCCCAAAGGCGTTGGCGCGCTGGAAATTGTTCACGTCCACAAAGGTGGCCACCGCCACCCGCGCGTTTTTGCCCAACCGCGCGCGGGCCTGCTCGGCCACCTCGGCGGCCAGCACGGCGATACCCGCGTCGAGAATCGCCGCCCCGTTGTCCACGCCCGGCAGCACGCGCTTGCGGACGTTGGCGGCGCCCATCGAATCGTCCTGCGCCGCGGCGGCGGCCTTGCTGGCGGATGACGTGTCATCCGCCGCGGCCATGGAGACAATCTGGGTCAGGAAAGCGTCGCCCTGCAGGTTCATCATCACGCTGGCGGCGGCCAGGATGCGCGAGTCGCGGGTGTCCACTAGCCGCGCGTTGATCAGCGCCTGCCCGCCGGAGATGGAGTACACCCCCACCAGCACCGCGTCGGAGCGGTATTCCTTGCCGAGCCAGTCAACGTCGCGCGACAGGGAGAACTCGCCTTCGTGGTCGCGGATCAGGTACACGTCGGTCTTGCGCGCTTCCACGACGCCAAAGCCATGGCGGTTCATCTCGGTGATTATCTGCTCGGTGAGCAGGCGGCCAAAGGGAGTGGCCCGGTACAGGTTCTCCACGGGAACGATGGTGGTCATCAGGATTGTCGCCGGCCCGCCGCCCTCGCCCGGCGCGGCGCCGGAGGCGTCAAACTGCGCCTTGAGCGTCTGCGCCAGCATCTGCATCTTCCACTTGAAGCGCTGCGTATGGCGCTCCGGCCGGGGATACCAGCCGGACATGGCCGGCGCGGGGCCGAACAGCGAATCGCGCGCAAGATCGCTCACGAAATCAGGTTCTTTTTTATAGCTCGAACAGGCCGCCAGCAGCATAAGCGACACCGCCCCGGCCACCCACGCGCGCGGTTTCATGCTAACTCCTTTCCGGGCTTACCACCCGCACCGACGGGCGGGGACCGGTCTGCCGGCGGCTCAACAGCGCCTGCACGTTTCTCATCTGCTCCAGGTCGGCCACCATGCTGCCCACGGAAACCACCAACGACGAGTCCAGCGAAATGAACCGCGCGTTGACCGAGACCTCGCCGCCCAAGGTCATGTACGTGCCCACCAGCACCGCGTCCACCTGGAATTCCCGCATTAATTCCCCGGCTTGGCGGGTAAGCGCGAATTCGCCCTTTTCGTTGACCACGTCAATGCTTTTGCGAAGCCGCAGCTCGCGGATGTTGAATCCCATGGTGTGCAGGTGCGAGGCCAGGCGTTCGGAGACGAACCGGCCAAAGGACGAGGCCACGTCAAGATTGTCAAGCTCGACGAAGGTGGTCACCGCCACTGTTTTTTCACTGGGATTGAAGTTGCGGAGCCGGTGGTTAAGCTCGATGGCGATGTTCTGGATGCGCTGGTCAATCCGCTCCACCTGGCTTTGCTCCTCCGCGCTCACCGCACGGGGGGCAAGGGCGCAGCCCGCGAGCGGGATGAAACAGAGCATTACACAGGCCGCCAACGCCGCAGTGGCGGCGCGGTTCGTGTTAGACAGGCGCGGGGCATGAATCATTTCGCGGCTCCGCAGTAGTACCACCAAATACGCATCAAGTATATTGTAATTTTCGGAGCCTTGGCCCCGAAACTTGAGCGGAAATTATGGAATTTCAAGTTCTTCATGCCGCGTCGCAAGAAAATCGGCGCTTTACAGCGCCTTGATTGGTTACTTAAAATGCCACGCTATGGAATACGAAACCCTGATCATCATCCCAACCTATAACGAGATTGATAACATCATCCGCCTGATCTCGCGGATTCACCAAACCGTTCCCGCCGCTCATGTGCTGGTTATTGACGACAACTCGCCCGACGGCACCGGCGACGCGGTGGAGCCATTGACTAAAAGCGATCAGCGGGTATTTCTCCTCCGGCGTGAGGGGAAGTTGGGGTTGGGGACGGCGTATCTGACGGGATTCCGGTACGCCTTGGAACGGGGCTACCGCTACATTTTTGAAATGGACGCCGACTTTTCGCATGATCCGGGCCATCTTCCAGCGTTTTTGGAGGCCATAAAGGGCGCGGACCTGGTGTTAGGCTCGCGCTACGTCCCCGGCGGCGGGGTGGAGAACTGGCCGCTATGGCGGCAACTGGTTTCCCGCGGGGGCAGCCTGTATTCGCGGGTCATCCTGGGTCTGCCGTATCATGACCTGACCGGCGGTTTCAAATGCTTCCGGCGCGAAACGCTGGAGGCGCTTGGACTTGATTCCATCTATTCCGAAGGCTATTCCTTCCAGATAGAGATGACCTATCGCGCCAGCCGGAAGGGGTTTAAAATCGTGGAGATTCCCATTGTGTTCCGGGAGCGGGCGGAGGGAGTGTCGAAAATGTCGCGGAAAATTTTTCTGGAGGCGGTGTTGCGCGTATGGCAGATGCGGCTGACCATAAGCTGACAATGCCTCCGGCGCTGGCCCGCAAACTGCTTGTGGTGGCCGGCGAGATGTCCGGCGACATGTATCTGGCCCCGCTGACGCGCCGCCTGGGCCAACTGTTGCCGGGTGTGGCGTTCGAAGGGGTGGGCGGCCCGCGCGCGCGCGAGGCGGGGGTGAAAACCCTGTACGACATTTCCCAGATGTCATCCGTCGGGTTGACCCATGCCCTCCAAAGGTTGAGCTTTTACCGCGGGGCGCTGCGGGACCTTGCCGGACGGCTGTCCAACGGGGACTACGACGGGGTGATCCTGGTTGACTTTCCCGACTTCAACCTGCGCGTGGCCAAGGCGGCCGATGACGCGGGCGTGCCGGTGTTCTATTACGTCTGCCCCCAGTTCTGGGCGTGGCGGCGCTGGCGGCTTACCGCCGTGCGCGAGCGGGTGGACATGATGCTGGTGGTGTTCCCCTTCGAGGAGGAGTTCTATCTTAAGCGGGGCATCCGCGCGCACTTTGTGGGCCACCCGCTGCTGGACGACATGCCGCCCCCGGAAAACCGCGAGCAGTCCCGCGCGAGGTTCGGGCTGGACGAGAAACGCACGGCCCTGGGGCTTCTGCCCGGCTCGCGCGAAAGCGAAGTTAAGCGGATGCTGCCGGTGATGCTCGACGCCGTTAAGCTGATCCGGGCCAGCAAGCCGGTGCGGGCGCTGATCGGCTGCGCGGACTCCATTGACCCCGCGCTGATCCAGTCCCTGTTGCGCGAGGCCAACGAGGAGGCGGTGATCGCGCGGGGGGCGACGTGGGAGTTGATGCGCGCCTGCGACTTTTTGATATGCAAGTCCGGCACCTCCACCTTGCAAGCGGCGCTGGCGGGAACGCCGATGCTGGTGGTGTACCGCGCCGACGTGGTTTCCTACTGGCTGGCCAAGGCGTTAAGCCACGTCAAGCACGCGGCGCTCCCCAATCTGCTGGCGGGGCGTGAAATCGTCCCCGAACTGCTGCAGGGGAACATGACCCCGCGCGGCATCGCCGCCGCCGCCCTGCCCTACCTTACCGGCCCCGCGCTGCGCGACGCCATGCGCCGCGAGTTGGTGAAAGTGGGGCAGGGGCTTGGCCAGCCGGGCGCCGCGAACCGCGCGGCGGACCTGATCGCCCGGTACTTAAGGGACTTCAGGCGGACGTGAGCTTGGCGGCGCCCTTGATCTGATCGAGGAATTGGCGGGCCTCCCGGAACTCTGGGTCAATCTGCAGCGCCTTGGTAAGCGCGGCCATGGCCTGGCCGTTGGCGCCCATCTCCTGATACGCCTTGGCGAGGTTGAAGTACAGCGCCTCGTCGTCCGGGGCCACGCCGAGGGCTTTTTGATATTCATCCACCGCTTCCTGGTAGCGCTTTTTGCGGCGCAGGGCGATGCCCAGCCGGTTGTATAGATGGATGACGCTGGGATCAACATCAAGCGCTTTCTTGAACGCTTGCGCCGCGTAATCCTCCATTCCCGCGTCCATGTACGCCTCGCCGATTTCACGGTGGAGGTCCAGGTCGCCTTTTTCGGTGGTCTGCGCGGTGGCGAACGCCGCGCGCGCTTTTTCCCCTTGGCCGGACTTAAGATACAGTTTGCCCAAGGCCAACTGGCGCGACGGGTCGTTGGGGGAAATTTTCGCGGCTTCCTCGAAGTTTTCCAGAGCCTTTTTCTCGTCGCCCATCTTGGTGTACAACTCGCCAAGTTTTTGCGCGCCGCGCACGAACTGCGGGTTGAGCGCCTTGGCCTTTTCATAGAATTTCACCGCCTGCGCCGCGTTGCCGGAAGCCTCGCACGCCTCGCCGATGGTGACCATAAGGCGCGCGGACTTGGGGTAGTTTTTCTGCGCCTGGATCAGCGCCTCAAGCGCTTGCGGCGTCTGCCCGGCCTCGATCATCGCCCGCGCCAGATGAATAATGGCGTCTATGGGCGAGGGTTTGGACTTGCGCTCGAACACCGCTTCGAGCTTTTCCTTGAGCGTGGCGGCGGTGAAAGGTTTTATGATGTACCCGTCCACTTCGGTTTCGGCGGCGTGGGCGATCTGCTCCCCGCTTATCTCCGCGGTGACCATTAAAAATGGCAACGTGCGGGTGTCCGGATTCTCCCTGGTTTTTTTGAGCAGTTTATAACCAGTCATCTTCGGCATGTTCCAGTCGGAAATCACCAGGTCATA
The DNA here is from genome assembly GCA_016207925.1 of Nitrospinota bacterium. GTDB lineage: Bacteria > Nitrospinota_A > UBA7883 > UBA7883 > UBA7883 > JACQZB01. Next base: position 22,866 of record JACQZB010000029.1, read on the forward strand.
CTTGGACGAGGTGATTTTCTGGAGGGCTGTTTCTCCGTCCGAGGCTTCGACAATATCCTCAAAACCCAGGGAGCGAAGCATATTTTTCATGGTCTTGCGCATGTTGGGCATGTCATCCACCACCAGCACACGCATATCCTTGTACTGTTTCAAAGCGTTATATCTCCGTTGCGAACTTTACTGTCAAACCACTCCGCCGCAACCAGTTTAGCCAGCGAGCTTATCGGGCGCAAGCTTGAAATAGGGAATCCGGCTTGAGCGCCGCCCGGCGGCCTTGCCCGGCGCGGCGAATGCTGTTAGCATGGGGTTTGATGAAGGGGCGTATGAACCTTTTCCCACCCAATGGCATCGGTTATATGTCTAAGGACGCGCGGGCCAAGGCCGCCGGAACACCGGCGCAAAGCGAAGAGGACCTGGCTCTCATAAGCCGCGTGAACGGCGGGGATTATGGCGCTTTCGAGCGTCTGGTCCGCAAGTATGAGGCGCGGGTGTATCACCACTGCCTCAAGTTCCTTAACAGCCAGGAAGACGCCGAGGACGTGTTGCAGGATACGTTCCTTCAGGCGTACCGTTCGTTGAGCGGGTTCCGGGGCGAGGCGGCGTTTTCCACGTGGTTGATGAAAATCGCCACGAACAACTGCCTGATGCGCATCCGCAAGAGGAAGAAGGTGGACATCGTCTCCATAGACAAACCGATTGATTACGACGGATCGCACCTGCCCCGGGAGATCGTGGACTGGTCGAAAAACCCCTCGCTGATGAGCGCCAACGATGAAATCCGCGAGGTGCTCGACTACACCATCTCGCTGCTGCCGGAGGACAAGCGCGTGGTGCTGATCCTTAAGGACCTGGAGGGGTTTTCCAACATAGAAATAGGTGAAATGCTGGGAATGAGCGTGGCGGCCGTCAAGTCGCGCTTGCACCGGGCGCGGCTGTTCATGCGTGACGCGCTTTCCGCCTATTTTGAAGGGACACTGAAACTGGCTAAAACGGAGCCGGAGCGATGAACTGCCTGGACATTCTCGAAAAAATTGGCGACTACGTGGACAAGGAACTTGACCCCACGTTGTGCGTTGAAATCGAGAAGCACCTTGAGGACTGCGACCCGTGCGTGGCGTTCGTCAACACGCTCAAGAAAACGGTGGAACTGTTCAACCGCGCCAAGATCAGCGAGAACTCCATACCGGAGCCGGTTTCCTCCAAGCTGCGCGGGTTCCTCAAGGAAAACATCTCCACCGCGGGAGAATGACCATGACCGATGTCCGTCCCCCGGAACCGGAGGCCAACCCCGCCCCGGACCAGATCAGGGAACTTTTGGCCACGGCCAAGACCATCGCCGTCATCGGCATCTCCGAAAAGGCCGGCCGGCCTTCGCTGGACGTGGGGCGCTACCTGGCCGGCCGCGGCTACACCATTTATCCGGTCAATCCTCAGCTTTCGGCCTGGGAGGGGCGGTTCGCCTACGCCTCGCTGCACGACATTCCCGGCCCCGTTGACATCGTGGACATCTTCCGCAAACCCGGCTCCATCGGCGAGTTGGTTCCGGAGATCATCGCCAAGCGGCCCAGGGCGGCATGGCTCCAACTGGGCATCGTCAACAACGAGGCGGCGGCGGAGTTGCGCGCGGCTGGGATCGCCGTGGTGCAGGACCGCTGCATCAAGATAGACCACTACACCCTTTTGGGCGGGTGAACGCTCGCAACGCCGGATGCCCACGACGCCGGTTCAGGAACCCATTACGGGAAACGAGGATCAAGGCGATCTTTCATCCCCCTATCAAGCGCTGATCCAATTTTATTGCGCCTTCAACCATGGCGACCTTTCCATGATGGCGAACAATTGGGCGAATACGGATGAGATCGCCATGGATAATCCGCTCGGCAGCATTAAAAGGGGGTGGCGCGAGATACAATCAGTTTACGAACGCATTTTCAGCGGCCCGGCCAGAGTTTACGTCGAATTCCATGATTACACCATACACCAGACCCAGGAAATGTTTTACGCGGCGGGAAGGGAGCGCGGTTACTTCCGCCTCGGTGGCGGAGAACTGAATCTGGCCATTCGCACCTCCCGGATTTTTCAGAAAAGGGATGGCCGTTGGAGGCAGGTACACCATCATGGATCAATTGATGACCCTAACCTTCTGGAACGGTATCAGTCCGCCGTGAGGGGAAAACTTCCTTAGACTCATCCCAATCACCGTTTTTCCGGCCCCAGATTTGACACAAGTAATGGAAACTGCTACACTTCGGACACCTTTTATGCGCGGTATTTCTAAAGGATGCGCTGTAAACCGACACAGAGACCAATAGTTCTATTAACAACCCCACAGGCTGCGAACCATGGAATTTACAATCGGAAGAGATGAGTTTCTCAAGGCGCTTGCGAAAGTCCAGGGCATAGTCTCCAGCCGCGGGCCGATGCCGATTCTGGCCAACGTGCTGTTGGAGGCGGGGGAGAACAGCGTGTCGGTGTTCGCCACCAACCTGGACATGGGGCTTCGCGGCGTGTTCCCCGCCAAGGTCGCCGCGCGCGGCTCCGTGACGGCGCAGGCAAAAAAGCTGCACGACATCGTGCGCGAGCTTCCTTCCGCCCCCATCCAGGTCAAAACCGATGACGACGGGCGCTGCCGCGTCTCCTGCGGCAAGTCCCGGTTCAACCTGGCCACCATTGACGCGGCGGAGTTCCCCGGTTTCCCTTCGTTCGACCGCGGCGCGATGATCAACATTGACGCCGAGATGCTGTCCGACATGATCCGGCGCACCAGCTACGCCGTATCGCAGGACGAGACGCGCATCACGCTCAACGGCGCGCTGTTCGAGGTGGCGAAAACCCGTGTGCGCATGGTGGCCACCGACGGGCACCGTCTGGCTTTTGTCGAGCGCGAGGGGGCCTTTGGCGTCAAGGATCAGGTCAAGGCGATCATCGCCCGCAAGGCCATCGCCGAGTTGGGCAAACTGCTGGCCGAAAGCGGCGAGGAGGAGGCTGGTTTGCGCTTCCTGCTGCAGGACAACCATATCGTGTTTGAGCGCGGCGCGCAGACGCTGGCCGTCCGGCTCATTGAAGGCGCCTATCCCAACTATGAACAAGTGATCCCCAAATCCTTCGAGCGCAAGGCGGAGGTCGAGGTGGCGGAGTTCGTCCACTCGCTGCGGCGCGTGGCCACTTTGGCCGATGAAAAATCGCACATGACGCGGCTCTCCTTCTCACAGGGCCGGCTGGAACTGGCCAGCGAGGGGGGCGAGATTGGCGAGGCCAAGGACGAAATCGCCGCCGAGTACGAGGGCGAGGAGATGACCGTCGGGCTTAACGCCCTGTACCTGCTTGAACTGCTCAACTCTATCGGGGGCGACAAGGTGGCGATCAAGATGATAGACCAGCTCTCCCCCGTGCTGGTGCAGCCACCCAGCGACAATAGCATCTTGTGCATTGTCATGCCGATGCGCCTGTAATCCGGCGTCTCCCTGGAGCCGGGTCCGGGCGATTGTCTATCAATCGTCTGGTTTCGTGTGATACACTGCAAGCAATAAATCGTTCCGTTTCGGCTGTATGCCAATATTCACCGATCAAACGCCGGTTGACGATAACTTCGAGGCGTATAACAAGGGGCGCTATCTCGCCGACGTGCGCGATTGGGCCATGTACATGCTCGAAGTGCTGCGGGGCAAGCCGAGTACAGCCGAAAAGCTGACCTTGCTCCAGCAGGTGGACAGGATAAAGTCCCAAAGCGAACTTGACGAGCGCTCCCTCCCCGCTTACGCCGCCACGTTGGCGTTCCTGTCATTAAAGGCTGCCAAACTGCTGGAAGGTAAAGAGGCCCCCGCCCCCGTGACCAAGGAAGCCGCCATCGAAGCCCTGAAGTCCGGCGCGCTGCGCCTCCGGTTCGCGCGCAGCGAGGAGCAGTTCGACCGGATGCGCGAAATGCTCAAACTGCGCCGGATGACCTCCGGCTCGGAGACGTTGCGCCGCCTTTCGGAAACCGGCCATTGATCCGCCCGCGGCGGCGCCTTCCCGTGAATTGGAACCAGCTTTCTGTTTGAATCGCGGCGGGGGTTCGGTTAGGATTGCCTCAACGTAACGGGTCTCGGCAATGTCCTCTGTGTGGGAGCGCGTGAGGGAAACACGCCGGCGGATCGAAATGGCCACGGCCCGCGCCGGAAGGGCGCCCGGGTCGGTAAAGCTGGTGGCGGTGACCAAGAATGTTGACCTCCCCGCCATGGAGGAGGCGCTACGGGCGGGGGTGGCGGCGATTGGCGAGTCGCGCGTGCAGGAGGCCCGCGCCAAACGCCAGGTCATCGGAGACCGTGTGGAATGGCACATGATCGGCCCGTTGCAGCTAAACAAGGCGAAGTACTGCCCTGGTCTGTTCACGGTGGTTCATTCGGTGGACCGCGAGGATTTGGCCCGCGAGTTGGACCGCCGTGCGCGCGATCATGGTGTATGGCAGTGTTGCCTGTTGCAGGTGAATGTGGGGCGCGAATCGCAAAAAGGGGGGTGCGCGCCGGAAAAGGCGGAGGAGTTGTTGCGCGCGCTGGCCGGTTTTGACCGGCTGCGCATGGCGGGGCTTATGACGGTACCGCCGTTTGACGAGGATCCGGAGAGGGCGCGCCCCTTCTACCGGGAACTGGCGGCGTTGCGCGACGAGTTGAACCGCAAGGGCGCCGGGCGCGAGCCGCTGGCGGAGTTGTCCATGGGAATGTCGAATGATTTTGAGGTGGCCGTCGAGGAAGGCGCCACGCTGGTGAGAGTCGGGTCGGCCATCTTCGGGCCGCGCCCAGGGCCATTAACTGAGGACAAGGAAACGTGATCGCGGATAAAACCATCGCGTTCGTGGGCGCCGGGTTCATGGGCGAGGCGCTGATCCGGGGGCTTATCACGTCGCGCGCGGCGGCGGCGGAGCATATCATCGCCTGCGACCCGCGCGAGGGCCAACTGGCCGCGCTGGCCGGGCGGTATGGGGTGCGCGTGGCCGCGGACAACGCCGCGGGCGTGGCGGGGGCGGACATCGTGATTCTGGCCGTCAAGCCGCAGGCGCTGCCGGCGTCGGTCAAGGAACTGGGACGCAGGCTGGGCCGGCGCAAGCTGGTCATTTCCATCGCCGCGGGGGTAAGCGTGGCCACGCTGGAGTCGCTGGCGCCCGGCGGCGCGCGGATCGTGCGCGCCATGCCGAACATCGCCGCCACCATCGGCGCCGCGGTTACGGCGCTGTGCGCCGGTTCCGGCGCGCGCGATGACGACATCATGGTGGCGCGGCGCATTTTCGACGCCGTGGGTGAAACCGCGGTGGTGGAGGAAAAGCTGATGGACGCGGTCACGGGGCTTTCCGGCAGCGGCCCGGCGTTCGTGTTCCTGTTCCTGGAGGCGTTGATTGACGCGGGCGTGCGCGCGGGACTTTCCCGCGAGACGGCGGAGCAGTTGGCGGGGCAGACCCTGCTGGGCGCGGCCAAAATGGCCCGCGAAACCGGCGAAAGCCCCACAAGCCTGCGGCATCGCGTCACCTCGCCGGGCGGAACCACCATCGCCGGGCTGTTCGCGCTGGAGCGGCGCGCGGCGGAGTTGGGTTCCTGAACCGTTGTAAGGGCCATAACCATGTTCGTGCTGGGTAACTTCCTGATCGCGCTGGCTAATGTGCTCAACATCGCGCTGACGGTCTATCTGTGGGTCGTCATCATCCGCGCGCTCATCTCGTGGGTCAACCCCGATCCCTACAATCCCATAGTGACGTTCCTGCGCCGGGCCACCGACCCGGTTCTGGAGCCATTGCAACGGATCATCCCCCCGGCGGGCGGGATGGATTTTTCACCCATCGCGCTGATCCTGATCATCTACTTTCTCCAGTTTTTCCTCGTCACCACGCTCATTGAGTTTGGACGCTCCCTCCACGGGGCGATGTAGGGGAGGGCGCCGTGGAAGGGTTGAGGATCACCCGTGACGGCGGCGACTCGCTTATCTCTGTTCGGGTGACGCCGCGATCCTCCAAAAGCGTGGTCACCGGCGTGGCCGCGGGCGAGTTGCGGGTGCGCCTGGCCGCCCCGCCGGTGGAGGGAGCCGCCAACGAGGAGTTGATCGAAACGCTGGCGCGCTGGCTGAAAAGGCCCAAGTCGTCGCCCTC
>JACQZB010000030.1 GCA_016207925.1 Nitrospinota bacterium
GCTTTTTTTCCCGGCGCCGATCTTGCCGCCGGAGTACACGTCGAACAAGGTCACCTGACGGACCAAATCCCCCCCGTGACCGCGGATGGACTCCTCCAGTGTCGCGGCGGTGACCGCCGCGTCCACGACGACGGCCAGATCGCGCTTGACCGAGGGGAAACGGGGCAAGGGGCGGTGGGCCGCGGCCACCGGCTCAAGCCTGGCCAGCGCGGACAGGTCAAGCTCGAACACAAATATTTCCTGCCGCAACTCCCGCGCCGCCAGCGTTTGGGGGTGAATCTGCCCCACATGCCCCACGCTGGCGCCTTGCGCGATGACATCCAACTGGCGGTTGGGGTAATACCAAGGGTGCGCGGAGGGGGCGAACGACGGCTCGCCATACCCCAGGGCGCGCATAAGCGACTCCACCGCGCCCTTGGCGTGGAACACGTCGCGCTTGGCGGCCTTGCCGCTCCACGCGCCGGGCGAAATGGTTTCCGTAAGCGCCGCGGCGGCGGTCCACCGTTCCAGCGGCGCCTCACCGGCGGCGCGCTCCTCGAACACCTTTTCGATTTCGTAAAACAGCGCGTCGTCGGCCTTGGGCAGCGAGGCGAGCATCCCCGGCAGCATGGAGGAGCGCAGGTGCGTCCATTCGGACGACAGGGGGTTGTCAAGCTTCACCAGACGGCGCATGGGGTGATCCTCCGGGAACGGCGGAGCCTCCACGGTGACGGCCTCGCCGGTCTCCTCCACTATCTTCATCTCCAGCCGGGCGAGAATCTGTTTTACCTGCTCCGGCGGCGTGGCGGCGCCGATGATCTGGTCCGCGCGGGCGTAGCGCATGGCGACGCGCGGGCGGGGCGTTTTGACGGGCCATTCGTCCACCTTGCCGGAAAGGACACGGCCTCCGCCAAGTTGGGCCATCAACGCCGCGGCGCGATCAAGGGCGTATTCCAGCCCCTCGATGTCGCGTCCGCGCTCGAACCGGTAGGAGGATTCGCTGGCCACGCCCAAGGCGCGGCTGGTCCGGCGGATGGCCTTGGGGTCGAAGAACGCCGATTCGAGCATCACCTGCGTGGTGGCGAGGGTGACTTCGGAGTTCTGCCCGCCCATGATGCCCGCCAGCGCCACGGGGCGCGTGGCGTCGGCGATGACCAGGTCGGCGGGGCGCAGCGCGCGCTCCTGCCCGTCCAGCGTGGTGAACCGCTCGCCTTGCGCGGCGCGGCGGACGATGATCTGTTTTCCCTCCAGGCGCGCAAGGTCGAAGGCGTGCAGCGGGTGGCCCAGTTCCATCAGGATGTAGTTGGTGACGTCCACCAGGTTGTTGATGGCGCGCACGCCCAAGGTATGCAGCCGCATCCGCATCCACAAGGGCGACGGGCGGACGGCAAGCGCCACGATCACGCGGCCCGCGTACCGGGGGCACAACTCCGGCGCCTCGATGCGGACACCGATGTGGTCCGCCGCGCGGGCCCCGTCCTCGCGCATATCCGCGGCGGGGCGGCCCAGCGTGGTTCCATACGCCGCGGCAAGCTCACGGGCGACGCCCATAATGCTCAAACAGTCGCCCCGGTTCGGGGTGAGGTCAACTTCCAGCATAGTGTCACGCGCCGGATAGCGCTCCGCGAACAGCTCGCCGGGACGCGGGGCGTCATCGAGAACAAGTATCCCTGCGTGATCATCGCCGAGGGCCAGTTCGTCCATGGCGCAGATCATGCCTTCGGAAAACTCGCCGCGCACCTTGCGGGACTCTATTTTCATTCCGTTGGGCAAGGTGGCGCCGGGCAGCGCCACCACCACGTCCTGCCCCGCCGCCACGTTGGGCGCGCCGCAGACGATTTTTTTCGCCGCGCCCCCCACGTCCACCTCGCACAGCGTCAGCCGGTCCGCGTTGGGATGGGGCCGGGCGGAGGTCACGTGGCCGCAGACCACGCCCTCGTACCAGCCGCGCCGGTCCTCGGCGATGGTGGTTTCCAGCCCCAGGGAGGTCAGGATTTCCGCGGCGCGTCCAGGCCCCGGATCGGTCCGGGCAAGTTCGGCCAGCCACAGGTAGGAGACGCGCATGGTCAGAACCGCTCCAGGAACCGGGGGTCGTTTTCGAACAGCAGGCGGATGTCGTCAATTCCGTACTTGAGCATGGCGATGCGTTCGATGCCGCAGCCGAAGGCGAATCCCGTCCATCGTTCGGGATCCAGGTTGACGGACTTGAGCACGTTGGGGTCAATCATCCCCGCGCCCAGGATTTCCAGCCAGCCGGAGTTCTTGCACACGCGGCAGCCCGCGCCGCCGCAGAACATGCAGCTCACATCCACCTCGGCGGACGGCTCGGTGAAAGGGAAGAAGCTGGGGCGCAGGCGTATTTTCGTTTTCGGCCCGTAGAGCCGGTGGACGAACAGTTCCAGCGTCCCCTTAAGGTGGCCGAAGTTGACGTTGCGGTCCACGTGGAACCCCTCCACCTGGTGGAACACGGGTGAATGGGTGACGTCGGAATCGCAGCGGAACACGCGGCCCGGCGCGATGATCGAAAGCGGCGGCGCTCGCCGGAGCATGGCGTGGATCTGCACGGGCGAGGTGTGGGTCCGCAAGAGGCGCGCGCCGTTCTGGACGTAGAAGGTGTCTTGCATGTCGCGCGCCGGATGCTCGTCGGGGAAATTGAGCATCTGGAAGTTGTAGGCGTCCGTTTCCACCTCCGGCCCCTCTTCCACGGCGAAACCCAGGCCAGTGAAAATTTCGATAAGCTCGTCGAGAACCATGCCGATGGGGTGATAGCGGCCCTGGCCCATGGGCCGCCCCGGCAGGGTCATGTCGAAAATTTCGGTTTGCAGCGCGTGGCCCATGGCCTGCGCGGTTAGCTCCGCTTCGCGCGCGGCGATGGCGTCTTCAAGGGCCTTGCGCGCGGCGTTGAGGATGGCGCCCGCGCGGGGCTTGTCGGCGGCGGGCAACGCGCCGAGTTCCTTCATGCGGGAGGTAAGCGCGCTCTTGCGGCCCAGCAGCGCCACCCGGACCCGCTCGACGGCCTCGGCGCAGTCCGCGGCGCGGGCCTGGCGCACCCCTTCCTCCGCGAGCGCCTTTACGTCCTCTTCGAGCGTTTGTAGGTTCATGGGCAAAAAAAAGGCTTACGGTCCGGGTGAACCGCAAGCCGTAGGGTTCCGCGCGTTACGGGTGCGCCGGCTTACGCCGCGGCGGCCCCGGACAAATGCAGTTTCGCCAGTTCGACAAACTTCTTGAACGCCGCCGGCTCCTCCACGGCGATGGCGGCCAGCGCCTTGCGGTTCACCGCCACGCCCGCCTTCTTGAGGGCGTTGATGAACACGCCGTAGCTGATGCCCTCGGCGCGGACGGCGGCGTTGATGCGCGTGACCCACAGCGAGCGCATGTCGCCTTTGCGCTTGCGGCGGTGCTTAAAGGCGTCCACGAGGGCGTTGGTGACCGCCTCGGTGGCCTTGCGGTACGCGCGGCTTCTAAAACCGCGGTAGCCCTTGGCCCTCTTGATGGTTTTCTTGCGCCGCGCTCTGCTGGCGGGGCCTGCTTTCACTCGCGCCATGATGTCCTCTCTATCCTTGCTTTATCCGATGCCGCCGCGCCGTTTACTGGTAGGGCAGCAGTTGTTTGATCCGGTTGGTTTCCACGCCGTTGAGCACTCCCGCCTTGCGCAGCCCGCGCTTGTTCTTGGTGGTCTTGCTGGTAAGGATGTGGCGCAGATGCGACTTTTTATACTTCACTTTGCCGGAAGCCGTCAGGCTGAATCGCTTGGCGGCTCCGCGCCGTGTTTTCCGTTTTGGCAAGGTACGTCTCCCGTCTTACGCGTTCTGTTCAGGGGCAGGCTGGCCTTCGGCCACTTCCTGCTCGCTGTCGTCCACAATCTTTTTCATCACGCCTTTGCCGTCCGCCCTGGCCGGGGCCAGAACCAGCGACAAGGTTTTTCCCATCCGTTCGGGTTCCTGCTCCACCACCGCCATCCCGGAAAGGTCCTCGACGAAGCGGTCAATGATCTTCTGGCCCAACTCCGCGTGGGCGATCTGGCGCCCGCGGAAAAATACCGTCACCTTCACCTTGTCCCCATGCTCCAAGAACCGCTTGGCGTGGGCGAGCTTGAACTGGTAGTCATGCTCCTCGGTGTTGGGGGTGGTCTTAACCTCCTTGATCCTGATGACTTTCTGCTTCTTCTTGGCGTCGTGGGCCTTCTTGTTCTGCCGGTACAGGAACTTGCCGAAGTCCATGATCTTGCATACTGGCGGCTCGCTGTTCGGCGACACTTCCACCAGATCCAGATCGGCGGCGGCGGCCTGTTCCCTCGCTTCGGCGATCGGCAATACGCCTAACTGCTGCCCGTCATNACGCCACCTCCCCGCGCAATGCCGGGTTGGGCTTCCACGACTTCAAGCTCGTCTCATTCCTCCAAACGTTTCCCGTGGTAGGCGCGGGCGGTATCGAACCGCCGACCTCTTGCGTGTCAAGCAAGCGCTCTCCCACTGAGCTACGCGCCTGCGTAAGAGGTAACGTCTCCTGTACGCGCTTGATATTGTCAATGGATTTTTCCACCATTCACCGCGCCAGGTTCCGCTGGCCGCGCGTCCACCGGGCCATGGCGCGGTCCATGAACCGCGCCAGGGCGGCCCCGTCGTCAAGGGCGGTCTCTTCTATGACCGGCAGACCAGGTTGGGCTGACCGCAGGGCGCGGGCGAACAGGCCCCTGCTCCATCCGCCGCCGCCATCCGGCCCGCGCGCCACCTTGACGCGAAGGCCGCAAGAGGGCGAGCCGCCTTTAAGAACCGCTCCGCACACCAACGCTTCACGCGCCAGGCGGCGCGAGGCCGACGTAAGCCGCCGGGTCACGGCGCGTTTCGGATTGTCCACATACACGGCGCGGGGCGCGGCGGGATTCCCCGCCAGTTCCACGGGAGGGCGCGGCGCGGGCATTCCCGCTTCCACCTCCGGGCAGACCGGGATAAGCTCAAAGCGGCGGGCCAATATCCCGGCGACGGCCGGGTGGCGCGCATGGCGTCCGTTGTAGCGGACGCGGCGGCCCAGCAGGCAGGCGCTTACCAGCAGCGCCGGGCGCGCGCGGGTCATGTGATGGTAAGGTCGGTGACCATGATCTTGAGGATGGCGCCGGACTGAATGGCGCGGTTGAGGATGATGGCGATGTCCACCTCCATCCGTTCGCGCTTGGCCTGTGCGCGGAACTCGTCGAGCTTTTTGGACTTGAAGTAGAACAGGATGTTCTCGCGCATCAGCACCAAGTTTCGCTCTATCTCCTCGGCCACCTTGGCCTCGCTAAGCTCCGCGGCGACGGCGATCTTCACGATACGCTCCCGGTCGCCTTCCCCATAGTTGAGCAGGAACGGCTGGAAACCGTACATCGGCGGCACAACCACGGGCGGCGTTTTGGGCGGCGGCGGCGCGGGGGCGGCGATGGGCGCGGGCGCCTCCTTGGGCTTTTCGGCGGCGCGCGAGGCGATAAAGCTCCAAATCCCCCACGAAACGGCGCCCAACAGCGTCGCGGCGCCAAGGCTGACGCTGATGACCATCAGCAGTTTCGCTTTGTTGACCTTGCGCTTGTGGGGGGCGGGGGCCGGCGTTTCGGCGGCGGGCGGCGCGGCGGGTTCGGGCGCCGGAGCGGGCGCGGCTTGGGGCGCTGGGGAGGGCGCGATGGCGCCGTCTATATCCAACTCGGTTCTGCGCTTTTTCTTGGCCATGCGGGCTTATTCGGCGATGTTTCTTGCGCTGCGGTCGCGGGAGCGGATCCTGCCGAGCAGTTCGCGGCATTCGGTGAAGTCGGCGTCCAGTTCCAGGGCGCGCGCGAGGGATTCCTCGGCTTTGGCGTAGTCGCCCATTTCAAGCCAGGCGCGGCCCATATTGTAATAGATGGCTTCGTCGTTGGGGGCCACCTTGAGGGCTTTCTGATATTCCTTGATGGCCTCGTCGTACCGCTTCTTGCGGCGCAGGGCGATGCCCAGCCGGTTGTACACATGGACGCTTTCAACGATGGACAACGAGCTTTTAAATGCGGCGGCGGCCTTGTTCTCCTCGCCGGAGGCCAGGTAGATTTCGCCGATCTCCGTCCGCAGGTTGGCGTTGAGCGCGTCGCTTTCCAGCGCGGCCTGGAAGGCCAGGTCGGCCTTGCGCGGGTCGCCGCCCTTAAGGTACAGCTTGCCCAGGCGCAGTTGGCGGTCCGCGCTGTGGGGGCTGATCTCGGCGGCGCGCTCAAGGAAGGCCACCGCGCGGTCGTCGCGCCCCTGGTTTTGGTAGAACTCGCCGAGGGACTCGTGCGCGCGCACGTACTGGGGGTTGGCGCGGGCGGCTTCCAGCAGCCACTGTTCGGCCTTGGAGGTGTTCCCCATCATCAGGCACACCTCCCCGATGGCGTGCCGCGCGCGCGCGGAGTCGGGCTTGAGTTCAAGCGCCTTGCGGTATTCGGTGAGCGATTCGTCGAATATCTTGCGTTCGGCCAAAAGCCTGCCGTTGCGCATGTGGATGTCGAATTGCGAGGGGCGCTCCTTCTTGCGGAGGATGAGGCGGATTTTTTCTTCCAGGGTCTTGGCCATGAAGGGCTTTAACAGGTAGCCGTCCACTTCGGTCTCGGCGGCCTGGGCGATGCGCGATTCGGAGACCTCGGCGGTGATCATCAGGAACGGGATGTCGCGCAGGCCGGCGTTGTCGCGGACACGGCGCAACAGCTCCATGCCCGGCAGGCGGGGCATGTGCCAGTCGCAGATGACGAAGTTGACGTCGCGGGCGTTCAACGCTTCCCAGGCGGTCTCGCCGTTGTCCGCCTCCACCACGTGGGGTACGCCCAGCGCGCGCAGCATGTTGCGCACCGTGCGGCGCATGTTGGCGGCGTCGTCGGCCACCAGTACCCGCAGGTGTTCGATGGTCAGAGGATCCATGCCGCTCACTCGCCACGGGTGCGGGACAGGCGGTTAAGCGTGATAAGCGCGGAGGCGGCGGCGGCGCGCACGTCTTCCTGCTCGTCGCCCAGCAGCGGCAGGATCGCCTCAGCCGCCTCGGTGGCTTTGAGGTTGACCAAGGCGTCCACGGCGGCTTTGCGGACCATCCAGTGATCGTCGGCCAGGGCGGGGAACAACGCCTGGGCGGCGGCGCCGTCGCGCTGGTTGCCCAGGGCCGTGGCGGCGGTGCGGCGCACGTCGTAGTTGGTGTCGTGGGCGACGATGCGCGTGAGCGCTTCCACCGCTTCGGGCGGCTTGATGTGGTTGAGCGCGATCACCGCCTCGATGCGCACCGCGAACTTGTCGTCGTCGAGCAGCTTGAGCAGGCCGGGCGTCGCCTCGCGGGATTTAAGCTTGCCCAGAATGGTGGCGGTGACCTTGCGCATGTTCCAGTCGTCGTCGGCCAGGTAGGGCAGCAGTTGCTCCACGGCCTCCTCGGCCTGCACGGTGGCCAGGCCGGCCATGGCCGCCTGGCGGGCGGTGGGATTGCCCGCGCCGAGCATCCCCAACAGCGGCGCCACCACCAGGTCGGGCCGGACATGGGCCAAGGCCAGCGCGGCGGCGCGTTTGACCTGCCAAGGTTCGCCTTCGGGCGCCTTGGGGGCCGCGGCGCCGGGCAGGGGACCTTTGGCATCCTTGGCCTGTTCCTCGCCGCGGGAGGCGGCCCATTGCAGGATGGCTTTGATGGCGCCCTCCTCCTTGTCAAGGCCGATCATCTTTAACAGACGGTCGCTGACTTCGGCGACCTTGAGTTTGCCGAGCGAGTTGACCGCTTCCTCGCGCACTTGCCACACTTTGTCCTTGAGCAGCTTGGCCAGCGCGGCCTTGCCGTGGGAGTTGTCAATGTCGCCCAACGCCTGCGCGGCGGCCTTGCGGACGTTGGCGTTCTGGTCGCCGGTGGCTTTAAGCAGTGTTTCAAACAGATTCTGGTCCATACTTCCCTTACTGATGAATATGCCGGGCCGCCGGGCGGAACTGGCGGTAATCCTGCCTATTACAACACATCCGGCGGTGGTTTGCCTAGCGGGGAACGCTGGACAAGCGCGGCGCCGCTCCGTTCGACGAACTGCCGCCCGAACTCAAGGACGCGGCGGCGCGCGCGGGCTGGAACAGCCTGATGCCGGTGCAGGCCAAGGCGATGCCCTACATGCTGGCGCGGCGCGACCTGATGACGCAGTCGCGCACCGGCAGCGGCAAGACGGGCGCGTTCATGCTGCCCATCGTCAAAAGGCTCAACCCGGCGATCAACGCTTGCCAGGCGATGATCCTTACCCCCACGCGCGAACTGGCGGCGCAGGTGGCCGCCGAGGCGGAGACGTTGGGCGCCGCCAAGGGCCTGAGGACCATCGCGGTGTACGGCGGCGTGGGCTACGGCCCGCAGATTGACGCTTTCCGCAAAGGCGCGCACATCGTCGTCGGCACGCCGGGCCGCGTCCTGGACCACCTGATCAAGCGCTCACTGACCCTGGACCGTTTGGACATACTGGTGTTCGACGAGGCGGACCGGATGCTGTCCATGGGCTTTTACCCGGACATGAAGCGGCTGCAAAAATTCCTGCCCCGGCGAGACATCTCCAGCGCCATGTTCTCCGCCACATTCCCCTCGCACGTGCTGCGCCTCTCGGAAGAGTTCCTGCGCGACCCGTATTTCTTGAGCCTGTCGCGCGAGCATGTGCACGTGGTGGAGGTGGAGCACATCTTTTACGCGGCCCCGCCCATGGGCAAGGACCGCGCGCTGGTCAAGATCATCGAGGTCGAAAATCCCTCCAACGCCATCATCTTCTGCAACACCAAGGCGCAGGTGCATTACGTCTCCGTGGTGCTGCGCCGCTTCGGCTACGACGCGGACGAGCTTTCCGCCGACCTGACCCAATCGGCGCGCGAAAAGGTGCTGGGCCGCGTGCGGCAGGGGACGCTGCGCTTTTTGGTGGCCACCGACGTGGCGGCGCGCGGCATTGACATCCCGGAGCTTTCCCACGTGATCCTGTACGAGCCGCCGGAGGATCACGAGGCCTACGTCCACCGCGCCGGGCGCACGGGCCGCGCGGGCATGGCGGGCGTGGCTATTTCGCTGGTGTCGGGAATTGAGAAAGTGGAGCTTTCACGCATCGCCAAGCGGTTCAACATACCCGTGCTCGAGCGCCAACTCCCCACCGACGAGGAAGTCGCCGCCGTGGTGACCGAGCGGGTGACGGCGCTGCTTGAGGCGAAGCTGCGCGCGCGCGACACCTTGCAGGTGGAGCGGATGCGCCGGTTCCTGCCGCTGGCGCGCTCGCTGGGGCAGGACGAGGACGAGCTTTCGCTGATCGCGATGCTGCTGGACGACTATTATCAGGAGACGCTGCACCCGCTGCCGCCCGCGCCCATCGAGCCGCGGGTGACCCCCGTGGAGGAAAGCCGGCGGGAGCCTTTGCGCCACAACCGGTCGGGCCGGCGCCGCCGTCAGTGACCGCGGCGCGTGGCCGCGCGGGGGCGATGCGCGAAATTCCCCGCCGTGCGGCTTGCCACACCCAGCGCCCCCCTCCCCTTGAGGGAGAGGGGGGCCCGAAGGGCCGGGTGAGGGGGATGAACCAAAAACAACCCGCGGCGCCGCGCGCCGGATAACAACTATAAGGAATCACGCAGTGATGGAAACCCAAAGCGCCGTGACGCCGGTCATGGCGATGATCCTGGGGGCGGTTCAGGGATTGACGGAATACCTGCCGGTCAGTTCCTCGGGCCATCTGGTGATCGCGCAGAGCCTGTTCGGCCTGACCGCGCCGGAACTGTTGTTCGACATCATCCTTCATCTGGGTACGTTGACGGCGGTGGCGTGGTTCTACCGCAAGGAGCTGTACGAGATCATCGCGCACTCATGGCATGGCGCGCGGCGCCTGGCCGGCGGCGCGGCGTGGGGCGCGGTGATGGCGGAATATCCGGGCTTCCGCTGGGCGTGGCTGATTATCGTGGGGTCGGTCCCCACGGGGATCATCGGCGTGCTGTTCGAGAAGAAGTTCGAGGAGTTGTTCTCCGCGCCGGGGATTGTGGGGGCGATGCTGATGGTGACCGCGTCGTTCTTGTACATGACGCGGTGGTTCAACCCAACCCATCGCGGCATCGAAGGGATGCGCTGGTGGGAGGCGGTGTTGATCGGCGTGGCGCAGGGGCTTGCCATCACGCCGGGGATCAGCCGCAGCGGGGCCACGATCTGCGCCGCGCTGCTGTTGGGGCTTGAGCGCGAAACGGCGGCGCGCTATTCGTTCCTGCTTTCCATCCCCGCGGTGGCCGGCGCGTTGGTGTTGGGGCTGCGCAACGGTTGGCATGCGCCTTCCATGGCGGCGATGGGGCTTGGGTTCACCATGTCGCTGGCGGTGGGGTACGCCAGCCTGGCGCTGCTGGTGGCGATGGTGAAAAGGGGCCGGCTGCCCTGGTTTTCCTACTACCTGTTCCCCGTGGGCGCGCTGGCGATATTCTTTTTATAGGGCGAGGTGAGGCGATGCTTAGCGCGGTGATCATGGCGGGGGGCAAGGGGACGCGGTTTTGGCCGTTGAGCCGGGAAAAAACGCCCAAGCAACTGCTGGCGCTGTTGGGCGGGGAAACCATGCTGCAAGCCGCGGTCAGCCGCCTTGAGGGGTTCATACCGCCGGAGCGGGTGATCGTGGTGTGCGGCGCCGCCGGCGAGGAACAAACCCGCGCGCAACTGCCGGCCCTGCCGCCGGAGAACGTAGTGGCCGAGCCGGAAGGGCGCAACACCGCCGCGTGCGTGGCGCTGGCGGCGATGATGGTCAAGGCGCGCGATCCCGAAGCGATGATGGCGGTGTTCCCCGCGGATCACGCCATCGCGCGCCCCGCGGAGCTTGTGCGGGCGGCAAGGGCGCTGGCGGAACTGATCGCGCGGCGCCCGGAGCTGCTGTGTACCATAGGCATAGCTCCTTCATACCCGGAAACCGGCTACGGCTACATCCAGCGCGGAGAGCGGATCGGCGAGGGCCTGTACGCGGTGCGGGCGTTTCTGGAAAAACCGCCGTTGGAGACAGCGGCCCGTTACGCCGCGTCGGGGGAGCATTACTGGAACGCCGGGATGTTTTTCTGGCGGGCGGACGCCATTCTGGACGCCATCCGGCGCCACCTGCCGGAGCTTTTAACCGCCATGGCGCCCATCGAACAGGCCATCGGCAAGGAGCGCTTCGGCAAGGTAATGCGGGAAGTGTATCCCACGCTGCCCTCCATCTCCATTGACTACGCGGTGATGGAAAAAGCAGGGGCGGAAGGGATTGTGGCGGTGGCGGCGGCGGATCCCGGCTGGAGCGATGTGGGGTCGTGGCGGGCGCTGTATGATTTGGTGGAAGCCGGCGGCGATGGCAACCGCGTGGTGGACGGAAAGCTTGTGGCGGTGGACGCGCCGGGCCTGCTGATCCACGCGCGCGGCAAGACGGTGGCCGTGGTAGGGGCGAAAAACCTGGTGGTCGTGGCCACGGACGACGCGGTGTTGGTGATGGACCGCGACAGGGCGCAAGAAGCACGGCAAGTAACGGAAAAATTGCGCGAATTGGGTTTGACGGAATTATTGTAGCCCCTGCCCGGCTTTCGCGTGGATTCTATCCGGCATCTTGTTGAAAGGTTGTGGATTCTGGTTCCCAGCCGGAAAAGCCGCAACATGGCGATGACATTCTCATCACCTTATCAAATAATACTGAACCTGCTTATTTTACAAAGGATAATTTTCACTTAAATTTTGACAATAAGGGCGCGTGAGCCGATATTTGAGATGGAACGGCTGGAGCCATCGCGCATCAGACGAACAAGCTGGCGCGAGTGATTGCCCCGTAGAGGGGGAGCCTCCAGCCGGGTGTGTTGCGAAGGCGTTTGGCGGCGAGCGTCATTGTCTGGCCCAGGTTTGGGCGTTCGGACAAGAGCTTAAAGGAACACGGGACGAATTGACGGACCCGCCGCCAGAACGCCTCTTTTTTTTGCGGACCGCGCCTGATGAATTGTTTTTGGTGCCCTGGTCCGGAGTCGAACCGGAACGGGTCGCCCCACTGCCCCCTCAAGACAGCGTGTCTACCAATTCCACCACCAGGGCATGGCGGCCGGAGCGCGTATGCGTCCACCGGCCAGTGGAAGGAGTATTATAAGCCTCCCCATGAATTCGTCCACGAAAATGTGAAACCCGAGTAGTGTCTCAATTTGAAATCCGAACCGCAAGGCCCTTCGCTCCGCTCAGGGCGCCGGTAAACGCATCTCACGCTTATTGTTGAAGTCCTGAGGCAAAGCCGAAGGACCTTGCCGCACGCTTTTCCAAAAATAATTCAAACTGACGCACTACCGAAACCCGTGCCCAAACAGGGGCCAGACGCTTGTTATGCGCCTTACCGCGCGGCGCGGGAATATCCGGGCTTGTGCTTCCTTGCCTTCGTTCCGCCTGCGTGCACCACCACCCTGCACTCTTTGCCCAGAGCGGTAAGAAGATGGAACAGCACGTCGAAGGTGACCTTCGACGTCCCAATCCCGGATTCGATCTGTGCGATACGCCCCTGCGAAA
The DNA here is from genome assembly GCA_016207925.1 of Nitrospinota bacterium. Classification (GTDB taxonomy): domain Bacteria; phylum Nitrospinota_A; class UBA7883; order UBA7883; family UBA7883; genus JACQZB01. The sequence goes on from JACQZB010000030.1 coordinate 12,451, forward strand.
CCCCGACACGCCGGCCAAGTTCCGTTTGCGTAATCCCCGCCGCTTTGCGAGCTTCCGCGATCAGCGCCATCAATTGTTGCTTCGCCCTGACTTCCGCCGTGTTGATACCGGCGTTTTGGGCGGCCTGCTCGATGTCAACGTCTTTCCATGGCATGTTAAATCCCCTTCATCCGCTGAAGCGCCAAGGCGATTTTTTTGCCCGGCATTTCCCTCGTTTTCTTCCTGAACGCATGTAACAGATATATGGCTACGCCGGTTTTGATGTAGTAAAAAATGCGTACCTGCCCGGCCCTGTCCCCAAAACGAAGCTCATGAAGTCCATGCGCGATGGAAGACAGGTTCCGGCTTGCCGGCATGGCGAGATTTACGCCACGCTCAAGCAGAAGGAGGCGTCGTAAACCTCCGCGCGCGTTTCTTCGGGCAAATGGTTGATAAACTCCTCGACCGGGCTTCTCCCATGAGTGGTTGTGTAATACCGGATCTTCATGCCCACTTATTATCCTGCCGCGCCGGTTATTAGTCAAAGCTAATATTGTTCCGGTGTCCGCTGGCGGGGCGCCGGCGTGATGTCTTGCGTGCGCCATGCGCCCTGGGGATTTGTTGAGTATCCGCGTCATGAGATTGGTTCGCTTTGCTCGCAATGGAGTTTTCACCGCTTCTGAACGGTGACCGCCGCGAAGATTTCTGCCGATGGGAGTTAACGTGTGGCGTCGAGTTCCCCGGTGTCTAGGCCGCCCCGCGCCGCCACAGCGAGAGGAAATTGTCGTAGTCGGCGCGGGCGCGGGTTTTGCGGCTGATGATGGCGTCCTCGGCGGCGGTGATCTCCGCGCCGCTTTCCCGGATTTCCTCGATGATGGCGTTGGAAGGGTGATCGGAGAGCGGGGGGGCGCCGGTGTTGACGGCGCGGAAAACCGCTTCACCCAGGCGGGTGTACAGTCCGGAGCGTTTGTTGTCGAATCCGATGATCCGCAGTTTCAGCAGGAATATGTCCAGAAACGCGGAAACCTGCCGGACCGCCAAATCAGCCAGCAACGTTACGCGGCCCTTGAAACTCATGGAATCGCGCGTCGCCGTTTACCGGGGGCTGGCAACGGGCGGCGAGGGCGGGGCGGCCGGAGCCTGTTTCGCCGCGGGTTGGGCCGGGGCTTTGTCCTGACCGCCGTTTGCGCCGCCAGCCGCGGGCGGCGCCGTTGCTGGTTCATCTTGCGCGGCGGGCGGCGCGTCCGCCGGTTGTGGTTGCTCGAGCGACTCGATAAGGTCGCCGATCTCGTCGTTCCCCTGTTGTTGCGGCGTTATCGCGTCGAGGGCCAGGTCAATCTGCGCCACCATCTCGCGCGCCTTGTGGGAGACGCGCGGGTCGCCGATGGCCGCGACGCCTTCCAGCGCCGCGCGCGCCTGCATAAATTCGGCGCGGATGATGGCCTCGCTTGTGCGGCGGCCCTCCCTGCCTTGCTGTGCGACGGCGGCGGCCAGGGTGTCCACGTTGCGGTTGAGGTTGTCCATGCTTTGGCCGAGGCCGTCCACGAAGACATACATCACATACCCCCCCAGGGCCACGGCGCCGATGGCGATCAACGCGAAAACGTTCCCCAGGGAGAAAGAGGAGCCGCCCTTGGCGGCGCCGGAAGCGGGCCGGTCCTCGAACCCCTCCTCGGCGGAGTAGTTGTAAGGGGTGCGGCCGCTTTGGATTTCATTGGCCATTTTGCGCTGGGCGTTTTTGGAAGCGGGAGGCTGGCCGCCTCGTTCTTCACCGGCCGCTTGCCGCGCGGTGTCCTGGAGCAACCGTACATCGTCGTTTTGCAACGGTGGTTGGGGCGCTGGCTCGTCCATGGAATCTCCACTGCGCCGCGCAATGACGGCGGCTTACAAGACCCTGTAATCTCTTTTATTGCATCGTACTGGAGCGGGGGCCGCCCGTCAAGGGGAATGCGGGGCCTACACCCGTCATTTTCCGCCGCGCGGTAGTGCGTCAGTTTGAATTATTTTTGGTAAAGCGCGCGGCAAGGTCCTTCGGCTTTGCCTCAGGACTTCAACAATAGGCGTGAGACGCCTTTACCGGCGCCCTTAGCGGAGTGAAGGGCCTTGCGGTTCAGATTTCAAATTGAGACACTACTCGCCGTGCGGTAGTGCCCCTGAGCGGAGCGAAGGGCCTTGCGGTTCAAATTTCAAATTGAGACACTACTCGCCGTGCCAGCCCTTTGACTTTTTTGGGTTGTTTCGGATAAACTTTCCCTTTTTCACCAGAGGGTGAAAGCTCCTTCACATACTGATTTGCAACGCGGATTTGGAGGATTATTCTCATGGCCAAAGTCCTCGAAGGGCCGGCAATGGAGTTGTTCAACAAGTGGGGCATCCGTACGCCCCGCCACGTGGTCATCTCCACCACCGGCCAGATAGAGTCGTTGGTCCAGACCAACCAGTGGATGCGCGAAAGCAAGCTGGTGGTCAAGGCCCACGAAGCCATCGGCGGCCGCATGAAGCTGGGGCTGGTGCGCGTGAACCTGGACGTCAACCAGGCGCTGGCGGCGTCAAAGGAAATCCTGGGACGCGAGATCCAGGGGCTGGTGATCTCCCAGGTGATCATCGCGGAGATGCTCGAACACAAGGAGGAATATTACCTCGCCGTCAAATCCACCCGCGAAGGGGCGGAGATCCTGATGGCCAAGTTCGGCGGCATCGAGGTGGAGTCCAACTGGGAGAAGGTGCGCCGCGTGTTTGTGGAAGTGGGCGAAAAACCTTCCGACGACCTGCTGGAAAAATGCGCCCGCGACGCCGGCTTCACCGGCGAGTTGGTGGAGAAGATGCGCAAATTCGCCTTCCGCCTGTACGAATGCTTCGACAACGAGGACGGCGAGTACATGGAGATCAACCCGCTGATCATCAATCCGCACGACGGCAAGCTGTGCGCGCTGGACGCGGTGGTGATGCTCGACGCGGACGCCCGGTTCCGCCACCCGGACTGGAATTTCGGCTTCGCACCGGAATTCGGCCGCGCCTACACCGAGGATGAAAAACAGATCATGGAGATTGACTCGCGCGTCAAAGGCTCCGTGAAGCTGATCGAAATCCCCGGCGGCCAGGTGGCGATGCTTCCCGCCGGCGGCGGCGCTTCCGTGTTCTATTAGGACGCGGTGGTGGCCCTCGGCGGCACGCTGGCCAACTACGCCGAATATTCCGGCGACCCGCCCGCGTGGGCGGTGGAGGCGCTCACCGACAAGGTCTGCTCGCTTCCCGGCATCAAGCACATCGTTGTGGGCGGCGCCATCGCCAACTTCACCGACGTCAAGGCCACGTTCACCGGCATCATCGCCGGGTTCCGCAAGGCCAAGGCCGAAGGGAAACTCGACGGGGTGAAAATCTGGGTGCGCCGCGGCGGCCCGAACGAGGCGGTGGGGCTTGAGTACATGCGCAAGCTCTCCGACGAAGGGTTCGACATTCACGTGTACGACCGCTATACGCCCTTGACGGACATCGTCAAGTACGCGTTGAAAGGAGAGGGGCAGTAGCCATGGCTATCGTTGCGGACAAAAATACCAGAGTCGTTATCCTGGGCGGCGTCGCGGGGGTAAACGCCGCGCGGCGCATGGCGGAATTTTGCTGGTTGGGCGGGCTTGAGTACAACGTGACCGCCTTCGTGTATCCGCCCGACGCGGGCAAGACGGCGGAAATACCCTTTGGCGCGCAGTTTCTGGCGGTGCCGATCTACAAGACGCTTAAGGAAGCGCTGGAAAACCACCCGGAAACCAACACCTGCCTGGTCTATATCGGCGCCAACCGCGCCGCGCAGGCGGCCATGGAGGCGCTTGATCATCCGAGCATCAAGTTCGTCTCCATGATCACCGAGGGCGTGCCCGCCAAGGACGCCAAGCTGATGATCAAACATTCCCGAAAGGTGGGCAAACTGCTCAACGGCCCCTCCTCCATCGGCGTGTTGAGCGCCGGGATGTGCCGGCTCGGCGTGATCGGCGGCGAGTACAACAACCTTAAGCTCTCCAAGCTGTACCGCCCCGGCTCGTTCGGCGTCATCACCAAGTCCGGCGGACTCTCCAACGAAATCATGTGGCTGGTGTCGCAGTTCGCCGACGGGGTGACCACCACCATCGGCGTGGGAGGCGACGCCTACCCCTGTACGGACTTTGTCACCTACCTGGAACTGTTCGAGAAGGATCCGGCCACCAAGGCGGTGATCATCGTCGGCGAGATGGGCGGCGACCTCGAAGAGAAGGCCGCCGAATGGTACGCCGCAAAACCCCGGCGCATCAAGCTAATAGGCATCGCGTCTGGTTTCTGCCAGGAAAACCTCCCCAAGGGGATGAAGTTCGGCCACGCCGGCGCCAAGGAAGGCCATCATGGCGAAGGCAGCGCGCGCGCCAAGTCGGAGTTGATGAAAAAGGCGGGTGTCATCGTGCCCCCCACTTTCGGCGACCTGGGGGTCACCATACGCCGGGTGTACGAGGACCTGAAGGCCACCGGACAGATCAAGGAAATGGAGGAAACGCCGCCCTCCAAACTGCCGGAGCTTCCCCGCAAGGTGGAAGATGTCATGGCCTCCGGCGACGTGATGGTGCAGCCGCTGTTCAAGACCACCATCAGCGACGACCGGGGCGACGAGCCGCTGTACTGCGGCTACGCGGCCTCCGACCTTATCAACAAGGGGTACGAGATTCCGCACGTCATCGGCCTGCTGTGGAACAAAAAGCTGCCCACCGACAAGGAAGCGGAGATGATCCGGCGGATCATCATGCTCTCCGCGGATCATGGCCCGTGCGTCTCCGGCGCCCTGACCGCCATCATCGCCTCATGCGCGGGGATACCCATGGCGCAGTCGGTGGCGGCGGGCATGATAATGATCGGCCCGCGGTTCGGCGGCGCCATCACCGACGCGGCCAAGTACTTCAACTACGGGTTGAACAACTACCCCAACGACATTCCCGGCTATTTGGCCTACATGAAGGCCAACGTCGGCCCCGTGCCGGGCATCGGGCACCGGGTCAAGTCGGTGAAAAACCCCGACAAGCGGGTGCAGGAGCTTATCCGCGCCGCGCGCGACCTGGGCCTGCGCACGCCGCACCTGGATTACGCGCTCGAGGTGGAAAAGGTCACCACCGGCAAGAAGGACAACCTTATCCTTAACGTGGACGGGTGCATCGCCTGTATTCTTACCGACATGGGCTATCCCAGCGATACGCTCAACGGGTTCTTCATACTGGCGCGCACCATCGGCATGATCGGGCACTGGGTGGATCAGAAGCGCGAGGGCGGCAGGCTCATACGCCTGTACAACTACCTTGTCAACTTCGCCGCTCCGCGCCGCCGCGACGTGCCCGACAGGCAATCACGCAAATAAGCGTTACCACGCCGTGACCGGGGGCTTGCTTGAAGCCCCCGGTTTTTTTTGCCATGGCGCGGGGTTAGCGCTCCAGCGGGTGCTCGTTCGGCTCCACCAGCGTGGCGTGGATAAGCTTGCGGCCCCGTTCGCGCGTGTCGTTCCACAATTTCCGGGCGAGTTCGTCCCCCGATTTCATCGCCTCGCCAGCCCGTGAAACGCCCGCCGGGAGGGATGTTTTCGAGACGGGTTGTTCCGCGCCGGAACCGGTGTACAGGGCCGCGCCGGCGCCCAGCGCCGTGAACGCCATGATAGTGGTCAGTTTCATGACCGCTCCCCTTGAAGTACTGCTTGCGTTTGTTCGGAGCATAAAACATTCCGCGGGGAAGACGATGATTATCAATCACCACAATTGCGGGTGAACGGATTTTGGTAACCATTTTTGCGATTTACGCCCCTATTTGTCGAACAGACGTGGAGCCCGGTAGTGCGTCAGTTTGAATTATTTTTGGAAAAGTGTGTTGCAAGATCCTTCGGCTTTGCCTTAGGACTTCAACAATAAGCGTGAGATGCCTTTACCGGCGCCCTGAGCGGAGCGAAGGGCCTTGCGGTTCAAATACAAATTTTTGCGCCGTCCCGGCCGGGCGCCAAGCGCAAGCCGGGTTCGGGAGATCAGGCCGCAAAACGCTGGATAGAACAAGGGCGGAGCCCCGTCATGCCCCGCCCCTGCCCGATTAACCGTGGAGAGAGATCAAACCGTGAGACTTACGCCGCTTTGCGCGCTTCGACGCGCTGATCCTTCACGGGACTAAAAAACTTCTCGAATTCATCGCCATGATCCTTGCCGGAAGGCGGCGACGCCGGAGCATTGACGACCATGTTCGTCAACCACATCAAGAACACTATGTAGGCCAGGGTGACTGCCATGACGCTGTCCTCCTATGAAGATATAAAACAATCTGTCCAGAATCCCAGTTTTTACTGATTCTGAAGTCTATCTTTTGTATAAGCATCAGCCATGCCTAATATAACTACTTATATTACAGCATTGTACATAACAAGGAACCCGTATTGAAAGACATACCTGTCGCTGAGTGACATAAACGCCTGACTAGGGTCATTTGTTGGGCTTGCATGGAATGTGATGAAAAATCGTGAATTATGCATTTTTGCTTTTTTTTCGTTTTACTCTTGGCGGTGTTTGGATATAATGTGCGCGATGTTGAAGATGATGTTATTACCGAATAGAAAGGAAACAGGACATGGCCAAGGATAAGGGGGAGAAAGCCAAGGCGCTGGAACAGGCGTTCGCCAACATCGAAAAACAGTTCGGCAAAGGCGCCATCATGCGCCTCGGCGACCAGGTGGCGCAGGCCGAACCCTTGGCGGCCATATCCACCGGCTCTATTTCCATAGACTCCGCCCTGGGCGTGGGCGGCATTCCCCGCGGCCGCGTGATCGAGGTGTTCGGCCCGGAATCCTCCGGCAAAACCACGTTGACCCTCCACATCATCGCCGAGGCGCAAAAGCTGGGCGGCTCCGCCGCGTTCATTGACGCCGAACACGCCTTGGACCCCATGTACGCCCGCAACCTTGGGGTGGACATTGACAATTTAATCATCTCCCAACCCGACTCCGGCGAGCAGGCGCTGGAAATCGCCGAGGCGCTCACCCGCTCCGGCGCGGTGGACGTGGTGGTGATAGACTCCGTGGCGGCGCTGGTGCCCAAGGCGGAGTTGGAAGGGGAAATGGGCGACCCGCAAATGGGCATGCAGGCGCGCCTGATGAGCCAGGCCCTGCGCAAGCTGACCGCGGTGATTTCCAAGTCCAAAACCTGCCTTATCTTCATCAACCAGATACGGCAGAAAATCGGCGTCATGTTCGGCAATCCGGAAACCACCACCGGCGGCAACGCGCTCAAGTTCTACTCCACGGTGCGTATAGACATCCGCCGCATCGCCCCGCTCAAGGAACAGGGCGAGGTGGTGGGCAACCGCGCCAAGGTGAAGATCGTCAAGAACAAGGTGGCGCCCCCCTTCCGCGAGGTGGAGGTGGACATCATGTTCGGCGAAGGCATCAGCCGCGAAGGCGACCTGGTTGACCTCGGCGTGACGCACAGCATCGTCAACAAGTCCGGCGCGTGGTTCACCTATGGCGAGGAGCGCATCGGCCAGGGACGCGAGAACGCCAAAAAGTTTTTGAAGGATTACCCCGCCACCGCGCACGAGATCGAGAACAAATTGCGCGAGAAGATGGGATTGCCGTTGTTGCCGTCCCTCCCGGAACCCGTAGCCGCCGGCGGCGTCGAAGCCCCGGAGAAAGCGGAGAAGGAGAAGAAGAAATAAGGGGGAGGCCATGTCACCTGTAGGGGCGGCCCCCCGTGGTCTCCCGTCTTTGGCGCAACGCGAATCGCGCAACGGGCAGGCACGGGGGCCTGCCCCTACGGAATAACGCGATGAATGAAACCAGATTGGTATTGCCGGATCGCCATTCAATCCGCCTTATGGCGTATGACTACCGCCGGGCGGGCGTGTATTTCGTCACCCTTTGCGCGTCGAACCACGAATGCCTGTTTGGTTCCGTAGCGAGTGGGGATATGCGTCTGAACGCGGCGGGACGCATCGCCCAAAAGGTATGGGACGAATTGCCGTCACACTATCCCGGCATCGGTACGGATGCATTCATCATCATGCCCAACCATGTTCATGGGATCATCATTCTGGTAGGGGCGGCCCCCCGTGGCCGCCCGGTGGCGGATGAGATTATTGTAGGGGCGGCCCCCCGTGGCCGCCCAAGACCATGACCACCAAACGGTAGGCAGATGGTGTTAAAATGGGTGGGTGGCTACCGTTTCATGGCCGCCTCTGGCAGCGCAATTATTACGAACACATCATCCGCGACGACGAATCCCTGAACCAAATCCGGGAATACATCATGACCAATCCCGCGCGATGGCATGAAGACCGGGAAAACCCGGCGGGGACGAATTGTGTCCCGCCCGTGGACAAAATTGTAGGGGCGACGCATGCGTCGCCCTTCCACGAGGGGGCGATTCATGAATCGCCCCTACCATTGGCGTGCGCATCGTCCCCCTCCGCCTCTTTTGGGGATGAACCATGGCGGGAGTGATAAATCCCATGGATGAACCCGCCGCTATTTGCGATGTGCTGTCGCCAAAAGGCTTTTCATACGAATTCTGTTTATCGCTGATGGAGGTTGGAAAATGACGTCGAGCGACGCCAAGTTTCAACTTCCTGGCAAGGTGGAAAGATACCTTGCAACGTTGAACTCCATCTATAAACAAAAGGGAAACGCTCTTTTGCAAAAAATCGTGGTCAACGGTGTTGCATCCATACACGAAGAATGGACCTACGATTATTGGAACGGCGGAACTTATGGGCATGCCATTACGTTTACGATACCCGAAGATATTTACGTCGGCGTGATGGAGAAAAAGGAGGCTTTTCAGCAACGCATTAAAGCCGATTTGAATAATTTGGACAATGCCCAGAACGAACATATCGCCGCAGTGTTTATTGAAATGGAGCCTACAGAAAATGATCGTTGGCGTGAAGAATCCGGTGTTTACAGGCCACGTTTGGCTGCGTCATCAATCCCTGCCAAGACATTGCAGCGTATATGGGGTTCCAATCACGTACGGATATTTCTAAGCCACAAGTCTTCGATCAAGCAAGAAGTTTCGAAACTCAAGCAGTCTCTTGCCCAGTGCGGTGTGGCGGTGTTTGTAGCGCATGAGGATATTGAGCCGACCGAGGAATGGCATCGTGAAATCGAGAATGCCTTATTTAGCATGGATGCATTGGTCGCTTTGCTTACAGATGATTACCACGACAGTAATTGGACGGATCAGGAGGTTGGAGTGGCGATGGGACGAGGTGTCCCGATGATCCCTATTCGGTTGGGACTAGACCCTTATGGGCTGATGGGAAAAGGGCAAGGGCTTGGCGGATGCAAGTTGTCCAACACTGACGATATGGCCATCAAGGTATTCAATCTTCTTTACAAACGCCTGTCTGATAAATCCCGGTTATTTGAATGCGCGCTATCTGCATATAAGGCATCAGATGCTTGGGAAAAATCGGGTTGGAAGGTTAGTTCTTTGTTGTCCGTCTTTGAGAGCCTTACGAAGGAGCAGGTAGATCGTGTCATTGCGGCGTACCAAGGAAATCCTCAGAACCTTAGTTCTTTTGCTGGAACAAAAGCTCTGAAACCACTATTGGAAAAATGGACTGGGAGACCGTGGGAGGTCAGAAATAATAAACTCGTACTTCCAAAACGCGCTGAACCAGCAGAGGAGGATGTTCCTTCCTAATGGTTATTCGGTTAACCCAAAATCACAAATCGCGCCCCTGCCCGTGGGCCGCCAATGACCCGCTGTACACGGCCTACCACGACACCGAATGGGGCGTGCCGCAATCGCGCTTTGAACGTTCGCGGCGATTGAAGGTACACTGAATGGCAAAGGGAAGGAACATCATGGTCAAGCCCGCAGTAGCGCCCTCCTGGGAAGTCACCCCCGAAAAGGTGGAAAAAGCGGTGCAAAGGATCGTTGAAACAAGCCGCCCCGCAAAGATTATCCTCTTCGGTTCGTACGTCAAGGGCACGATTGGCTCCAACAGCGATCTGGACATTCTGGTAATCGCTTCCGGTAACATCGCCGATTCGCGCAGGGAAAGCGTCCGGATCCGCCGCGCGCTTCGCGGCATTTCCATGCCCATGGACATCCTTGTTGTATCGCAGCCCCAATGGGAACAGTTAAAGGACGCGCCCGGTTTGATTTACCGTGAGGCCGCGACAAATGGAAAAGTTGTGTATGAGCGCTGAACGCGGTGGCAAACTTCCCGGCTCTCCGCGGGAATGGCTTGACCATGCTCGAAGCGATATGCGAATGGCGCGCCTGGCCGCCACCGACAAACTGATCCGGCGCGAGCAGATATGTTTTCACGCGCAGCAGGCGGCGGAAAAAGCGTTGAAGTCGGTTCTTCTACATAAAGGATCCTCATTTCCCCTCACCCATGACATAGAGGAATTGCTGGAAATAGCGGCGAACATTGGTTTGACGGTTCCCCCCGAAGTACAAAAAGCCAGCCTGCTGACCCCCTATGCGGTTGAGACACGATACCCCGGCTCTTATCACGACGTAACAGAAAACGATTTGGACGAAGCGTTGCAATTGGCGGAACGCGCGCAGTCATGGGCCAGCGGGATTATTGAACCGAAGTGAGGGCTGATTTATGGCCATTCATACATTTTGGCGGCGCGATTCGCAATGACAACCACCATCCAGCGCTGCCCGTGGGCCGCCAATGACCCGCTGTACACGGCCTACCACGACCGCGAATGGGGCGTGCCGGTTCACGACGACCGGACACTGTTTGAGTTCCTGATTCTCGAAGGCGCGCAGGCGGGGCTGTCGTGGATCACCATCCTTCGCAAACGCGAGAACTACCGCGCCGCGTTCGATAACTTCGACTGTGAAAAAGTCGCGCGGTATGACAAACGCCGGATCGAGCGTCTGCTCAACAATCCCGGCATCGTCCGCAACCGGCTTAAAGTCGAGTCCGCCGTCACCAACGCCCGCGCCTTTATCGAAACGCAAAAACAGTTCGGCTCGTTTGACAACTACATTTGGCGCTTCGTGGAGGGCAAACCCATCGTCAACCATTGGAAAACCCTCAAACAAATTCCCCCCACCACGCCCGTGTCGGACGCCATCAGCAGCGACATGAAAAAACGGGGATTCAAGTTCGTGGGTTCCACTATTATCTATGCCCACATGCAGGCCACGGGGATGGTCAACGACCACCTGATCACCTGCCCGCGCCACCGGGAGCTTGCCTGACCCGTGGCCGGTCCCCGGCATAATAAACCCGTTTCCTGCTACGATCAGGCGTGTAGGCTGCTGGCGCGCCGCGCCCATTCAAAGGCGGAGCTTGCCGCCAAACTTTCCGCGCGGGGCCACGGCGCAGAAAGCGTCCGCGAAACCGTCGCCAAACTCGCCGAACTGGGGTATCTTGACGACGCGGCCTATTGCGCCGATTACGCCAAGGGGCGCGTCGCCCGGCGCGGCGTGGGGCCGGCCAAGCTGCGCGCCGAATTGACGCGGAAAGGTTTTGATATGGAGTTGGTGGATCGCGCGCTTGAAACGCATTTCGGCGGCGAGGATGATGAACGGGCCGCCGCCTTCGCCGCCGCCGCGCGTAAGGCGTTCGGCTTTGGCGCCATGGACGATAGTGAAACCATGAAACACAAGCTGTACACTTTCCTTACCCGGCGCGGTTTTTCCTCCACCACGGCGCGGGTTGTCGCCCTGGATGATTTCGCCCGCGTTATGAAGGAGGCGAGGCGGTGACGGCGATGTGGTGGGAGTTGATCGCCTTTACCGGCGGGGCCTGTATCGGCAGCTTTCTTAACGTCGTCATTCACCGGACTCCGCGCCGCCTGTCGGTGATCGCCCCCGGCTCGCGCTGCCCGGAATGCGGTATGCCCGTGCGCTGGTACGACAACATCCCGCTCATCAGTTG
>JACQZB010000165.1 GCA_016207925.1 Nitrospinota bacterium
CGGACGTGGATAGCGTGAGTGACGATAAGATCGTGGAGGTCGAGCGTTGGCTCAATAACCGTCCGAGGAAATGCCTTGGCTACAAAACGCCGCTGGAAGTCTTTAACGGGATGAGCGTTGCGCTTGCCGGTTGAATGCGGGTTATAACGCGCGCGGGTCAGCAGTAATAAAATGGCGCAATGTGGTTGCGCCAGGTCCCGATTGGGATGGTATCGCGTGGATAAAACGGTGATAATGACGGGCGGAGGCGGCCCGCCGCGTCACACTCATGGCCAAGCAAAAACGTTCCCTCGACTACTACGCCATCCTGGAGGTGGGCGAACACGCCAGCGCGCTGGAAATAAAGCGCGCGTACCGCAAGTTGGCGTTGCGCTACCACCCTGACCGGGCGGGGGTGGAGGAGGCGGAGCGCTTCATGCTTATCCACGAAGCGCAGGAAACGCTTTTGGATCCGGCGCGCCGGGCGGAGTATGACCGGGAGCGCGGGGAACGGGGGCGGCGCGCGCGGCTGGAGGAACGCTCCAAGGCGGGGCGGGCGGAGCATGACCTGTCGTTCGTGAGCATGTTCGTTAAGAAGCGGCGGCCCTCGCGGGGGCCGTTGGTGACGGCGGAACGGAAGATCACGGTGGAGAAAAACCAGTGCGTCATGTGCCAGGGGTACGGGGCGCGCCCCGACCGGCATGGGATGATGCGCGCCTGTCCCTGGTGCAAGGGGACGGGGCGGAAGAAAAGGACATAAGGGAACCCGCATGAACGGAAACATCGAGTCGCTCTACCGCAGGATCAAGGAGCTTGAGGAAGAACTGGAGGTGGAGCTTGCGCGCGCGGCGGAGGCGCTGGAGTTTCACTTTGAGCGGGGCCGTGTGCGCTTCAACCGGCAGGTGGCGCTGGCGCACCGGCGGATGCGCCAGTCGCTGTACCGCTACCTGCGGGGCGCGCGGCTGCTGAACATTCTTACGGCGCCGGTGATCCTTGCCCTTATCGTCCCCCTGGCGGCCCTTGACCTGTGCGTGACGGTGTACCAGTTCATCTGCTTTCCGGTGTACGGCATCCGGAAGGTTCCCCGGTCGGACTTCATCACGCTGGACCGGCATCACCTGGAGTACCTCAACGCCGCCGAGAAGTTCAACTGCGTGTACTGCGGCTACGCCAACGGGCTGTTCGCCTGGCTGCGGGAGGTGGGGGCGCGCACGGAGGAGTATTGGTGCCCGATCAAGCACGCGCGGCGCATCCGGAACCCCCACAGCCGCTACGCGAATTTTGTCGCGTATGGCGACGCGGCGGGCTACCGGGGGAAGTTGGACGCCTGGTACAAGAAGAATAAATAGAAGGGGGCGGGCCGACGGGAACGGACCGCCCCAGGGGAAAAGAAGCGGGGGAACTTACGGGCGCTTCTCCTTCATACGTTCAAGGCCAGCCGGGCCGCGGGGGCCGCCGCGGGGGCGGTTTCGGCGGACTTATTGATCACCTGGTCCCACGCCTCGCGCAGCATGGTGAGCATGTCCAGCGCCGTGGCCAGATGCTTGCCCTGGCCGGTGATGTTGGCCTGCACCAGGTTGCGGGTGATTTCGACATAGGCGCGCTGGAGGTTTTCCGCCACGGGGCCGCCGCGGGCGCTGTCGAGGCTGTTCTGCAGTTCGCCGACGATGCGCTGGGCGCGGGTGATGGCCGCGCCGCGGGCGGACACGTCGCGGGGGCCGGACTTGTCCATGGCCTCGCGGACGAACCGGATGGCGCCGTCGTACATCAGGATGATGAGTTTGGCCTTGGCGACGGTGGACACCTGGTTTCTTTGGTAAGTGCTGGCGTGGCCGTTGCGTAACATGCCTGGTCTCCCTGTGTTCAATGGTTATTTGTTGAATTTCCAGTTGCTGCTCAAGCTACCCAACTGCGAGTTGAGGTAGTTCTGCTGCGCGGTAAGCTGGCCGAGTAGCGTTTCAAGGTTGACGAACTTGGCCTTCAGATCCGTCTCCTTTTTGGCGATGCGCTCCTCCAGGTCGCTGATCTGTTTCTGCAGTTCCTTGTCCTGTTTTTCGATGCTGGCGCGCTCGTTGTACACCGCGCCATCGGCGCTGAACTCGGTGAAGCTGGCGGCGTACCATTCGGCGCGCCGGGCGGCGCCCATGGTGACGCGGACCTGGCCGGTCTGGCCTTCCACCAGCGTCCCGGTCTGCAGGATCAGGCCGTCGAGTATGGAGCCGGAGGGGCCGTAGGCGAAGTTGCCGGTGGAAGCCATGCTGATCCAGGTTCCGTCGCCCCCCTGCAGGCGAAGCTGCAAAACGCCGCCCTGCACGCGTGTGTCGTACAGGCCGCCGGTGACGCCGCCGGTGGCGTCCACCACCTCGTAATCGCCGGAGCCCGCGGAGGTGAACAGGGCGCGCACCTCGCCGAACCGGGAGCGAAGCTGCTCTTCGAGCTTGGCCTCGTCCACGGTGAGGTGGTCAAGTTCGTCCGTTTTGATCCCGGCCTGCGCCAGGAAGGAAAGGGCGCTCGATCCGGTGTCGGCGCCGGCCAGGACGCCGTTGACAGCCGTGCGAAGGCGGTCCTGGATATTGCGCAGGGACGAGTTGCCGAACAGGGCGCCCTTCTCGTTCGTGGTGGCGCTGTAGGTGAACTGTTCCTTGATGTAGTCCGTAAGGTCGTTGTAGGAGCTGGCGAACGACTGAACCTTGTCAATGATGGCGCCGTAGTCCGTGGCGAACGTCACCGTGCCGGAACCGGCGGCCTGCAGGTTAAACGTGGCCCCGCTAATGGCGTCGGTGACGGTGTTGCTGTCCTTGGTCACCGAGATGCCGTCCAGGGTGAACAGGGCGTCCTGCGCGGCCTGTGTCTGGGTGAAGCTCAGCCCGGAAGGGCTGGAGACGGAGAACAGGCTCGCCGCGCCGGTGTCTTCGCCGGTAAGGGTGAGCCGGTAGGCCGGGCTGGATGACGTGCCCGCGTTGATGATCCCCGCGGTGACGGGCGCGCCGGAGGCGTTGATCTTGGTCCGGATGCCGTCGAGCGTGTCGGTGGCGGCGATGGAAATGTTCCAGGAGCCGGAGCTGTTGGTCAGCGTCATCGTGCCCGCCAGACCCAGCGCCGAGGTGCTGGAGCCGAAACTTTCATTGGCGGCGTACTTCTGCTCCTTGGCCAGTTGGTTGACCACCACGCTGTACGATCCTGCCGCTACGGTGGAATCCGCCGCCACGGTCAATGGGGTGGCGCCGGTGGAGCTGTTGTTGAGGAATGAAGCGGTGTTGGAGTTGAACTTTGCCGTGGTGGAAAGGCTCCCCGCCGAGGTTTCAAAGGCCAGCAGGCGGGTGTTCACTTCCTGCCAAGCCATCTGCTGGGAGGCGAGCGTGGCCTGCTTGTTCTGCAACAGGGTGACGGGCCGCCGCTCCAGGTCAATAAGCTGCTTTACGATGCTGGTGGTGTCCAGACCGGAGATGAGGCCGTCAACCGAGATCGCCATGATCGTTTCCCGTAATTCCCGTTATTTCCGCTTTTACTACTTATCGGAAATCGCGGAAAGCCCCTTTAGCGTTATTTTGCCGTGGCGGGAGAATGGCATGTCATTGAATATGCGCCACTATCCGCATCCGCCGCTTCAAGGGGAAAACGCGATGGTGGCGGGGGGTGTCACCCCCCCCGCCGGAAGGAAAGTCCTCTCCTTGGACTTCTCGCGCTTAACCGAGGAGCTGTAACACCGTCTGCGGCACCAGGTTGGCCTGAGCCAGAATCGCGGTTGACGCCTGCACCAGTATCTGGTTCCGGGTGAACTGCGAAATTTCCAGCGAGTAGTCGGCGTCGCGGATCTGCGATTCGGCGGCCTGCAGGTTTTCGGAACTGACCTGGAGGTTGTTGATGGTGTGCACCAGGCGGTTCTGCACGGCGCCCAGCCTGCCGCGACCTTCGGTGACCTTCATCAGCGCGCTGTCAATGCGGCCCAGCGAGTCCAGGGCGGACTGCACGTGCGTCACCGAGATGTCGGTGATGTTCAGGCCCGTGGAGTCAATGGAGGTCAAATCCACCGCCGTATTAAGGCTGATGCGGTCATTGGTGGTGGCCTGCATGCCCACCTGGATCACCACCGACTGAATGGCGGTGGCCTGCAGCGAGCCGTCAATGAGCTTCTGGCCGTTGAACTCGGTGACCGCGCTGATGCGGTCAATTTCGTCGCGCAGGGCCGAAAACTCGCGGTTGATCGTCGCGCGCTCGATGGAGCCGACGGTGCCGGTGGCGGCCTGCGCGGCCAGTTCGCGCATACGGATAAGGATGGAGGCCTGCTCGGAGAGCGCTCCTTCCGCCGTATTGATCATCGCGATACCGTCGTTGGCGTTGCGTAGCGCCTGGTTCAACGAGCGGATGTCGGCCCGCAGGGCTTCGGAAATCGCCAGGCCCGCGGCGTCGTCCGCGCCGCGGTTGACGCGCAAACCGGACGAGAGTCGCTCCAACGAAACGCCCAGCGCCCCGTTGTTGTTGCCCAGATGACGCTGGGCGGTGATGGAGAAGATGTTGTTGTAAACGCGAAGAGCCATGACACTTTCCTCCTTGAAATACGCGCCCCAGCTTCCTTGCCGGAGCCTATTACCTTTCAGGCCGACCCTTTCGGCCGTGATGTACTCGCCGGGCGCCTCGCGGGCGCCAAGTTACCCTATCTATCGGCGGGGGAAAATTTTTACTGTAGGCTTTTTTTAGGCGGGGCGAGCTTCGTCAAGGACTTGACGCGCCACGGCGGCCAGCCCGGCGGGTTCGATGGGTTTGCCCAGCAGCCGGACCGCGCCGGCGGCGCGCGCCTGCGCCTCGGTAAGCGCGCCGAAATAGCCGGTGAGAATAATAATGGGGATACCCGGGCGCAGGCGGGACAGTTCGGTGGTCAGCGTCAGGCCGCTCATCTTGGGCATGCTCTCGTCGGTGATCACCAGATCGAATCCCTCCGGCCGGGCGCGGAAGGCCTCCAGAGCGTCGAGCGGGGCGGTAAACCCGGTGAAGGAATACCCCAGCCTGCTTAACCACCGCCCGCACATGTCCACCACGCTGGACTCGTCATCCACGAACAGTATCCGCTCCGATCCGCCGGGCGGCTCCCCCACGGCGGTTGCGGAGCCATCAGCGTCACCCGGCTTGACCAGGGGAAGATACACGCTAAATTCGCTCCCCTCGCCCGGTTCGGAACGGACGGTGATGGCGCCGTCGTGTCCGGTGATGATGCCATGCGCCACCGACAGGCCCATACCGGTGCCCTCCCCCACCTTTTTGGTGGTGAAAAACGGTTCGAACACGCGCTCCATGGTTGCGGAATCCATGCCGGTCCCCGTATCGGCCACCCGCAGGATGACGTAGCTGCCCGGGGCCAGTGATTTTATCGCTTCGGGCCGCTGTTCGCCGATGTCCGTCTCCTCAAGGGTAATCAGCAGCGCGCCGCCCTGGGGCATGGCCTGGGCGGCGTTTACGCACAGGTTCATGATCACCTGGTGCATCTGGGTGGGATCGGCCCAGACCGTGGCGAAGGGGGCGTTGATGCGCTCGCGTATCTCCACGGCGGCGGGCAGCGAGGCGCGCAGCAGTTTGAGCGTTTCCTTGACCAGGGTGGCCAGCGTGACGTTCTGGAACCTTATCTCGGACCGGCGGCTGAAGGCGAGTATCTGGCGGACCAGTTCCTTGGCGCGGTTTCCGGCCTTGATGATCTCATCCATCTCCGCGCGCTGGGAGCCGCCCTCCGGCAAGGAGGCTTTCACCAGCCCCGCGTAGCCGAGCATGGCGAACAGAATATTGTTGAAGTCGTGGGCGATGCCGCCCGCCAAGGTGCCGATGGCCTCCATCTTCTGCGATTGGCGCAGGTGGCGCTCCAGCGAGACTTCGCGGGTGACATCGCGTTTGAGGGCGACAAAATTGGTGATGGCGCCGGTAAGGTCGAGGATGGGCGAAATGGTGACATCCTCCTCAAACCGTCCGCCATCCTTGCGCCGGTTGACGATGCGGCCGTGCCAGACGCGCCGGGCCAACAGCGTGTCCCACATTTCGCGGTAAAAGCCGGGGCCGTGTTCACCGCTTTTGAGGATGCGGGGATTTTCGCCGAGCGCTTGCTCGCGGGTGTAGCCGCTGATGCGCTCGAACGCGGGGTTGACGTACTCGATGGCGCCGTTGGCGGCGGTGATGACGATGGCCTCGGCGGCCTGCTCCACCGCGGCGCCCAGCAGGGCAAGTTCGCGTTCCGTCTTTTTCTGGGTGGTGACGTCGCGGGCCAGGCTGATCATCAGCCGCCGGCCGTCGGGCAGCTTGCCCAGGGGCGCGCAGGTGAACGCCCATACCCGCGTCCCGCCCGCCGCGGAGCGGATACGGAACTCCCGCTCCTCCCGCGCGCCGGGAAAGGGCCGCCGGAAAAACTCCGCGGCGTGCGTGTCCACCCCGTCGAAAGCGAGTCGGATCCATTTGTCCAGGCTGGTGATTTCGTGGGACGCGTACCCGCAGGACTCCGTCCAGGCGCGGTTGAGGGCGATTACTTCTCCATCCTGGGCATGGATCATGATCGGCAGGGGGGCGTCGAGCACGGCGCGGCGAAAACGCTCCTCGCTGTCGCGCAGCTCCTGCTGGGCGCGGCGGCGCGCGGTGGCGTCGCGCGCGATGGTCAAAAGCCGCCGTTGCCCCATGATGTTCATCACGCGCAGGCTCACCTCCATGGGGAAGGTTTCCCCGGACCGGCGCGCCCCGGTGATCTCGCTGGGGGGCGCGTCTTCCGCCGCGCCGCGCCGCCATGCCTGTTCCTCCAGCCGCGCGAATACCGCGCGCCCTTCGGGGGGAAGGGCGGTCTCCGCGAAGGAACGGGTGGCCGCTTCGGCGGCGGCCCAGCCGAACAGGCGCTCGGCGCCCGCGTTCCAAAAGCTGACGCGGCCATCGCCGCCGGTAACCACGATGGCAGCGGGGACGGCGGAGGCGATGGCCAGCAGCCGCTCCTCGCTTGCGGAAAGCTCCGCCTCGGCCCGCGCGCGCTGGGTGATGTCTTCGCCGATGCTGACGACCCCCGCGGCGGCGCCCATATCGTCACGGACGATGTTGTTGTTCCAGGAAATCACCCGCTCCTCGCCGGCTCGGGTGAGCACGGTGTTGACGTAGTGCAGCGGCAGGCTGCCCTGGCCGGACATCAACAGGTCGAACACGTGCCGGATTTCCGCGCGCCGCGCGGGGGGGATGAAAATGTCGAACCAGTTTTTCCCCTCCACCTCTCCGGCCCGGTAGCCGGTGAGCCGTTGGGCGTACTCGTTGAAGAACACGATATGGCCGCGCCCGTCAATCTGGACGGCCACGAGGTTGACATTCTCCATCGCGCGCTGGAACAGCCCCGCGGCTTCCCGGCTTGACGCGGCGGCGGCGCGCGCGGTATCGAGCCGCGCGGCGGTTTGGTTGATCTTTTCCGCCATGGCGCGGTATTCGGGCGGCGCGCCGTCCAGTCTGGGCGCCGCCACGCGCCCCTCCGTCATGTCTTCGAGCGCGCTTTCCATCCGTTCGCTCCATATCAGCCACTTGCGCCATGCCAGGCTGGCCGCGGCGCCGGATATCGCCAGCGCCGCGATGAGCGCCAGGGTTTCGATCATGCGGCGCTTCTCGTAATCTTTGACGGCGCGGGCCATACGGGCCGCGGCGCGCTCCTCAAGCGCCGCCCGCAGCGCGGTTATCAACCGCTTGGACTCATCGAACGCTTGTGTCTCGCGCTCTATCGCGGCGGCGCCCGTATCGCCGTCGAGGGCGAGGGCCAGCGTCCGTTCGCCCGCGCCGTAAAGTTCGTCCACCTGGCGGCGCAGGTTGGAGGCCAGCGGCCCGGCCGCGGGATCGCCGCGGGAAAGATCCGCCAGCCGCCCGGCCCACAGGCGCGCCGTGTCCGCGGCCTTCCGCGCGCGCCAAGCGTAGCGCCGCGCGGCTTCCGCCCCGCCGGCGGCCGCGGCGCCTCGGGTTTCAAGGGTCATGTCCCGGGACGCTGTTTGCGCGAGGGCCAGCGCCTGGCGCAGTTCCGCGGCGGCTTCCATCTCCGCGGCGGCGGCGCGGGCAAGCCCCGCGCCGGACGTCAGGGCGCGCCAGCCCAACAGCGCCAGAGCCGTCAGAAACACGGCGAGCCAAATCTGGATTCGAAGGCGCACAGTCATCTTTTGCGGTGTCAACTATACTTGGGCAAAGGCGGGCTGCTCACAGGCGCAAGCCGCCCCCGTGCCCGCGCGACCGCTCACAGTGTAGCGCTTTTCCCGCGCAAAGGCCACGGCGGCAAGCCTCTGGTTGTGGGGTAGTAAGGTTTTGACTACAATGCCAACTGTCATGAGAAAAAATGAACCCGGACGGATGATCCACATGCTCGTCGTGGACGACGACGAAGCGGTGCTGGCGCTGATCGCAAGATTCTGCCAGAACGTGGGCGGGCTGGAGTTCACCGGCTTCACTCATCCCCAGCAGGCCCTGGAATGGGCCAGAAATGACCCGTTCGACGTGGCGCTGTTCGATTTCAAAATGCCGGGGATAGACGGCCTTACGCTGGCCCGCCAGATCATGGGGCTTCGCCCCGACGCCTATTACCTCATCATGACCGCCCATGCCGATCTGACCACCGCCGTGGAAGCGTTGCGCGCGGGGGTGTTCGATTTTTTGACCAAACCTTTCGAGATCACCGATCTTGAAACCGCGCTTGTCCGCGTGGAAAAACACCTGGAACTGCGCGCGCAAAACCAGATGCTGCGCGAGATGGTGCGCGACTCCTCCGGCAAGGGCGCCCTGGCGGGCGCCTCCCCCGCGCTGGCCCAAATCCGGGAGAAGGCGCGGCTGTTCGCCCAATCCAACGCCCCCGTGCTCATCACCGGGGAGACCGGGGTGGGCAAGGAAGTGGTCGCCCGCATGATCCACGGCCACAGCCGGCTGGGCGGCGGCGCGCCGTTTATCGCCGTCAACTGCAGCGCCTTCGCGGAAACCTTGCTGGAAAGCGAGCTGTTCGGCCACGAAAAGGGCGCCTTCACCGGGGCCGACCGGCAGCGCAAGGGCCGGCTGGAGTTCGCCGGACCGGGGGTGATCCTGCTCGACGAGATTTGCGACATCGCCCCGCCGGTGCAGGTAAAGCTGCTGCGGGTGCTCCAAGAGCGCGCGTTCGAGCGGGTGGGGGGCAACACGCCGATCCCGCTCAACGCGCGGGTCATCTCGGCGACCAACAGGATTGTGGAAGATGAAATCGGAGCGGGCAGGTTCCGCGAGGATCTGTACTACCGGCTCAACACGCTGCGAATCCACATTCCGCCTCTGCGCGAGCGGCACGAGGACATCGAAGCGCTGGCGGAACATTTCCTGCGCCGGTTCGCCACGGCCTTGGGGAAGCAGATAACCGGATTTTCACCCGCCGCGCGCGAGGCGCTGCTCGCCTACCCGTGGCCGGGCAACGTCCGCCAGTTGGAGAACACGGTGGACTACGCGGCGTTGGCGTGCGAAGGGGGCGTCATCGCGCTCGAACACCTGCCCTGGGATGTGGCGGAAAACCGCCCGCCCTCGTTCGCCGCGTCCGCCCCCGCCGCCGCGCCCGCCGGGGACCCCGGCCAGGAGCGCATCCCGGACATGATCTCTGACCTGGAAAAAAAACGCATCCGCGAAAGCCTTGAAAAACACCGCTGGAACAAGTCGAAGGCGGCGCTGGAACTGGGGATCACGCGGCGGCAGCTTACCTACCGGCTGCAGAAGTACGGCATCGAATAAGCGGCCCTACTGGCCCGGATCCCGCTGTATCCGCGCGCCGAGCACGCGCAGTTTCTCCTCCAGGCGCTCGTAGCCCCGGTCGAGATGGTACACCCGTGAAATGGTGGTCCGCCCTTCCGCCGCCAGCCCCGCCAAAACCAGTGAAGCCGACGCGCGCAAATCCGTGGCCATCAGCGGCGCGCCGGACAGGCTGGCGACGCCGCGCACGGTGGCGGTGGCGCCGTGGACGTGGATGTCGGCGCCCATCCGGCGCAGTTCGGCCACGTGCATGAAGCGGTTCTCGAAAATCGTCTCCGTGATCACCGAAGCGCCGTCGCCCACGGCCAACAGCGCCATGATCTGCGCCTGCATGTCCGTGGGGAAGCCCGGATAGGGCGCGGTATTTACGTTCACGGAACGGATCACTTCGGGGGCGCCGACCGTGACGCCATGCGCGCCTTCCTTGATAACACAGCCGATTTCATGAAGCTTGCCGGTGATGTTGGCCACCAGCGCGGGATCAATCCCCTCCACCGTCACCTCGCCGCCGGTTATGGCGGCGGCGGTCATGTAGGTGCCCGCCTCGATGCGGTCGGGGATGATCCGCGTGTTGGCGGGCCGTAGCGCGTCCACGCCCTCAATGACGATTTCCGGCGTCCCGGCGCCGGTGACGCGGGCGCCCATGGCGTTGAGAAAATCCGCCAAAGCCGCGACTTCCGGCTCGCGCGCGGCGTTCTCGATCACGGTGCGCCCCTCGGCCAGCGTGGCGGCCATCATCACGTTCATCGTGCCGGTTACGGTGATAAGGTCCATCAACGCGCGCGCGCCCGTGAGGCGGCGTGAGCGCGCGGCCTCCACATAGCCATGTTCGATGGCAATGGAAGCGCCGAGCGCTTCCAACCCCTTAAGGTGCTGGTCTATGGGCCGCTCGCCAATGGCGCAGCCGCCGGGCAGGCTGACGCGCGCGCGGCCAAGGCGGGCGGTGAGCGGCCCCAACACCAGGCACGAGGCGCGCATGGTTTTCACCAAATCATAGGGCGCCTCGAAGTGGTTGGCGCCGGAGGTGTCCACCTCCCACACGCCTGGGGCGGCCAGCCGGGCCGCGGCCCCCAGCTCAACCAACAGCGCGGCGATGGTGCGGATGTCGCGCAGGTCGGGGACGTTCTCTATGAGGTAACGGCCCGGCGCCAAAAGGGTGGCGGCGAATACAGGGAGCGCGGCGTTTTTCGCCCCGGATACGGGAACCACACCCCGCAGCGCCGCGCCGCCTTCGATGACGATGGTGTCCATGAATGTTACGCGCGGCGGGCCGCCACCACGCGGGCAGTTCCAGCCAAGTCATTAAACAGCCGGGTCTCCGCCCATGGGCCGCCGTCAAACAACCCCAGAACGGCGCCCGCCTGGCCGTCCCCCATCTCCATTAACAACCAGCCGCCGGAGCTTAACCGCGCGGGAGTGTCCGCGACAATGCGGCGGATAACCTCCAGCCCATCATCGCCGGCGTAGAGCGCAAGGGAAGGCTCGTACAGCGCCGCTTCAGGATCCACCGGCGCGCCGCCGGGCACATAGGGCGGGTTGGAGACCACCGCATGATAGGGGCCGTCCGGCATCCGCGCGAACAGGCTGGAGTGGTGGAAGGTGACGCGGCCGCTGACACCGTGGCGGGCGGCGTTATGCCGCGCGAGCACCAGGGCGTCCGCGCTTATGTCGCCGGCGTCAAGGCTCCAGCCTGGACGGTTCACCGCCAGCGCCACCGCCACGGCGCCGGAGCCTGCGCCAAGCTCGGCCACGCGGGCAGAATGATCCGCGGGCAGGAGCGACAGGGCGGCCTCAACCAGCGTTTCCGTTTCTGGCCTTGGAATAAGCGCGCGGCGATCCACCGCGAAAGCGAGCGAATAAAATTCCTTTTCTCCGGTGAGGTACGCCACGGGTTCACGCGCGGCGCGGCGGCGGATCAGATCCTCGAAAATATGGATCGTTCCGCCCGCGGCGCAGTCCCGCAGCCTCGCCAAAGCCCCCGCCCGGTCCAGCCCGGCGGCGTGGGCCAACAGCAGTTGCGCGTCAAGGGCCGCGGAGGGCGACCCCGCGCGGTCCAGAATTTCGCGGGCGCGGCCCATGGCCTCGCCGTACGTCAGGCTCATGACACCCGCTCCAGCACGGCCTCGCCGGAAGCGTTTTCCAGGGCGGCCTGTTGGGCGGCCATGGTCAACGCCTCCACCATTTCGTCAATATCGCCGTCCAGGAAGCCGCCAAGCTGATACAGGGTGAGGTTGATGCGATGATCGGTGACGCGGCCCTGGGGGAAGTTGTAGGTGCGGATGCGCTCGCTGCGGTCGCCGGTGCCCACCTGCGAACGGCGTTCGCGCGCGCGTTTTTCGGCCTCTTCGCGGTCCTTGATGTCCTTAAGCCGGGAAACCAGCAC
>JACQZB010000162.1 GCA_016207925.1 Nitrospinota bacterium
AGTACCTGCGCGTAATCTGCAAGTGCTGACGCGGAAAGGACGGAACGACCCTCTCGCAAGGCGCTGCGCCCCGTCTCCCACAGGACAGGGCGTGGGGCCTTGCCCGTCCTTTCCTGCGCCCCCAGTTCCCTTGATCCCGCGCCGGAGCGGTGTGTCCGCGCGCCACGACGCGCTTTAAATGCGGGAGGCGGGTATGCGATTGGAAAAGATGTGGAGCGCGGTCAAGCCGCGCGCGCTGACGTGGCGCTTCTACGCCGGGGGCGCGGCGTTCCTGTTCATCCTCATGCAGGCCCTCACGGGCCTGTACATGATTTTTTACTATGAACCCGCCCTTAAGGACACCTACGCCATCGTCCAGTACTTCAATAACCAGACGGCGCTAGGCTCCCTGACCCGAAACCTCCACCGGTACGGGGCGTTTGCGCTTACCACGCTTATGTTTGTCCACTTCTGGCGCGCCTATTTCCGCGCCGACTACCAGGGAGGGCGGCTTTGGTATTGGCTTACGGGGCTTTTACTGTCGGTTATCGTGGCGAGTTTCCTTATCAGCGGCTCGATCCTCCCTTGGGAGTGGAAGGGGTACTGGATCATGGAGATGTTCAATAATTGGCTCAAAAACGTTCCGCTGGTTGGCGGCGCCCTGTACGACTTTTTCATGACCTCCTACACGCCGACGCGCAACTTCGTGATCCATGACATCATCCTGCCGATTATCTGCTTTATCCTGCTGGAGATACACTGCCTGGGCCGCTTGAAGAAACGGGGGTTCCGGGATTTCCTTGTCCGCCAGGCGTTCGCCACGTTGCCGCTGATCGCGGCGGTGACGGCGGCCAGCCTGGCGCTCCCCATGCCCACGGAAGATCCGGAAATCATCCCCCTGCCGATGGAAGGGGTGTATATTCCCGCCCCGGAATGGTTCTTTGTGTCGTTCCTGGTACCCTATTGGTACGTTCCGCCGCGGCTGTGGCCGCTGTACCTGTTCTGGATTCCCTTCGCCCTGTTGGCCATCGCGGCGCTGCTGCCCTTCATAAACCGGCGCGCGCCCAAGGCGGAGCGGGAGACGGCCTCTCCGCGCCGCCGGATGGCCCGTAGGCTCGCCTATTACGGCGCGGGCGTTGCGGTGTGCGCGGCGCTGACCGGCTCGTTTTTGTGGAGCAGCGCGCCGTCTCCCTGGATGGGGTGCAACTCGTGCCACAACCGCGCCATGGGCGAGCGCATGGGCATTCCGCCCATTACCTATAAGGACCGGGACCGCAATCCGCTCTTGACGGATTCCCGGTGGATGATACGGCATTGGTATCAACCCCAAGTGGTTTGGTGAACCATGACACGCCATATACTAGCCCTTGCCGCCGCCGCGATGATGATGGCAAGCTGCGAAAAAGAAATTCCCGGCCACCCCGAAAAGGTGATGGAGACGTACCTGCGCGCCACCCAGGCCGGCGACTTTGAGCAAATCTTCCGCCTGAACTTCGCCACCGCCAAGGAAGACAGGTTTGGCGACGCCTCAGCCACCGCCGCCAGCCAGCGGCGCGCCCGGCGCATGGAAGCGTACCGCAACGCCGAGGCGACGTTCACCCCGGGCATATTATGGGCGGAGCGCCATTTGTTCCCGCCAAAGGCGTCGTTTAAAGTTCTTAAGGCCCACCCGCTCGCCGCCGTGGGCGACGACCCCGTGAATGCCGAATACGAACGCGCCCTATCGGTCATTGTCCCGGTGGAGGTGACCTACGCGCCCGGCGGTCCGGCTCCCTCGCTCAACGGCGAGTTGCTGCGCTTCGCCCGCTACGACTGTACCTTGCGTAAAATCAGGGAACGCGGCGCCGTCAGCGTGTATTCGGACGACGACGTCTGGCGCTTCAGCGGATGCGTCGCTGACATCCCTTCCTTCAAGGTTGACTGAACCGGCTTGGCGCCCTTTCGCGCCGCCTTTGCGATTTCGCGCTCCGGCGTCAGCGATTCATTCCATGTGCTAATCGAACATTTCGATTGAACATTTCGTGCGTCAGGCGATCCGCTGACGGCGTATCATGTCAGGCGCCGGCGATTTTTTTGCGATACGTCGGCGATGACAAATTTTGTCAGTTTCCTTCTCGCCGCGACTGAATTTCACCGATGCGCCGTAAAAACATGACCTGCGTCCCTCATGCGTGAAACACGGATGTGACATTTTGGAATGGATTGAAAATCAAAGCGCTGCGGCATTAACGGCGGGTACGCTAGTTGCTCAATGACCATGGCGTAAGGACGATCCATATGCATATCAACTGGAATCGTGTTCAGGCAACTTTCTACTGGAGGGGAGTATGAAATTGACTTTCAAGGTGTTAGTGATTTCATCCCTCTTGGCGTTCATGGCGTCGGGCATCATGCTCCCCGGCTCCGCGTCCGCCTTGAGGACGAAATCCGCGGCGGAACTGGAAAAAGCGAAGAAGGAAGGGGATCAGTCTCAGGAAAATGCCGACAAGGCGCGCGATGAGTTCGGCAAGGAAGCGGACAGCGCCAACATTGAATCCTTTGACACTAAAACCAATGTCAAAGGATCAAGCGCGTCCACGTATGGCGTGGTGGGTTTCGACTATCTGACCGGCGTCGGTAAGGTAGCCTCCGACCCCAGCCAGATCGGCGCGAATCTGCCCAAGGCGCTGGGCGGCGGCAAGATCACCTCGAACCTCAAAAGCCCGCTGGAAGGCCTGATGAAAAGCAGGTTCCAGAACAAGTGGACGGGCCAGTTGGGTGACACCGCTTCCGGATGGACTGAAAAAACGGGCGTGACGGAAGTGTGGTTCCGCGGCAAGTCCAACTCGCACCTGGGCGCGGATTACAACGAGTGGGTGAACCAGTGGAACAACATCACCCGCCCGCGTCACGACGGCAAAACGCCGGTACCGGGCGCCGACCCGGATCAGGGCGCGCACTGGTTCTCGTTCTATTGTGTGCATTGCCATGGCTTGACCGCGAAGGGTGAC
>JACQZB010000163.1:0-3747 GCA_016207925.1 Nitrospinota bacterium
CACCGCGGAGGCGGAATATCCGGTGACCCGCTCGAAGGCGGGGTTGACGTACTGGATGACGCCGCTGGCGCCGGTGATCATGATCATGTCCGCGGCCTGGTTGATGGCGGTGACCAGCCGGGCGCGCTCGGACTCGGCGGCGCGCCGCGCGCTTATGTCGCGGAACTCGCCCAACAGCGCGTCGCGTCCGCCGATCCGCACCTTGTTGACCTTCAATTCCACGGGAACGCGGCTTCCGTCGGAACGCAGCATGTCAAATTCCACGGGGCCGCCCCGGCCCTGGGCCGCGTGTTCGGCGAAATAACGGCGGTGCATGTCGCGGGTATCCGGCGGCACGGTGTCCAGGATGCCCAGCCCCACCAGTTGCTCCACCTTGCGCCCCAGCAGCGCGGCGGCGGCGCGGTTGGCCCCGATGATGCGGCCCGTTTGAGGATCGGCGATCATCAGGGCGTCGGGGGCGTTCTCGAACAGCGTGCGGAACCGCTCCTCGCTTTCGATCATGCCGCGGCGCCATTCGTCGAGCGCCTTGGCCTTGGCGGTGAGCGGACGGTAAATATACAGGTACACCACCGGGATCATCGCCGCCGCCAGGGCCAGCGCGGTCAGCAGTGAATGGGAGAAGGGCGGCAGCGAGATCAGGGGCAGGACAACCGTTTCCAGCGCGAACTCGGCGAAGAACACCGCGGCCAGCGTCCCCAGCGTCAGGCGCAGGGGGTGGACGTCCGTATCAAGGAACCGGGCAGCATTGGCGGAGGGATGGCGCGAGGTGGCGCTCGTGGAATCAGGCTGAATGGAACTGCTCATGCCGCCACACGAGATTCCGGGGCGCTTCCCCTGCCGCGCCACGGGTAAAATCCAATCTTGGAAGTGTACGCCAATAGCGGGTGCCGCGCAAGCAGCGATTCCCCATTCTTCAACGCCGCGCCGGTTCGTGATCACCACGGAGCCTTTGACGGCTTTTTAAAAACCTCGGCGTAGGCGCGCTGGCGGGGTACAATTTCCCGGAAGCCCTTCAATCCTCCTTGACACCGGGACAGGACAGTGTGATGAATCCCGAACCGCGCGATGCTCGCTATACGGCGCCCTGGGAAAGAACCTTCGACCGCCTGATAAGCCCGATCGAGGAGTTCATCCATTACAAATCCAGCAGCGGCATTCTGTTGTTCGTATGCGCCGCGCTCTCCTTCGCATTGGCGAATTCTCCGCTGGCGGAGGGTTTTACCCGCCTGCTCCACACGCCGCTGACCGTGGGCGCGGGCGGCTTCGCGCTCACCATGACCGCGCATCACTGGGTCAACGACGGGCTGATGGCCATTTTCTTCCTGCTGATGGGCCTGGAGATCAAGCGCGAGTTGTTGGCCGGTGAACTGTCGCAGCCGCGCAAGGCGGCCCTGCCGGTGATGGCGGCCATGGGCGGAATGCTGGTTCCCGCGCTCATCTACCTTGCGTTCAACACCGGGCTGGAAAGCGCGCGCGGCTGGGGCGTGCCCATGGCGACCGACATCGCGTTTGCGGTGGGCGCCCTGGCGCTGCTGGGCGCGCGGGCGCCCAAGAACCTTTTCGTGTTCCTTATCTCGCTGGCCATCGCGGACGACATCGGCGCGGTCATCGTCATCGCCATGTTCTACACCGCGGCGCTTAACATGGCGGCGTTGCAATTGGCCATCCTGCTTGCCCTGCTGCTCTTGGCGCTTAATCGCGCGGGGGTGCGGCGCCTGCTCCCCTACTTCATGGTGGGGGGAGCGTTGTGGTACGCCATCGGCCAGTCCGGCGCCCACGCCACCATCGCGGGGATTATCCTCGCCGCCGCCATTCCCGTGCGTCCGCAGTTCGAACCGGCGCGTTTCTCGCGCAAGGTGCGTGGGCTTGTTGATAATTTCGACGCGGCGCGGCACGACGACACCACGGTGCTGCTGACCGGGGAACAGCACGTCATCATCAATACGCTCGCCGAGGGCGTCCGCAAGGTGCAGCCGCCGCTGTCGCGGCTGGAGCATTCGCTGCACATGCCGGTGGAGTATTTCATCATGCCGCTGTTCGCCCTGCTCAACGCGGGCGCGCCGGTGACGATGGCGGAGTTGGGCGCGGCTTTTACCGATCCGGTGACGTTGGGCGTGGCGTTTGGCCTGGTGGTTGGCAAATTCGCGGGCATCGTGGGATTCACGCTGATCCCGGTGGCGCTGGGGCTTGCGGCGCTGCCCTCGGACATCACCCGGCGCCATGTCATCGGCGTGGGGCTGCTGGGGGGCATTGGCTTTACCATGTCCATTTTCATCGCGGAGCTTGCCTTCGCCAGCGAGGATCAGATACGCATGGCAAAGATCGGGATTCTGGCCGGCTCGTTGATCGCCGGCGCGGCGGGGTATCTGGTGTTGAAGGGGGGCGGGGCGGTGGAGGAAGGCGCAAGCCGGTGAGCAATACCGCCCGCGCGCATGGTACAATGTGGCCATGGTAGCTACCAGAGTGTTGGAGCCATTATGAAACACGCGGCGGGCGTATCCGTGGGCGTCAAGGAGTTGAAAGACAGGCTGACCCATTACCTCGCGATAGCCGCCCAGGGGGGCAGGGTAGTGGTCACGGAGCGGGGCAAACCGGTGGCCCTTATGTGCCCGCTGACACAAACCCGGGGCGCGGCGCCGCTGGCCGAGCGGATGGCCCGGCTGGCGCGGGCAGGCGTTATCACCCTTCCCGCCACCAAGGCGGGTTTTGCGCGGATACGGAAAGTTAAAATCAGGGGCAAGCCCCTATCCCAAACTGTTCTTGAGGACCGGCGGTGATTTTCCTGGATACCAGCGCGCTGGTGAAACGGTATATTGACGAGCCGGGTTCCAGCCGTGTAGAAAAAATGTTCACGTCCGGCGAGGCGCTGGCGGTTTCCCTATTGGCATACGCGGAAACCTTGGCCGCCCTCCGGCGGCGGGAGCGCGCGGGTGATATTTCCCTTTCTGACATGAAATCGGCGGCCATGCGCTTTGAGGCAGACTGGAAAAAGTTGGCCGTGATTCCGCTGGGCGATCACTTAAAACCAGTGATCAAAAGGGTGATTAACCGCCGCCGCCTGCGTGGCGCGGACGCGGTTCATCTCGCGTCGGCGCTTTTTCTGATGCAGTCGTTGGAAACGGGCGTGGCCTTCGCGGCTTCGGACGCCGAACTGCTGGCCGCCGCGGAGAAAGAGGGTGTCTCGATTTATGATCCCGCGGCGCGTTGAGGAGTTTTGGATCAACGGATATTGGTAGCCCCAAGGGGAATCGAACCCCTGTTTTCGCCGTGAGAGGGCGACGTCCTAGGCCGCTAGACGATGGGGCCGTAGCGGAATAGGGATTCTACCCGAAGCCGCAAGGCGGCGCCAACTGAATTTGCCGGGAAGTAGTGTCTCAATTTGAAATTTGAACCGCAAGGCCCTTCGCTCCGCTCAGGGCGCCGGTAAAGGCATCTCACGCTTATTGTTGAAGTCCTGAGGCAAAGCCGAAGGACCTTGTAGCACACTTTTCCAGAAATAATTCAAACTGACGCACTACCTGCCGGGAAGTCAAGATAGCAGGAGCGTTTGGTTGGCGCCAGGACACGGGTTATGCGAATCTCTCCTTATTTAAGGGCGCGGGCGAAGGCGGCGGCGTTAAAACGCATCAATTCAAAATAGCTCATCCTGCCGGGAACGCCTCCCTGCGGATCGGCCAGTTCCACCGCCACGCCGGCTTCCCTGGCCAGCGCGGCGCCCAGGCTTTGGGGGAACTGCGGCTCCACAAT
>JACQZB010000163.1:3795-6161 GCA_016207925.1 Nitrospinota bacterium
AACGGCGCGGGCGCCGGTTTTTTTGATCGCGGCGGCCAGTGCGGCCATTTTCCGCGCGGACGGCTCGCGCCCCGGCGATTCCTCGATCACCCCCACCTCCACCAACCCGTACCGCGCCGCGAAGTAATCCCAGGCGGCATGGAAGGCCACATACCCCCCCTTGGCGCCGGCCAGCGCGGCGGAGATTTCCGCGTCGAGGGCCTTGAGCCGGGCGATAACATCGTCCGCGTTGGCGTTGAAGGTTTTTGCCCGGGAGGGGTCAAGGCGGATCAGCGCGCCGCGGATGACGTTGACGGCCCCGATCATGCGAACCGGATCGAGCCAATAGTGGGGATTGACGCCGCCGTGTCCGTGGCCATCGTCATAATCGTGTTCTTCCTCGATGGGCGCAATCGCGTCCGACAGGCGGATGACGGCGGCGCCTTTTTTCCCGGCGGAGGCGACCAGTTTTTCCAGCCATGCGTCCAGCCCGAATCCGGCCAGCAGAACCACCCCGGCGCGGGCGATGGCCTTGGCGTCGCCGGGGGTGGGTTCGTAGGTGTGGGGATTGGAACCCGGCTTGAGGATGACGTTGACCTCCACCAGATCACCGCCGACCTGTTGGGCGATGGAGGCGATGGGGAATATGGAGGCGGCGATGGTTATGCGCCCGGTATCACCAGCGAGGGCTTGGCTTGCGGGTAGAAACGCCGCGATAAAAGCGGCGGCGATCAGAGACGAAATCACGTTACGCTTCATAAATCCTGTTGATCCTTTCGAACACGCGGCGTTGATCATACACCTCCTCGACACGGCGGCGGGCGCGTTCCCCCAGCGTGGCGCGTAGCGCGGGATCCTTCAAAAGGCGAATGACGGCTCCGGCCAGCGCGGCGGGATTTTTCGGCTCGAACAGCAGGCCAAGTTCCCCGCCCTCCAGCATGTGGGGGGTGCCGCCGGAGTCCGATCCCGCGCAGGCGCGGCCCATGGCCATGGCCTCCAGCAATCCCAGCGAGAATGTTTCGGAATCGGTGGCGAGCAGGTACACGTCCAGATCGGCCAACACCGGCGCGGTGTCCTCCACCCCTCCGGTGAAAATGACGGAGCTTTCCAAGCCGCGCTCCTTGACCATGCGTTCGAGTTCCGGCCTGATTTCGCCGGCCATCTCCGGCGTCTCGTCCCCGACAAGCGTGATAACGGCTCCGGGAACGGCGCGCAGTATCTCCGGCGCCGCCTCGATGACATGGCGCTGCCCTTTATGCGGATCAAGCCGGCTGATGACGCCCGCCAGGGGGCGGTCCGGCGCGATCCCCCATTGGGAGCGGAACGTTCCGCGCGCGGCGCGGGCCGGGTCGAACCGGGCGGTGTCCAGCCCGTAGGGGATAACCGCGATGCGCTCCGGTGGGATGGGCAGGTTGGCGGCGGCGTTCTGGCGCAGCGGCTCGGCGGCGACGATGAGATGGTCAACGCGGCCGTATTCGAGACGGTGGTACCGGTCGGTTTTCGGGCGCGGCGACCACATATAGTCGGAGAACACCAGCTTGACCCCCGGCATCCGCCACAGCGCGGGCGCGGCCAGGCCCAGGTCGGCGGAGTGGTGGACGTGGACCACGCGCGCGCCGGTTTTTTTAACCATGGCGCGCAGGCGCAGCATGGCGGGGAGGTCCACGTAGTTGAGGGGGTTCCATTCATCGCCGGGCATGTTGGCGCCGCGCAGGGCGGCGGCCAGCGGCGTATGCGCGCGGCGGAGGAAAATGACCTGATGGCCGTGTTCCGCCATGGCGCTCGCGGTTCGCCAGGCATAGCGCTCCATGCCGCCGAATCCGCGGGAGAAAAGCAGATGGATAACGTTCACCGTGGATTGCCTTTCGAATCCCCCGCGCCCGGCCTTAGGCCACCCTCGCCCACGGGGGGAGAGGGGCGTGGCGGGCGAATCCCATCGTTGAGTTACGCAGAGCTTTCTTCGCCAAGGGGGGCAAGGGTTGTAGGCGCCTTGGCGCCGCGGACAAGAGGTGATAATATCTGTTCACTATATAAACCATTACGCGATCCGCATACCATCATGGCCGCGACAGTGACCCAGGAATCGGCGCCCGCCCCGTTCACCACCGACACGCAGTGGGTGACGTTCCATCTGGACAACCAGCTATATGCCTTCTCCATAGAGACGGTGCGCGAGATGGTGCTGCTGCCGGAGCTGGCGGCGGTGCCGCACACCCCCCCGCACATCCTGGGCGTGGTCAACCTGCGTGATTCTACCATAGCGGTGCTGGACCTTCGCATCCGGCTGGGGCTGGCCTCGCTGGAGCAGCAGCGCCACGAACTGATCGAGAACCTGAAGAAGCGCAAGCAGGATCACGTGGACTGGCTTGTGGCGCTGCGGGCAGCCG
>JACQZB010000164.1 GCA_016207925.1 Nitrospinota bacterium
GGTTTCCCCTCCGGTTTTAACTCCGTCACCAGCGCCGCGCCCTCGCCGCACGCGGCGGTGATCCCTTCCTCGCCGATGGCCAGTATCTCGCCCGGCGCGCCATGGCGTCCCATGGCGGTCGCCACCCGCGCGAACAGCGGTTTTAGCCGCGCCCCGTTGAGCGCCGTGGACGCCCCCGGAAAGGGCGACAAACCCCTGATTCGGCGGCAGGCCAATTCCGCCGGAGCGTTCCAGTCAATCCCAAACTCTTTTTTATCCAGTTTTTTCGCGTAGGTGGCCAGCGCGTTATCCTGCGCCCGCGGCGCGATTTCACCGCGCGCGAAAGGCGGCAGCGTCTCCGTCATCAAAACAGCGCCAATGGCCGCCAGCCGGTCATGCAGCCGGCCCACGGTGTCCTGTTCCGTGATCTCCGTCTTGCGGCACGCCAGCATGGGGCCAGTGTCCAGCCCCTCCTCCATTATCATGGCGCACACGCCGGTGATCGAATCGCCCTCGAGGATCGCCCGGTGGATCGGCGCCGCCCCGCGCCAGCGCGGCAACAGCGAGGCGTGCAGGTTCACCGGCGCGATCGCGGGTATTTCAAGAATCGCGCGGGGCAATATCTGCCCATACGCCACCACCACCAGAAAATCGGGAGCGAAACTATTCATCAACTCCACGTTGGCCGCCTCGCGCGCCTTCTCCGGCTGAAGGACGGGGACGCCCGCCGCTGACGCGGCGTTTTTCACGGGGGAGGGGGTAAGCTTCATCCCGCGCCCCCGGGGCCGGTCGGGCTGCGTCACCACCGCGCGCACGTCAAATTCCGGACCTTCAATCAGCGCGGCCAGCGTGGGGACAGCGAAGTCCGGCGTCCCCATGAACACCACGGTGTACCGCGGCGTCATCGCGCCCATCCAAAACGCCGGTAACGGGCCTTAAGCCATATCCGGCGCGCCAAATTCAGCCGGTCCCAGAACAAAACGCCGTCCAGATGGTCAAGCTCGTGCAAGACGCCGCGCGCGAAGTAGCCGCTGGCGCGTAGCGTGGCGGGTTCGCCGTCAAGCCGCGTGTAGGCGATTTCCACCTCCGCGGGGCGGGCTAAGTCCGCGTAAATCCCCGGAACGCTCAAGCACCCTTCCGAATCCACAATCTCGCCCCGCGATACGGCCACCCTGGGGTTGATGAGCGCGAAAGGCTCCGCGCCCGAAAGCCGGTCAAGAATCGCCGGATTGAGCGTGATGATCCTCAACGACACGCCCACCTGCGGCGCCGCAAGGCCGCCTCCGGGCGCCCGCAGCATCGTGGCGATCATGCGCCCGGCGAGCGCCACCACATCCGGGGTGATCTCCATGACCGGCAGCGCCGGACGCGAAAGGGCGGGGTCGCCATACCGCAGGATGGTCAACGGCTCCACGCCTGGCGCCGCCACATCCGGGGCAGAGTCAACCGCCGATACTTCCTGACGATTTTCCATCACACGTCGCTGGTGACTACAAAATTTGACGGGTCAAGGTGTTCACCAAAACCACCACCATAATGGGGTAATTTTAACATATTGTTTTAGCATACGTTAATAGAAATCGTCGGGCGCTTATTCATGGCAGGGGACTTGCATTCTCCCCGTTCAGGTTACGTTCACAACCAGAACGGGGAGAAGGTATCATGGAAACCACTGAAAATTTTCAAGCCGGAACCATGGATAACCTCGCGATTTCCGTTTCCCAGCGGGTTTGCGGACATTGTGGCGGCATCCTTCGTTATTACCGGGGCAGCGTTTCGTGCCTTATGTGCGGACGCGACGAAAGCCATTCCTGCCCCAATTGCGTCTGCGTGGCCGAGAGTTTCAAGAAGACCGCGTAGCCCCTACGCCTTGCGGATGCGGCGCGGGCGCGCCCGTGGCCCGGTGATTTGTCCCATGCCGTCGTGGTAAGATGACGCATGGCCTCTGATAACACACCGGGCGCCCCTTCGCTGGTTGACGGCGGCGGAAGGCGGGTGGAGTACCTTCGCATCTCCGTCACCGACAGATGCAACCTTAAGTGCGCCTACTGCATGCCCGCCGGCGGCTCCCACTTCACCCCCGACTGCGACATGGTCCGGTTCACCGACCTGTTGCGCCTCACCCGCTTATTCGCCCGGCTTGGGGTCCGCAAGATCCGGATCACCGGCGGCGAGCCGCTGGTGCGAAAAGGGGTCACGCGCTTTATCCACCAGGCCGCCACCATCCCCGGCATTGAGCGCGTGGCGTTGACCACCAACGGACTTTCGCTGGGCCGCATGGCGGCGGGGCTGCGCAAGGCGGGGGTCACCAGCGTCAATATCAGCCTGGACACCCTGCGGCGCGACCGCTATGCAACCATCACCGGCCACGACGGGTTGGACAACGCCATGAAAGGGATAACCTCCGCCCTTGAGGCCGGCTTTGATTCGGTCAAGATCAACACCGTGCTGATGGCCGGCGTCAACGACGACGAGATCGCCGCCATCGCCCGGCTCACCATGACCATGCCGGTGCAGACCCGCTTCATCGAGTTCATGCCCGCCACCGCGGGGGTGTGGAATCCTTCCCATTTCATCTCCGCCGAGGAAGCCAAGAAACGCATCGAGGAAACCTTCGGCCCCTTGGCCCCCGTGGAGCGCGAACGCTGGAGCGGCCCCGCGCGCATTTTCCGCTTCCCGGATGCCGTGGGCGAGGTGGGATTCATCTCCTCCGTCTCCAGCCACTATTGCGGCGCGTGCAACCGGCTGCGGATCACCTCCAAGGGCGAGTTGCTGACCTGCCTGTTCGGGGCCGAACGGTTGAATCTGCGCGCGTTGATCATGCAGGGGGCAACCGATGATGACATCATCGCCGCCATTCGCGGCGCGCTGGAGCGCAAGAACCACGTCCGCGACTTCGACGCCGCCGGATCGCGCCAGGTGATGTCCTCCATAGGCGGCTGACCATGGACGCGCCGGTTGTCTGGTCCGCCGAAGCCGAAGAGAACCTGAAAAAAGTCCCCCCATTCGTCCGCGACATGGCCAAGGCGATGATCGAGGAATTCGCCCGCAGCGAAGGCGCGCGGGAGATCACGCCGGAGTTGATGAAACGCGCCCGCGCCAAGTTCGGCATGTGACGCGGGTTTCTCCCCAGCGGGAGCGCGGGCCTCTGCCCGCATATTGATTTGGCTTTTGCGGGCGGGACCCGGCGCTCCTGTAAGGAGATACCCTGCCGCAGCGCTGGGTTTCCAGTTAGCGAAAGCCGGAGCGGAGATCAGCTAAACGATTTTCCGCAGCCGCAGGAGTGATGCGCGTTGGGGTTGTTGAAGGTAAAGTAGCTGCCGTCCAGGCCGTTGGCGAAATCAATGGTCACTCCGGAGATCATGGCCATGGACTGCGGATCCACCACCATGGTCACCCCTTGGGACTCGAACTGCTTGTCGCCGTCGTATAGCGTGTTCTCGAACGCCATGCGGTAGGTGTTCCCCTCGCAGCCGCCGCCCAGCACCGCCACGCGCAGATACGGCGAAGCGTCATTGGACTGTGTTTTGAGTTTTTGTATCTGTTCCGCCGCCGTCTTGGTTAGGGTGAGCATTTTCAATGTATCCTTTCGTGGATCGGGCGGCCACGGTTAAGGCCGCGCGGGCTATGACTAGCCATGATTTAGAATAATTATAAACCGCATCCGGCCCGCCGTCCATGGCAAAAATGGGCGGAATTTACGGATGCTCCCGTGTTACGCAGACCTGTGACCTCTACAAAGTGGCTAATCCCGTCATTGCGAGGAGCCGAAGGCGACGAAGCAATCTCAAATTCGCTGATGTTCCGGGTTATGAGATTGCTTCGCGGAGTTTATCCTTAGCGTCAGCGAAAGACCTGTAGTGACTGCCCATGGGGTTTTTCAGGGATTACAGCCGTTGAAAAACACAATCGGATGGCGCGTTCCACGCCGCCCTTGTTGACCTCATACGGCGGGAGTATATAATAAGTCCCTTACCGTTTTGGCCGGAGTGGTGAAACTGGTAGACGCGCGGGACTCAAAATCCCGTATGGGCAACCATGTGTCGGTTCGATTCCGACCTCCGGCACCAACCTCTCTTGATAACCGCAACGCGATGAAAAGCTATTTTTCCAACGAGGAATTTTTCCAGGCTGTCCGGTCGCTGGCGGAACGGATGGAACATGGCGGCCACACGGAGGCGGCGCGGGAATTGCGTGACGGTTTCGCCTGCCTTAACGGGCTTACCGACGGCTGGGCGATGTTGATGGAATCGGTGGACAAGGTCATCGCCGCTCATGGAAAAGCGCTCTCCCCCGGGGATACGGCGGAGCTAAAGGAAATGTCGCGCGCGATTGGTAAGATCGTGCGCCGGTGAACCATGCCCTTGCGCGCCGCAAATAAAAAGGCTCCCGGTAAAAACCGGGAACCGTGTTGAGCGATACGCGCCGGATTACAGCGTTTTGAGGTAGTCCACCAGATCGCTGATTTCCTGATCGGTCAGTTCGCGGGTCTTGTGGGCGGGTTTTGGTTTGTCCGCCTTGTTCATGGATTTCTTAAGCTCCACGGTGTAGCCTTGGTTGGCTTCCCACACCGCCACCGCGTTCTTGAGCCACGCGCGCGTCCACGCCTCGTCTGTCCGCTTCATGATCCCCGTCAAGCCGGGGCCGACTTTTTTCTTGTCCGACGGATTATGGCATTGCTTGCACTTGGCCGAATCAAACAGGGCCTCACCCGCCGCCGCGTCCGCGTGGGCCTTCACCGTCCCCAAAGCGAATATCATCGCCGCCGCCAGAAGTATCACTCTCATTGTCTGTATGCTCCTCTTTAATGGACCCATCGTGGGGCCGCTTCCCCGCCTTTGGCGTCCTACCATATCAAACCTCCGTCCTCCCTGCAAACCGCCAGGCCCCTACCTGGCGCGCGCCAGCAGTTCCACATGCTTGCCCTTAAGGCTCATCAGGGCCGGCGCCCACGGCCCTTCCGGCAGCCGCCCGGTGGTCAGCAGCCACCAATACACATGCCGGAACGCCATTTTGCCCCAGTGGTTGATCCGGCTCTCCTTGAGTAATGGGAACGGACCGACGCCGCCGAATGGAAACAGTCCCGGCAGCGGCTGGGTGTCGTAGTTGAAATCGAACAGCAGCGCCTTGTGGTGGCCCGACTCAATGAAGCAATTGGAATGGCCGTCGAAGGCCATGGGCGGCTCCTTTCCCTCGATTTCGGCCAGCAGGTTATGCTCCACGATCTCGCCGGAAAAATGGGCCACCGACCCCGCCTTGGAGGTGGGGATGTTGGAACAGTCGCCCACCACGTACACGTTTTGCGCCTTGCGGCTTTTAAGCGAGGCGCGGTCAGTGTCGGCGAAGCCGGACAGGTCGGCCAAGCCGGAGTTTTCGATCACCTCCGGCGCCACATGGGGCGGGATGGTGACCAGGACATCATACGGCTCCTCGCGCCCGCTCCAGGAACGCATCACGCGCCGCCCGCCGTCCACGGAGGCGATGTCGAAATCGCCGATGATGCGGATATCCTTCTCCCGCGCCACACCCTCCAGCGCGGCGCTGGCCAACGGTTTGGTGAACGCGCCGGAAAGCGGCGTCACCAGGTCCACCTCCACCTTGTCCCGGATGCCGCGCAGGCGGAAATAGTAGTCGGCCAGGAACACGAACTCGATGGGCGCCACGGGGCACTTGATGGGCATCTCCGCGATATTAAGTATCACGCGCCCCTTGTCGAACCGGCCGAAGAATTTCTGCAGAGCCATGGCGCCGTCGAGGGTGTAGTAGGTGAACGCGGTCGCGTCCATGGTTTCGGCCAGTCCTTCCACCCGCGCGGGGTCAACGCCGCAGCCCAGCGCCAGGATCAGGTAATCGTAGGGATAGGTCCCGCCGGTGGTTTCCACCTTGCGGGCCGCATGGTCTATAAGGTTCACCCCGGCCTGGACGAACGCCACCCGGTTGTCCAGGGGCCAGCGGATGGGCTTGGTGATGTCCTCCGGTCCGTGATGGCCGTACAGCGCGAAAGGGAGAAACAATAATCCCGGCTGGTAGATGTGCGTGTCGCTTTTATCAATGACGGTGACCGTCCAGCCCTTGGGGCCAAGTTTGCGGGCAAGCCGGTTGGACAGAAGGGCGCCTCCCGTGCCGGCGCCAAGGACAACAATCCGTTTCATACGACGTCTCCTTGCGCGAGGGCGGGAGACCTCCGCCGCCCCGCCCGTCTGGCCGGGCGGCGCAAGACTCGCCCCCTCTCTCCTACAGTTAGACGCCGCCGCGGGAAAAAGGGAGCGCCGCCGGGGCCATTTTTGTGCGCGGGTGAACGATTCGATCAGCCTTCCCGCGCGACAGTGTTGTTTTTTATCTCTTGACTAAATCCACAATAACTTTATGATAATCCGCAGCGGAGAACATAGCAAAGGTGTCTCATGAGTGATATTGATCCTAACATTCGCGTGTTGGTGATCGACGATTTTGCCACCATGCGCAAAATCGAGCGTAATATTTTGGGCCAGCTCGGCGTGAAAAATGTGGACGAAGCCGACGATGGCACCACCGCCCTGCCAAAAATCCAGCAAAACAAGTACGACGTGGTGCTTCTTGACTGGAACATGCCGCAGATGAGCGGCCTGGAATTGCTCAAGGCCGTGCGGGCCGACCCGAACACCAAGTCCCTGCCGATCATCATGGTCACCGCGGAGGCGCTCAAGGATAACATCGTGGCCGCCGCCCAGGCGGGGGTCAATGATTACGTGGTGAAGCCTTTCACGGCGGCGGTGCTTGAAGAAAAGCTGAAGAAAGTTCTCGGCAAGAAACACTAGGCGGCCGCGCCGCCTTTTTCACTCCAGCAAGCCATGTTCCCGGTACCACGCCAGGGTTCTGCGGGCGCCATCTTCCAGGCTTACCTTTGGTTCATAGCCCAGTTCGCGGCGGGCGCGCTCCAGCGAATAGCCCCGGTTTTTAAGATAAAAGGCCATGTTGCGGCGGAACAGCGGCGGCTCCAGCCCGAACAGGGTGAACAGGAATTCCGACGCCCAAGCCAGCGCCAATGCCGGCCCGGCGGGAATCCGCCTTACCGATGGGGTCACGCCCGCCGTGCCGGCGATGAGCCGCAGCCACTCCTGGATGGGAAGATAGCGCTCGCCGCCGATATGATATACACGGCCCGGCGCGGCGGGCGACTGGTACGCCAGAATCAACCCCTCCACCACGTCGTCCACGAACACAGGATGGATCATCCGGTCCCCTTTACCGATCACCCATAAGCGCCCGCGCGCCGCCGCCCGGAACAGCTTTAACCGCCGGCGATCCTCCGGGCCGTAGATCACCGTGGGGCGGATAACCGTCACCTCCAGCCCGCGCTTGCCGTTGTTGCTCAAGGCGTATCCTTCGGCGTAGGTCTTGGTGATCTGGTATATGTCGCTTCGCGCCGTGGGGGTATCTTCATCCGCGGGGGGGCTGGGCACGTTTCCCAGCACATCGGCGGTGGAGCAGTACACGAAGCGATGCACGCTGTTGGCGGTGGCCGCTTTGAGCAAGCGCTTGGTGGTGGTGACGTTGGCGTCCCAATAATCGCTGTCGGGCTTGCCTACGCGCCCCGTGATTCCCGCCAGATGAAACACGCCGTTCACGCCCCGCGTCACCCGGTCGCAGACCGGCTCCTCGCGCACGTCGCCGGCCATTACTTCCACGCCCAAGGCGGCAAGTCGCTGGGCCGTCTCACCGCCGTCATGGTGGATCAGCGCGCGGCCCCTCATCGGCGCCGTTTTTGGCGTCCGGAGCGGCCGGGACCAAAAAGCGCAAATATAAATATCCCAGGACGCCCGCCGTGGCGGAGGCGAACAGGATGCTGGTTTTCGCCGTCGCCAGCAGTTCCGGCTCGTCCCGGTAGCCCAGCGTGGCGATGAAGGTGGACATGGTAAACCCGATCCCTGCCAGCAGCGCCGCCCCAGTGATGTGGCGGTGGGTAAGCCGGCCGGCGAGTTGGCCCACGCCCGTCCACACCGCAAGCGCCGCCGCCGCCGAAACACCAACGAATTTGCCCACAATCAATCCAAGGGCCACCCCCCAACTGACGGGGCTTGCAGCCTCGCGGGCAAGGTCGTCCATGGTCAGCGGGACGCCGGCGTTGACGAAGGCGAAAATGGGCAGTATCAAAAACGCCACCGGCATCAGCAACTCATCCAACATGCGCTGCAAGGGGGTTTCCATCAAAAAAACGCCGCGCTTGATTTGGCGGATGATGTGGTGGCGCTCATCATGGGTCGCGGCGCTGTCATCCCCGCTCCAGCGCAGCTCATAGGCGGTGATAAGTTCGCGGGCCTTTTCGCCGAAAAATCTTGGGTTGGTTTTGGGCCGCACTGGCACCGTGACGGCCACCAGCACCCCGGCCACCGTGGCGTGCACGCCCGACTTGAGCATGGCGAACCACAGGATCGCCCCTACCAGCAAGAACGGCAGCGGGTGGCGGACGCCGGTAAGGTTCAAGCCGGCCAACAGGCAAAACAACCCCATCGCGGAATACAGGTACTCCCAATATATCCCGCCGGTATAGAAAAACGCGATCACCAGCACGGCGCCCAGGTCGTCCACCACCGCCAGCGTCACCAGAAACACATACAAGGCGCGGGGCGCGCGGTCCCCCAAAAGCGCCAGCGCCCCCATGGCGAACGCGATGTCGGTGGCGATGGGCACGCCCCATCCGCGCGAATCGGGCGGCGACGGATTGAGCATCAGGAACAGCGCGGCGGGCGCCAGCATCCCCCCCAGCGCCGCCAGCGCCGGCAACGCCGCCTTGCGCGGGCTGGACAGTGACCCCACCAAAAGCTCCCGTTTTATTTCCAGACCCACCGCCAGGAAGAATATCCCCATCAGGCCGTCGTTCACCCATAACCGCAACGGCTCCGAAAAATACCATGACCCCACCCGCATGCTTATTTCCGTCTCTATGAAACGCAGATAGGCCCCCTGCAACGGTGAATTCATGGCGATCAACGCGGCGATGGCCGCCGCCAGCAGCAATACGCCGCGGGAGGTTTTATGGTGGATCAGATCATCGAAGGGGGAGCGAAGGGGAAAAAACAGCCGCTCCAGCGGGCTGTTGAACCGCCGTTCCTTGCCGCCTCCCGGGGGCGGCGCTGGATGTGGCATTTGGCTGGGACGCTTCATGACTCTTTGTCCGTCCTCACCCCCGAATGACGCCGGAAACATCCCGGCGGCAAGGGAATCCTTACCGCAATTCTACGATTCACTACCCGGTTGGGCAAGTGTGATCGGAGGTCAGCGCCTTTTGCGGGCTTATTGGTTCATTCCCATGGCGGCTTGGGCATACAATGATTTGTTACCCATGGAAACACCGTTACCTTGCGGGACGGAAAGACACTGATATAAAGTCCGCCCGAAATAACCATCAAGTTGAAATATAAGCTGAAAATATTTTCGCTTATTCATATCCCGCGCTTGCCACCATCGGGTATGAGTCTTGCCCTTATCTCCCGACAAGGATTATTCGTTAGCCGGGGTTCCGTGAGGGTGGACGCCCCCGCAATTGACGTTTGGGAAGGGACGCAACAACCTCAAGAGGGATGGTGAGACTGCCATGAAACTTGAATTCGAAAAAGAACAAAAGGTCTGCAACATAGGCGGGCGGCTCGTGGGGGGCCAGCCGGGCGCCAATCCGCCGCTGATGATCGGCAACATGTTCTGGCCGGGCGACAAGATCGTTATCTCCCGCAAGGGCAAGGTGGAGTTCAACCACGAGGGCGCCACGGCGCAGATCCGCCGCCTGGAGGAGTTGGAAAAAACCACCGGACTGCCTTCGCTGGTGGACATGGTGGCCAACACCGGCGACGAGATGAAACAGTACATAGACTTTTTCGTGGAGGCCACGGCGGAGTCGGGGATGCCCTTCTCCTCCGACGCCTACATGACCAAGGTCAAACAGCCCGCCGCGGAGCACGTGGCCAGCCTGGGGCAGATGGACCGCTACCTTTACAACTCCCTTTCGTTCTGGGAAAAGGAGCTTGAAAAGGAGATGGAGGGCATCGCCAAGCTGGGGGTCAAACACGTGGTGATAGGCCTGTGGGACGCGCAGGACGACTTTTCCACCGGGCGCCTTAAATGCCTGGACAACATGTGGAAGTTGCTTGAGCCGTACAAGTTCGAAACGATCCTGTGCGATATGTCGGTGATGCACCTGCCCACCTCGATGATCTGCAACCGCGCCATGGAACTGGTGAAGGACAAATACGGCCTGCCCGTGGGCAGCGGCCCGGCCAATGGCGTGTACATGTGGATGAAAGAGGCCGAGAAACTCGGCGGCAAGGAAGCCTGGAAAGGCGTGGACGTGGCCACCGAGGCGGTCAGCTCCTTGGGCGCCGACTGGCTGATGTACGGCCCCGTGGACTCCTGTGACCGCATTTTCCCCGGCGTGGCCATCGCGCAGTGCAACGTGGTTTCCATGGTTATGGACGAAAGCAAAACGCTGCCGTCGAACCCAACCCATCCCTTCAACCTTCTCTTCCCGGATGTCGTCAAGCAGTTCCACGAGAAGCTTGCCGGCGTCGAGAAGAAAAGGAAATGGCTGCGGGCCTAACCGCGGCCAGCCCATTCCCCTTGTAGCCGGGCGTCCGGTCCGCCATTCCCCTTGGCGGCCGGACGCCCACCTTTTTGGGGGTTTTTCAGCGATTACATATTCCGAAAGTAGAGAAAGAGGATGAAGGAAAAGCGGATGCAAACCTAAAACCTCAACGGTAAAATCACCTTGTCTTATAGTGACTTTTAAGCTACCATAAACCCATGAAGCGGGTCGTCT
Source organism: Nitrospinota bacterium (assembly GCA_016207925.1). Classification (GTDB taxonomy): domain Bacteria; phylum Nitrospinota_A; class UBA7883; order UBA7883; family UBA7883; genus JACQZB01. Next base: position 10,769 of record JACQZB010000164.1, read on the forward strand.
ATTACTTGACCGCCAATGGCGTGGAACCGTTCACGAAATGGCTTCACAAGCTGGACCGCCCTGTGCAAGCGCGGTTGTTGCGCCGGATCAACCGCATTGAGCGGCCGGGATATTTGGGCGGCCACAAACCGCTGAAAGGCATTGCGGGTATCTCTGAGTTGCGCGATTTCAGCGGGCCGGGCTATCGGATATATTATGGCGTGGATGGCGATTACATCGTGGTGATTCTGGCGGGTGGCGACAAAAGCGATTACCGCTCAATGGCGCGAAAAGCCGGTGAGTATTGGCAGGATTATTTGACTCGCAAAAGGAGTGGCGAACATGCCTAAAGGATACCGCACCCACAGCCAATTCATGCGCGAATGGCTGGCCGATAAGGACAACGCGCTGGCATATCTGCGCGAATGCATGGAACATGGCGACCGGGGCGATTTTCTGGACGCCATCAAGGCGGTGGCTGACGCGCAGGGGCTTGGCGTGCGGGGCGTGGCGGAAAAAAGCAAAGCCAGCCGCGAAAGCCTGTTCCGCGCGCTGTCCCGGCGCGGGAATCCACGGCTGGACACGCTGGACAAAACGCTTCGTACACTAGGCTTACGGTTGTCGGTGGAAAAAGATGACAAGTCCCGGCGGCCGCGCGGGGCGCGCTTGCTCAAGTTGGCTGGCTCTCGGTAAGCAAAATTTACCCGATTTTGTTTAACCCGTTACGTCCCCACCGCCTTTGCCATCTCCATTCGGCGCGCCATTTTCCATACCAGCCAGGCGGAGAATACGCCCCACAGCCCGCCCACGATGATGTCCGAAGGGAAATGCACGCCAAGATACACACGGGAAAGCGCGATGACCGCCGCGCCGGAGTACAGCGCCAGCCGGTGGCGCCGGTACCACAGGGCAAAAAATGCGGCCACCGTGAACGCCGCCTGCGAATGGCCGGAGGGGAACGAGCGGTGGTACAGCTTGTGATGCGGCGCGCGCACCGCATCGGCATTCCGCTGAACCTCCTGCTCGAACCGCTTCAACGGCCGGTCGCGCGGGAAGGTCTGCTTGGTCAAGTGCAGCACGCCGCCCGCCAGCGCCGTGGTAAGGATGAACACGGCAACCAGTTTGGCCCGCTCGTTCGATGACGACAGGACAATCACCAAAAGCCCGGCGGGGATCAATATCGTTGACTCGCCCAGCACCGACGCCAGCGACATAAGCCCGTCCAAAAGGGGGCTGGCCCATCCGGTGTTCACCGTCAGGAACAGCGCCTCGTCCCACGCCCGCAATTGGTCCATCATGGCGCGCGCTCCTGCGTGTCGCGCCGCAGCCAGCGCCACGCCTCGGCAAGCCATATCTCCAACCGCGTGGGCATGGTGTCCTTGGACACGCGCGCGACGAGATACGCCCCCAGCGCCAGCAGGAAAAGGTTCGGCCCCCACATGGCCGCCTCCGGCGGGATTTTGCCGCCCGCCCCCAGTCCTTCGCCCACCATCAGCAACGCATAGTTGAGGACGATCAGCAGTACGCCAACGCCAAAGCCGCCCGCCGATCCGCGTTTGTGCGTCATGATCCCCACCGGCACGCCAAGGATCGCCAACGCCAGACAGCCGAGGGGAATCGAATATTTTTTGTACAGCGCCACCCGCTCGGCGTCCGCCGCCTCGCCCTTGGCTTCCAGTTCCGCGATGCGGGCTTTCAGCTCCTCCAGCGACAGGTGGGGGATTTCCTTTTCCAGCGGCTCATCGAGTTTTTTGGAGAGATCGAATCCCAACGTATAAAGGTCGAAGGCGATGACCCGGTAAGCGCCGGTTTCGGTGGTGGAGTGGATCATGCCGTCGTACAGGATCATGTTCACCATTCCGCGTCCGGGATCGGGTGACATAAAGCCGCGCCGCGCCTCGATGATCGTGGGGGGGCCGGGCTGGCGCTGGTCGGCGATGAACACGCCGCCCAGCGAATCGCCATCGCTTTGTTCCACCCGCATCACCAGTCCCGGAACCGTGTCAATAAAGCGTCCCTCGCGCACTTCAAGCTGGAAACTGGTTTGCAGGATTTCAATGACCGTGGCGCGGAAGGCCAAGGCGCCGCGATGGGTCAAATTCACCGTAAGGTACAGCGTCGCCGCCGCCGCCACGACGGCCAGCAGCAACGGCGGTGTCATCAGCCGCCGCATGGACACCCCTCCGGCCCGCATGGCGGTGATCTCGTTATCCGCCGACAGGCGCGAGTACAACAAAAGCGTGGACATCAGCACCGCCAGGGGCGTGGCCAGCGTCAGAAACGTGGGGCTTATGTACAGCGCCAGCTTGACCACCGCCGTAAACGGCGCGTGCTGGGTAAGCAGCAGGTTGGAGAGGAAATTAACCTTCTCCAGGGCCAATACGGAGAACAAAACAAAGGTGGCCAGAAGAAAAATCTTGACCTGTTCTGTTATAATGTAGCGGTCTAATACATACATGGTGGCAATAATAACATAGCGGCTATGCGCGTGTTCATCCAGCGATAATGGACTTGCGCGCGCTTGCTGACCCGTACCATGAAATGATGAGAAGCGCCGAGGCGAACGTTCTGGTCATAGACAGCAACCATTTGTCGCGAATGGTGCTGGAGGACGAACTCAAGTCCATCGGCTGCAATGTCACCTTGGCCGCCAGCGCCGAACAAGGGTTGGAGTTGGCCAACAGCCTCCGGCCCGACCTTATCACGGTGGACGTGGCGCTCGACACCGGCAACGGGGTGGAACTGCTCAACAGCCTCAAATCCTCCGAAAGCACGCGCAACATCCCCTTCATCGTCATCACGGGGATGCAGGATCCCATCCAGAAGGAGTTGGCGCTGCGCGCGGGCGCGGCGCAGGTGATGGCCAAGCCGTTCACCCATGGCCGGGTGGGGGCGTTCATCAAGGCGCACCTTAAGAACGTGGCGCGCCAGCCGGGGCACCTGATCCTGGTGGTGGAGGATTCGGGCACGATCCGCGCCATCACCCGCCACCTGCTGGAGCGCCAGGGACACACCGTCATCGAGGCGGTGGACGGCCTGCGCGGCTGGGAGGAGCTTAACCGGCGCGCGGACGAAATTGACATGGTGGTGACCGACATCAACATGCCCAACATGGACGGGCGGCGCCTGGTGGAGAAAATCCGCGTGGATGAGCGGTTCCAGTTCATCCCGGTGATCGTCTCCACCACCATCTCCGAAAAAGAGAGCATGAAGCTGTTGTTGAGCCTGGGGGCGGACGACTACATCGTCAAGCCATTCTCCACCGAGGAATTCGGCGCGCGCATCCAAAGCCACCTGCGGGTCAAGGCGCTGTACGAGGAATTGCGCCACGCCAACCAGCGGCTGGCCCAGTTCAACGAAACCCTCGAAAAGCGGGTGGAAGAGCGCACGGTGGAGCTGCGCGAGTCGAACATGGACGCCATCTTCTCGCTGGCCACCGCCGCCGAGGCGAAGGACTACGACACCGGCTACCATGTCCACCGCATCCAGTACTATTCGCGCGCGCTGGCCCACAAGGCCGGCTTGCCGCAGGAGGAGTGCGAGGAAATCGGCTACTCCTCCATTCTGCACGACGTGGGCAAGCTGGCCATCCCCGACGCCATCCTTAAAAAACCGGCAAAGCTTACCGCCGAGGAGTTCGAGATCATCAAGACCCATACCCTGCACGGCGAGCGCATCCTGGCCAGCAAACCCTTTTTCATGCTCGCCCGGACCATCGCCCGCAGCCACCACGAAAAATGGGAAGGCACCGGCTATCCCGACGGCGTCGCGCGCGAGGATATCCCCATGGCCGCGCGCATCGTGGCCATCGCCGACGTGTACGACGCCCTGATCAATGACCGCCCCTACAAGAAAGCCTGGCCCGCCCCGCAAGCCATAGACGAAATCCGCAAGGGGGCCGGGCAGCACTTCGACCCGCGCCTGGTGAAGCTATGGGTGGAGTTGTACGAGGAAGGGGAACTGGCCCGCATCCACGAGCAGTTCCGATGAGCGCGCCGCCCCGGCCATGAGCCTGCCGAGTGTTTCCGGAACGGGCGGGGGCGATGGCGAAACGGGCGGCCTGTTGTCGCGCCTGGCGCGCATCGGCATCGCGCTGTCCGCGGAGAAGAACCTCGACGCGCTCCTGGAACGCATCGTGGACGAGGCGCTGGATTTCACCCACGCCGACGGCGTGACCCTGTACCTCGCCGAAGAAAACGCCCTGTCGTTCAAGATCAGCCGCAACCTGTCGCTGGGCATCCGCGCGGGGGGCCGCGAGGGCGGGCCAAGCGCCTTTCCCCCCGTGCCCATGGATCCGCGCTACGTCTCCGCCTACGCCGCCATCAACAAGCGCACCGTCAACGTCGCCGACGTGTACCACGACTCCGGTTTCGACTTCACCGGCCCGCGGGCGTTCGACGCGCGCACGGGGTACCGCACCGTGTCCATGCTGGCCACGCCGCTTCTGGACCACGAAGGCGCCGTTATCGGCGTGTTGCAGCTTATCAACGCGCTCGACACGGCCACGGCCCGCGTGACGGCGTTCACGCCCTTGCACGTGGAACTGGCCGAATCGTTGGCCAGCCAGGCGGCGGTGGCCATCACCAACGTCCGCCTGGTAAAGGAGACCGAGCGGCTGTTCGACGGCTTTTTGGCGGTTATGGCCACGGCGCTTGACGCCCGCTCCAAGTACACCCATGGCCACGTGCGCCGCGTGGCCGGGCTGGCCATGGAGATCGCCAGGACCATCAACGATGAAACCAGCGGCCCCTACGCCGGCGTGAGCTTTGGCCGCGACGACTACGACGAGTTGCGCGTGGCCGGCCTGATGCACGACATCGGCAAGATCATCACCCCGGAGCATGTGCTCGACAAGTCGGTGAAGCTGGAAACCATTTTCGACCGCGCGGAGTTGATCCGCACCCGCTACGCGCTGATCGCCGCGCGTCAGGAGGCGGACTACCAGCGCCGCCGCGCCGCGCTGACGGAAGGGAGCGCCCCGCCGGAGAAGCTGGAGAACCTCGCCCGCGCCCATGAACAGGCCATGGCCGAAGTTCATGCGGAGCGCGATTTCACCCTGGCGTGCAACACGCCGGGGGAATTTCTGGACGACGGCAAGATCGAGCGGCTGCGCCAGATCGCCGCGCGCCAGTTTGAGATGGAGGGCGCCCCGCTTCCCCGCCTTAGCGCCGACGAATTGGAAAACCTTACGATCCGCAAAGGCTCGCTCAATGAAAAAGAGCGAACGATCATCCAGAACCACATCGTCATCACCATCAGGATGCTTGAACAGATTCCGTTCACCCGCAAACTGGCCCGCGCCCCCCTGTACGCCGGCAGCCACCACGAATGCCTGGACGGCTCCGGCTACCCCAAGGGCCTTACGGCGGACCAGATGCCGCTGCAAAGCAGGATACTGTGCGTGGCCGATTTCTTCGAGGCGCTGACCGCCGCCGACCGCCCCTATAAAAAAGCCATGTCATCCGAACGCGCGCTGGGCATTCTCGAGGAGGAAGCCAGAAAAGGGAAACTCGACGGCGAACTGGTGAAATTGATGAAGGAACGCGGTGTGTTCGAAAAGTTCGAGGAAAATTTCAAATCCGGCGCCTACGGATTCTAGTCCATCGCGCCGAAACATTCCGCCAGCGCGCGCCACGTTTCCGACGCGCAATTGTCCCACGAGAACTGTTTCGCCCGCTCCACCCCCGCGCGCGACCACTTCCGGCGCTCCCCTTCATCCTCCGCCAGCAATACCAACGCATGACCGAAGGATTCCGTCTGATCGGGATCAAGCAGGATGGCCGCATCGCCGCACACTTCGGGGATCGAGGCGCGGGTGGTGGAGATCACCGGGCAGCCGCTCGCCATGGCCTCCAGCGGCGGCAGGCCGAATCCCTCATACAGACTGGGGTACAAAAGCGCCGTGGCGCGCGCGTACAGGGCGGCCAACTCCTCCCTGTTGACAAAGCCGGTGGTGATGACACGATCCTGCAGCCCCCGCGCGGCGATGCCGCGGACCAGATCGGGGAAGCGCGGATCATTTTGCATTTCCCCCGCCATCACCAGGTAATAGTCACGCCGCTGCTGGGCCAGCGCATCAAACGCCTCAAGCAACAACCGGGTGTTCTTGCGCCAGTCCACGCCGCCGACGTTGAGGATGAAGCGCTCCGGAAGGCGAAGACGCGCAAGATCCGCCTCCGCGCCCGGATGGAACGCCTTATCCACGCCCAGGTACGCAATCCTGATCCTGCGTTCGTCCACTCCGGCCAGGCGGATAATGTCGTTCATCGTGGCGCGGGAGTTGACCATGACCAGCTCGGCGCGCCGCAGCGCGGCGGTTTGCGCGTTAAGGTGGATGCGGCGCTTGAGGGAGAACCCTTGCGTATCCACCACGGCCTGGATCATGTCGTGGGCCATCACCGCGTAGGGCAGCCGCAGGCGGTGGGAGGCGTCCAGGTGGCTGGGAAAAAACATGGCGTCCAGCTTTCCGGCCCGCGCCGTGGCCTCCACGGCGCCGGGGAACAGCGCGTGCTGCCACAGGTACTCCCGGAGAAAAGGCCGCAACGCGCCCCGCGCGCCCGCCTGGTAGGGCGCGGCGCCATGCTCCTTCGCGGCGGCGTGTTCGTAGCGCGGATCGTACAGGGGGCGTAGCGCCAGCGAGGCGGGCGCAAGGCGCCGGCGGCTGAACAGCGCCTGGGTGTACACGCCGATGCCGCGCCGCTTGTGCGCCTTATAGCCCTCCTGCAACGCGCGCAGGTCGAATCCCAAGGTCACCATGGCGCTTACGCGATCCCTTTCTCCCGGAGCCATTCAACGGTCGAACGGGCCGCCTCGTCCGTGACGCGGTCCGAAAGTTCCACGATCCGCAGGGCCTCCTCAGGCAGCCGTCCGGCCACCCAGTTGAAATCCACGCCATTGTTTCCGCCCGCGGGAATGGCCTGATGGTCGGTGTAGCCGTCCACATCATGCAGATGGACGCCCACCGCAAGCCGCCCGAAATTTTCCAGCCAGGCCTCGAAAGGGGTTATCCCCAGGTTGGCTTGGGCGCGCGCATGGCCGGTGTCGTGCCAATAGCGCGTCATGGAACCTTCCATGCGCGCGAACACCACCGCCATTTCCTCGAACGTGGGCGTCTCGCGCAGGTAGTACCGGTTCTCCAGCGCGATCCATACCTTCGCCTCGCGCGCCACGGGATCGAGTTCTTCCAGGCTGCGGATAAGCTGGCTTACGCCCCGTCCGCGCCGGGCATGGCGCGCGCGTTTAAGTTCGTCCACCCGGCGCCGGCCCTCCGGCGAGTCCAGCGCGCCCATATCGTGCAACTTCTGCAGCTCGTGGACGTCGCGGTCCATCTTCACCATCCCCGCGTGAACCACCACCGCCCGCGCCCCGATGGAGCCGGCCAGGCGCAGGGTGGCGGCGACATCGCGCACCGCAGCGCCGCGGGCATGGTCATCCTCGTCATCCAATTGCCACGCCTCGGCGACCTGCGCGTTTTCCTTCCCCTCCGGCGCGGGGCACACGGCATGGATGGACAATACGGCGGCCCCCAGCCGACGCAACGCCGCCAGCAGGGAGGGGAGGTTCGCGGCGCTTATCCGGTAGTCTATCTCAACCCCCGGCGCGCCCAGCGCGGCCACGGCCTCGGCCAACCTCTCGCCATCGGAAATAGAGCGCGAGCGCCAGCAGGTGGATACCCCAAAACGGACGCCGGCCACGGATACGCGCCGTCAGCGCAGGGCGCGGGCGATGGCTTCGTGTACGCGCTCGGAACCCGCGCGGTCGCCTAGCGCCCCCACGCGCACGGAAACGCGCGTCTCCCGGTCAGTCCATCGTTCCAGCGTCACCATCACGGGCACGCCGTTGCCCTGCTTGGCCGTCAACCGGCCCTGGTGCTGGTCAATCTTCTGCTCCTCGACCGCCAAGCCAAGGTCGCGCAGGGCGAAACGCGCCCCCTCCCGTGTGGTGGAAAGCGGCTGCGCGTAATGGCGGACCAGGTTCCCCTCGCTCCACAGGTAGGCGCCCGCCGCGCCGCCCGCCACCATCCACAGGCACCCTTGCAGTGATACGGCCACCACGGCGGCGGCGAGCGATTTCCATAAAACGCGCCGATGATTCATGGTCAGCCTCCCATGGGTGGAATCTTAAGGTTTTCCGGGGTCACGCCCGCCACGCGCACCACCTTGGCGCGCGA